>JBDTJI010000085.1:0-9114 GCA_039935935.1 Ginsengibacter sp. | reverse complement strand
ATGAATTGTTGGTAAATGTTACTCCTGTCCGTAAGAAGGATTGGCATTTGGATTTTTCTGTAAACATGGCATCCAACCATAGCAAGATTGTGAAATTTGGTAATGGAATTACAGAATGGCAATTAAGTGGAGGTTATGATGGTGCTAATGTATATGCTTACGAAGGAGGCCCTTTTGGAATACTTACTGCGGACGTTAGTAATGCTTCCAGAACAGACCCTAAAACCGGCTATCCTATTATCCAGATTACAGACAGCGCCAGCAGTACAAATCCTGCCACCAAATATGCTTATGCCCAATATGAATACCTTAATCCTCCGGATTCAGTGAGAAGAGTAAAGATTGGTAATGTTGAACCGAAGTTTACCGGAGGCATCAGTGCTAATCTTCGGTATAAAAACTTTAGTCTTTTTGCGCAGGTTGACGGACGGTTTGGAGGTTATGTTTATTCAGAAGCTTACAATTATGCCATGGCACAAGGTACTCTGGAAGCATCATTAAAATACCGCGATAAAGAACATGGCGGAGTAGAACGTATAGACAGCTACACCGGGCGGACGAGATATGATGGCGCAGTAATCAATGGTGTTTTTGATAAGGATCAGGTAAGCCCTAATGGAAAAGATATCGGTGGCATGACTTTTAAAGAAGCTTATGATCAAGGCTTGATCGGCCCAATGAAAGCTGCCTTGTATTATATTAACTTTTTTGGATGGGGAACCAATATAAATAACAACGGGGCCGCTTCAAAAAATTCATGGGTTATGTTTAGGGAGCTCACCTTGTCTTACAGGATTCCAACAGCAATTGCCAGCAAGATTCATTTTCGTGGCGCGCGAATTAACTTAACAGCAAGGAATATCGGCTATTTGTACAAGACCTTATCCGCCGACCAAAACCCTGAATCACTGCAAAGTAATGATCCGTTCAGGCCTTACATTACAGGTGGTGTTCCTTTTTATCGCAACTATGCAGTTACACTAAACATTTCATTATAATTATATAACCTAAGAAAGATGAAAAATATAAATAAAATAATTTTTGGATTGGTCATCTTAGCTACGCTAAGCCAGTCTTGTAAAAAGACACTGGTGGATACTAACACCAACCCCTACCTGGTGAGTAATGCAGGCCCGGAATTCCTTTTTGCAGGCGCTACGCAGGATTTTAATTTAACATCCCGCGACCAGACATCCAAAAAGTATGGTACCACAATGACCTGGATGCAGTATGTAGTTCCGGATGGCGCAGATGCTGCCGCACTTGCCGGAAAATATTGGGATATTTCCAAAATCTCTGGCCCTAATCCCGGTTTTCCTTATTACAATGACTATTATAATGGAGACGGAAGAGATATGCATCGGATCATTGCATTGATAGATGCTATGCCTGATGCCCAAAAGGAAACTTACCAGGGAGTAAAGGCAATGTGTTCCATAATAGAGACCTATCAGGCATGGAAAGTGGCTGACATCTACGGCGCTATGCCTTACAAAGAGGCATTTCAACCGGAAAAATATCCTTTGCCCATGTATGATTTAGATTATGATTTATACAAAGTTTTTGATCAACAATTGAAGGACGCGGCTACTCTTTTAAAAATCAACACTTCAAAGCAGATTGATGTTTCTGCCCAGGATCTTTTTTATGGTGGAGATTATTCCAAGTGGCTGGCGTTTGCAAATACGTTGCGCATTAAAATTGCACAGCGTTACGAAAAAAGAGATGCAGCGAATCTGACAAGTGTACTAAATGATATTGCCACCAATTTCAATAATAATGTGATTTCTACTGTTGATGGTTCATTTGGATACAATCAAACGCAGGGATGGAATAATAATCTGGATGATATTAATGTATTATTATTTTCTTACGATGCAGCTTTTCCATTTGTAGAATTTTTAAAGTCAACCACCGATCCGCGTATAAGATTTATGGTAAGGCAAAATGATTTTGGCACTAATTTTAAAGGGTATGTTAATGTGAAGGATAATGGTGATGCCGCTGCAAAAGCAGCTTTGCTACTACCTAAAAACCAGGTGCGTTATTGGGGCAAGCATCCCTCACCGGCATCCGCAGACGATCCTTCCTATGGATTTACAGGGAATGACAGGTTTGAAGCATTTAACCTGACTACCACCATAAATCCTCAGAATCTGGGGATTCTGTCAGCCATTCAAACCAGGTTGTTCTTAAAAAATGGAGGATTTGGGGGAAGCGATTCGCGAGCCGACCCGGCAATTTATGGACACAACGATGAAACGATAGTAGATGGTAAAACAATTAAAATGAGAACTCCTTATTTAACGTATGCCGAAACCTGTTTCATGATGGCTGAGATTGCGCAAAAGGGAGGGAACGGATTGGGTAAATCAGCATCAGACTGGTTTTATGCAGGTGTTCAGGCATCTTTCGACCAGTATAAGGCGCTCGCTATAGCTACCAATGTTCCAAAAGCAGATACTGTAACCATTGGTAACTTTGCAACCACTCTTCCGTACTTGGGATTACCAAGTATCTACTCTCAGGCATGGGTAAATTTCCTTTTGGAACCTGATGAATCATGGGCCATGTGGAAACGCACCGGTTATCCTCATTTCACAGATGTCAGGGCCGGTGATAATGGCAAAATTGGTGATGGTTCCACCATTGCTTATCTGGAAAATTTGTGGACGGGAAGCAAGAATCTTGTGATTGCGAGGAGAGACGCCTTGTCACTTAGCTCTGGTTCTCAACCCAATAATGACAATTACCAGAAGGCTCTTCAGGCTATGATAGCAAAAGATCCTAACTACGGCAACAAGACTTCTGATACGTTTGGAAGAATTTGGTGGGATATGAAATAGCTGGTTAATAAAAAATCATAAAGAATCGCCTGCTTTTTTAAAAGCAGGCGATTCCTTTTATACAAATAAACACACTGCTTTTATGCTACTTACAGAACGAATGTTAATCACTCTGACACTGACTTATAAATTGTTGGATTGGTACCCGTAATACTTTTAAATAATTTATTAAAATTAGAAACCGTCTTAAAGCCGCTGTTATAAGCAATTTCAGCAATAGTCCAATCGGTTCCTGTTAAATATTTACAGGCTTCTGCTACTCTTAGTTCATTAAGGTAAGCGACAAAACTTTTACCAGTCTTCTTTTTAAACAAGCGGCAAAAAGATTGCGGTGCTAAATTAGATATTGCAGAGATAGTGGAGAGGCTAATGTTATCTTTAAAATTCTGTTCAACATATTTATAAACTTCTGCTAAACGGTCAGTTTTAGCATAGGTGGACTGTGGTTTATATTCATCGCTTAATATAAAACTCAAGTCATTAGATTTTGAAAGAATATGCAGCACTTCAAAAAGACCTAATGTTCGTTCAAAAGCCTCTTTATGCAACAATAGTTTTAATTGCCTTTCAATAACTTCTTTTGTTTTTCCGGTTATAATAATTCCTTTCTCTGCTATTTTAAAAAATTTAGTTATACCCAGAGCATCTTTCGTGTCATAAAAAGCGGGGCTGAAAATATTTTTATTTAGGTGAAAAACAATGGCTTTTGATTTGAGTTCAGATCCTTTTGCATGAAATACATCATCACTAATCCAGGCATGTGGGAGATTACTTCCTATAACCACCATATCTCTTTCATTGAAAACACCTGTTCTGTCTCCAATAATTTTTTTACCAAAACCCCCAAGAATAAATACCAGCTCTAATTCAGGATGATAATGAAACGGCGCTTTAAAGAAATCATCCTCTTTTTCTATCAAAGAAAAAAAATTGTTGTTTTTCGGGCTTATTTCCGTTGGTAGAACTTTCATGATTTATTTGCACAATAAAGTTAATCTATTGGAACAGAAAGATAATGCTTCATTTCAATCCGGTCATAGGATCCGATAACTGTATGCCGCGATCATGTGCCGTAGGCACTACCTGTTTGTAGAAAAATATTTTCACATTGCTATTTGCCCGCCATAGGCGGGCTACCCGTGATAGTTGCATACTTACAGCACTCGGGAATTGTTACCGGATCCGTCCCGATGGCTATCGGGCGCCATCAGATTGAAATGAATCCAGCCAGATATTGTTTCTAATAGTTTAACTTGTAGGCGCTAATATTTAATATTTAAAAGACTTTACGAATACGATTTTTAAGTAAACATTTTATCAATGAAACAAATCATTTTACTTTTTTTGATCGTTCTTTCTGGCATTGTAAGCGCTCAAAAAAATAATTACTCAGTTATTTTGCCATCCGATTCAGAAAGCGATATCATTCACAAGGCAGCTAATATTGTACCGTCTGCCCGCCAACTAAGATGGCAGAAACTGGAACTCACTGCGTTCTTTCATTTTGGTGTAAACACATTTACTAACCGTGAATGGGGAACGGGCAAGGAAGACCCCAAAATATTTGATCCTGAAAATTTGAATGCCAACCAATGGGTACAAGTAGCTAAGAACGCGGGATTCAAACAGGTTATACTCACAGCCAAGCATCATGACGGGTTTTGTTTATGGCCGACAAAAACTACGGAACATTCTGTAAAAAATAGTCCCTGGAAATATGGTAAGGGAGATGTCGTAAAAGAAGTTGCTGATGCGTGTAAGAAGCAAAACATAGGCTTTGGAATTTATCTTTCACCCTGGGATAGAAATTCATCTTTTTATGGCACGGATGAATACAATGATTTTTTTGTGAGGCAACTAACTGAGCTACTGACTAACTATGGCCGCATAGACGAAGTTTGGTTTGATGGCGCTAATGGTGAAGGTCCTAATGGTAAAAAGCAGGTTTATGATTTTCCCAGTTGGTATCAACTGATACGAAAGTTACAACCTGCTGCCGTTATCGCTATTATGGGGCCTGATGTGCGATGGGTAGGCACTGAGACGGGTTATGGACGGGAAACAGAATGGAGTGTGGTGCCCGTTGATAACTTAGACCCATCGGCTATTTCATCTAATTCGCAACAGGGCGTTGCTTTTAAGCCGCAGGGAGATATGACAGGCAATGATCTTGGAAGCAGCAATAAAATTATTCATGCAAAAGGATTAGTATGGTATCCTGCTGAAACGGATGTATCCATAAGGCCCGGATGGTTTTATCATCCCGAAGAAAACGATAAAGTAAAATCGTCTGAAAAATTACTGGACATTTATTTCCATTCGGTTGGCCGAAACAGCGTGTTACTAATGAATATTCCGCCGGACAAAGAGGGACTCATCAATGATGCAGATATTAAAGTACTAAAAGAGTGGACAAAATTAAGGGATGATATTTTCAAAAATAATCTTGCAAAAGGCGCTACGGTTACTTCGGCAAATGGTATCAGGCCTAAGGCGGTCCTCGATGAAAACTACACTACTTATTGGACTACCAAAGGAACAGATACGAGCGCGGTAATTGAATTAAAATTAAGAGGCAAAAAAATATTCAATGTATTATTGTTGCAGGAAAATATTACCGTGGGACAAAGGATTGAAAAATTTGAGCTGGATTATTGGAATGGTAACGCCTGGGAGAAGGCAGCCGGAGGAACTACTGTCGGATACAAAAGATTGTTACAGTTTGATCCCGTTACAACAGAAAAAATAAGGTTGAAAATTATATCTTCGAGAC
Organism: Ginsengibacter sp.; assembly: GCA_039935935.1. Lineage (GTDB taxonomy): Bacteria > Bacteroidota > Bacteroidia > Chitinophagales > Chitinophagaceae > Ginsengibacter. The sequence goes on along the minus strand of JBDTJI010000085.1, from coordinate 3,495 downwards.
TAAACCCCACGATAGCCGAATTAGGTTTGTACCTGCAAAGAAAATAAAATATCCGGCGGCCTGAATCCTATAAAAAAAATATAATTCCATCAGGAATCAGAATGTGTACGAGTGAGATAATATAGACAAAAATCCTATCCGTGGAACAGATTTAATTTGTATTATCTTTTTATAATGCCATAAAAAAATAAGATCACTTCTAATGAAATATTGTTTAGCGTTGGACTTAGTTGATAATGAAAAGCTGATTGCCGAATATGAAGAGCATCACAAAGCGGTATGGCCTGAGATTATAAACTCTATGAAAGATGCGGGGATTACACAAATGGAAATTTACCGTGTACTGAATCACCTTTTTATGATCATGGAGACAGATGCTTCTTTTTCTTTTGATAAAAAAAATGCCTTGGATGCCGCCAATCCTCAAGTGCAGGAATGGGAAACGCTGATGTGGAAATACCAGCAGGCACTTCCAAAGTCGAAGCCTGGAGAGAAATGGATACTGATGGATAAAATTTTTGAACTTTAGTACTCATAAAAATAGTAGGATCTGAAAACTTTTATCAGGACCAACTCTTACGTTACTTTCACAACATAATGATGCATTTTTAGAATGAAAATTGAATTTTGGATCTGAAAAATTAATTTTGAATTTGTGCAGATAAATTAAAGAAAAGTACCTTTATCCACTTCATATCATCATCTTTTAATCATTTAATGAGATACATATGTTTTCTTTAAAAAATAAAAAAGCAGTTATAACCGGTGCTGGTAGCGGGATTGGGAAAGCGATTGCCACGCTCTTTGCAAGCCAGGGTGCCGAAGTTCACATCATAGAAATTAGTGAAGAAAGTGCAAAGGCTACTCTTGATACAATCTCTCAAAATGGAAATAATGCCTTTTCCTATCCCTGCAATGTTGCCAACCAAAGCGAAGTAGTTACCACTTTTGAAAAAATTGGCACTCATGATATTTTAGTAAATAACGCTGGCGTATCACACATTGGTAAAGCCGACAATACAAGCGAAGAAGACTTCGACCGTATTGTGAGTGTAAATGTAAAAGGAGTTTATAATTGCCTGTTTGCCTCCATTCCATTATTGAAGAAAAACGGCGGTGGTATTATTATAAACATGGCTTCAGTGGCCGCGTGGGTAGGCCTTACAGACAGGTTCGCTTATTCAATGGCCAAGGGCGCGGTAGCAGCGATGACCTTGTCTGTAGCAAAGGATTATCTTAGTGACAACATCAGGTGTAATTCTATTTCGCCGGGTAGAGTTCATACACCATTCGTAGATGGTTTCTTGAAAAAAGCTTATCCTGGCAAAGAGAGTGAAATGTTTGAAAAATTATCTAAAACACAGCCTATAGGCCGGATGGCAGAGCCAGGCGAAATAGCGGCTTTAGCTCTATATTTATGCAGCGATGAAGCATCTTTTATTACCGGAACTGATTACCCTATTGATGGCGGATTTTTGAAATTAAATACTTAAAAGGTCGTATGAAATTTATATTCATTGTATTTCTAAGTCTGATCGTCACCACTGCCGGTAATTCACAAACGTACCTTCCTACGCCGGAAAACATTGCTGCAAGAAATGAATTCCAGGATGCGAAATTCGGCCTTTTTATTCACTGGGGAGTTTTCAGTATTCTTGGGGATGGTGAATGGGTAATGAATAATGAAAATATTCCTGTAAAAGATTATACACGCTTAGAACATTTTTTTTATCCCACTCAATTTGATGCACACGCCTGGGTAAGCATGGCAAAAAATGCCGGAATGAAATACATCACTTTGATTACCCGCCATCACGATGGTTTCAGTATGTGGAATACCAACTATTATGATTTTAATATCATGAATACACCTTATAAAAAAGATGTAGTAAAAATGATAGCCGATGAATGTCGTAAACAAAATATGAAGCTATTTTTATACTATTCTTTACTCGACTGGCGGCGCAATGATTATAGCTGGTGGACCGGCAGAACCGGCCAGGGCACGGGTCGCACTGTACATGGCAAATGGAATGATTACGTAAAGTTTATGAAAAATCAATTGACGGAATTGCTGACTAATTACGGAAAAATTGCAGGAATATGGTTTGACGGATACTGGGATCAAACCGCCCCCGAAGGTGCGAAGGACAGGACTCCTAAAGTAGATTGGCACTTGTCTGAAATTTATGCACTCATCCATAAACTGCAACCCCAATGTTTAATTGGTAACAATCACCACTTAACCCCACTGCCCGGAGAAGATTTTCAAATGTTTGAAAGAGACCTTCCGGGAGAAAACAAGTCCGGCCTAAGTTTTCAAAAAGCATCAGATAAGCTACCATTAGAAACCTGTGAAACTATGAATGGCTCATGGGGGTTTAATATTAAAGATGACAAATACAAATCTGTAAATCAACTTATTCATTATCTTGTCAATGCGGCAGGCCGCAATGCCAATTTTTTATTGAATGTTGGCCCAATGCCTAATGGAAAAATTCAAAGTGAATTTACAGATACCCTGAAAGAAGTAGGCAAATGGATGCAGAAATATGGTGAAAGTATTTACGGAACCAGGGGAAACATTATGCCACCGCAGGAATGGGGCGTGGTAACCTCGAAGAATAAAACAGTTTATGTACATATTTTAAAAAAATCGGATCAACCGTATATTGTTATTACGGGTATTTCGAATAAAATAAAAAGTTGTAAGTTCATGGGCAAAGAACAAGAGCTAAAGTACAAACAGGATGAAACCAGTGTAACGATCAACGTTGATGGAATTCCTGTGCACGAAGTGGATACCATCATTCAAATAGAAATGAAATAGAATCTTGGTTATGAATAACAAAATTTAGAATAAAGTGAAATCTGGTGTAGGAGCAATATAAGATAAATATATAAAAATTAAAATCAAATAGAATATGAAATTAATACGCTTTGGACAGCCGGGAAAAGAAAAGCCCGGAGTTATCATCAATGATAAAAGATATGATGTATCGTCGTTGATAAAAGATTATGATGAAGAATTTTTTGCCGGTGATGGGCTCATCCAATTGAAAAAACTGATCGATGATGATAAACTATCAGAAGTTAGTGCTGATGAAAGGTTAGGAAGCCCTGTTTGCAAAACTTCAAAGGTGATTTGTATCGGTTTGAACTATGCAAAACATGCAAAGGAAACCAATGCACCCGTTCCAAAGGAACCTATTATCTTTTTTAAGTCAACCACTTCTGTCTCCGGCCCAAATGATGACATAATCATTCCTAAAAACTCCAATAAAACAGATTGGGAAGTAGAACTGGCGGTAATAATAGGTAAAAGAGCCAGCTATGTAGAAGAGGCTGAAGCAATGGATTATGTTGCCGGCTACTGTTTACATAACGACGTAAGTGAAAGAGCATTTCAGATAGAACGTGGTGGACAGTGGGTAAAAGGAAAAAGTTGTGACACATTTGCTCCGCTCGGCCCCTTTATTGCGACTAAAGATGAAA
>JBDTJI010000084.1:0-7589 GCA_039935935.1 Ginsengibacter sp. | reverse complement strand
CAAACCATGTAAATTGACTATTCTTTCTTACTGGTTTCGTGAAGCATTTTAGAAGGCTTAGCCAGGCACTATTATGAGTAACATCAATGCGGTGGTGTTGTTCTAACACCCGATTATTAGCTTTTTTTCCTTCTTTTGCAATAGATACATCACATACAATACCGGTATGTTTACTTTCTAATTTTTATATCTATTCATGCACAGATGTTTCTTCATGCACAGATGTTTCATGATTTGCTTCGACCATTACATGCGCTCCTTCCGTCCAAAACTTTTTAGCACATTCATACCGAAATTTATGGGCCGCCAGTAAGAAAAATAACCTTACTTCTTAATTGCATTTGTGCATAGATTTTAGTGTTATCGCCACTATTCAATTTATACCTAAAAGAACATCGCAAGTTCTATTAATTTCCAGTCAGCAAATCGCTCTTAAATAAGCTTATTGTAATATAGCTTTTCTCATATCGTCAAGTATAATTCCCTTTGCCAGATTACCGTACTCTAAGGAAGCATTTTTTGCTTCTTTCGAATACCACTTTTCATCAGAGAAACGATTCATATCCACACCTTCAGAACAAAATGCTATCATTAACGACGTTTCCTGTTTTCCAGCATGATCTACCGGAAACTTTGAGCGTGCCTCTGAGCTCATAAAAGGGTTTATCCGTATCCAATTGAAAGGATTATTTTCAGCATTATACAGCCCCAGACTCAAATCTTCAGCAAATGAATTGTCCCCCCACCATCCTTCGCCCTTTTCTTTCTCCATATAGGCAAATAATTCCTGGCGGGCCGCCAGCTTAAATGCAAGATCTGTTGGCATGCCACCATTGGAAAAATTTTCACATTGATGATGTATAAAAATATTAATATTTCTAAATCCAATACGCAACAGATTATAAAAAAATTGTCCGGCGAAAGGCAATAGTACTCCGGAATTGACGTGCACAGTTCCTTTGCGTTCCGGAGGCTCCACAGCAAAACTACTTGCACCGTAATAAAAAGGAGGCATGACTACCATGGGGAACTCTTTCTCAAGAATTTCTATAGCTTTTATTACCAATAAAGTATCTACTCCCAGCGACATATGCTCACTGTGATATTCAAGAACACCCAGGGCTAAAACCACAGGAATGTTTTCATCAATAGCCTTCCGGACTTCGTCCGGGAACATCATTTCGTATCTCATAATTATACTTTTATTATTATGTATTGCTTTTTTTATTTTGAAAACAAAAGCCATCCAAGATCCGCAGGATTCCCAGTTCCAAGTATCAACCTTGATATCAATGGATTGCTCGGTCGCCATGCGCTTTCTGCACTTCCCTTTTTTACCCGAACATCAATCCTGACAGGATGCGGTTTTTCTTCGTCCCACCAAAAGCTTTTAAAGGGAATAGCTGCAATTGAGTAAATCTTACCATCTTGATCTATTACACGCACCTTCTTTTGTGTACTTTCTTTCCTTTTATCAAACGTAAATTGCCGGCTTGGCCAAAGACGGCGTGGCTCTATCCTTAAAGTGATTTCGGAAATATTATTAACTGATTTATCATCGCCAATATCAGACACAATTATGTACAAAGAATCAGCATTATAAACTGATGTCCATTGACTTTTTATTTTGTCCGAACCGTAATGAAATTTTTGCCATTGTAATCCACTGATGGAATTAATCACGTCCTCAATCCTATCTGAATGTACAGCATTAGCAACTGCTCCTGTAGGCTTTTTACCGGTAAATTCCGGAAACAACAACTTATCATCCAGGATCATCTTCTCAACTTCTGGAACGTCATTGGCAAGAACACTTTTTAATTGTTGCATTCTCCAGCGAATTTTTTCAGGAAAGTATTTATAACCTTCCGTTTCCGAATGAAAACCTAACCTTGAATCGGTTTTACACAATTCTATTAAATGTTGATCATTATCCAATTCCTTTTGGATGATTTCAACAAGCTCCTTCAAAACATTCAAGCGTTCAGTTCCCTCCATTCTAATCATCTTTTCTCTTAAGGCATAAAAATGTAAAATGTTGTAAGCACTATTAAATTGAATCCTGAGAGCTTTGGCAACGCCTATATCCAAAATCCGTTCCGGTTGATCCTTATAATGTGGTTCTATTTCATTAAAAATTTCCATCCCCTTGTCCCACATCGTGCTCATTCGTCTGCAAAGCTCCACAACCTCGTCAAGTGTGAGTACGCCGGCAAAGCTTTCTCCTACCCTATCCCCACTTGGCGGAAGAGGAGCTCCTGAACCATAGCGTAGCAACCATGTTGGGGATAGGGGCATGTCCATGGGTTTCAATAATAATGGCCAAACCGTACCGTCATGCATAGGTCCGTAATATTGAAACAAATTGGTAAGTGGATAATTCTCATATCCTTCGGAAAAGAATTTCCATGCTTTTATCACCTTTGATATATCTTCCTGCCGCCAATAAATAGAAGCCAGTTTATTCAAAAAGTTATCTTCACTTATCGAAAATGGTTCGAATGACAGCATTCCAGCTGCTTTGTTCATTAAACCCGGGTAATTACCACTATACCAACTTAACATAGTATGGGAGACTCCTAAACGCCGCATTTCAGAAAATCTTTTATATAGGATAGATGGCACCGGCACGAAAGGAACAGTAGATAAATCATGGGCATTCGATGTCTGTATCTTTGCTGAAATTTGCGTACCCACCTTACGGGCACTATCGGCAACACGCTCAAATCGTGGACTTGGGCCTGTGGCAGCCAGCCAATAGTCGCCTCCTACGAGTAGTTTTCCGAAATCTGTTCGAGTCACTCCTGATGTAAAGTTAAACTGGAGAATGACCCCTTTGGGTGTATTACCAGGAATGGTGTACACCCAATTTCCCAGATTGTATGGATCTCCGGGATAGAATTGCTGTGGCTGGGGCATGTAAAGCCAACTGATCAATTCGGCCTTTGGAGAAGCTTCATGCATCCCTTTTTCCATGGCAGATAAGGCTTGATGTAAAATTTGCCATGGTTCAATTTTAGAACATCTTGGACAATTGATAGGATGTTCTGAATCAATATTTTCGGTTGCGGCTACTGTACTTAAACAAGTTGTTGCCCGTTCTCCGTGCGTAATGTTTATTATACCCCCTAAATCCGGTACCGATTTAAAAATATTATTGACTGATTCATAAAGGTATTGTTTGCCGGTTTCACTACTCGGGCAAAAGCTTACTAAACCATGCCTGGATGCACCTGCTAATTCAGGATATTGTTTGAGTATAGGATCATCAGGTTGCAAAGCTTTCGGCTCGATACAAAATAGATAAGTTCGTATCCCATAGCGTAGGCATTTATCGACAACACGTTGTAATTTAGCAAGGCGTTTCTCTGCATCCTGTCCAGCGTCTGGAGTTATAGTCGTAGTGGTCAATTCCTGGAATACTACTCGTATCCACATTCCATTAACTCCTTCGTGTGCAAGCCGGTTCAAATAATTATCAGGATAATAATCCACATCATCCATTAGCTCATCTTCCATCTTTGGGGGAAGTTTTATAGGAGCAAAAGCACAACGTGAAATTCTTCTTTTAATAATGGGCTTTTGTTCAAAAGTTCCAACGGGAAGAAATGGCCCGTTTAGGGTTAACATCTGATCTTCGATATAAAAAATACCCCGTCTTATTCCTTCTATGCTGGAGGATAGGATACGACATCGGTTTTGATCTATCTCTACTTTAAACTCTTCCTCGTCAAGACCAGTCACCTGTTTTGTTTCGATGGTATAAGCACCTTTTTCAGAAAGCACATTTCCCGCTTTGAAGAATTGATGAAGATCATCGTATGCGGTACTCAGGTATTTCCCGGAATCTTTGAATCCTTTTTTAACACGTACACCATTTGAAAAATTTGCAAATTCTTTACCGGGATGAGTACCTTTCCAGGAATGTTTAGTCCACATGGGCGCTTTCAGATCTTCAATAAAATGCCATGTGTCCTCGCCTGGCTGCGGCGGCAAATTGCTAAAAAAAGTACTTGTATTTGTGTTTGCGTCCTGGCCAACCTGAGTATGTCCCGTAAGACTTGTCAGCAATAAAAAAAAGATTATGAGGATAGTTGTCGTTACTTTCAACCGGTTAAAAATTTTTTTTAAAACGTCTTTTATAATAACCATATCAATTTTTTTGGTTCGATTAATAATTAAGAGACCGTAAGCCTGTGTGGAAACAATACCTATCACTGAAAATGTCACCACACTGCTATACATTGTAATACAGTTTACGGCCTAAGCTACAAGATTTTATCAGCCTTTCCATATTAATCTCCGAGAACGTTATCGTAATAATTGGAGGATTAAGTTACTATCTGATTTATTGAGGTATTACCGATCGTAAAAGAACTAAATTAAAGTGCAAGCAATCATTTTATGCATCATAAACAAAGCTGGTTTTACACAGCTATATTATCTTTTAATTTGGAGTACCGTTTATCTTGATAGAAGTCTTAAACACCTTTAGTACTCTTATTAGGCAGGAAATTTTGCAAGCTTATTTAAACGCAACTTTTAATACAAATCCAGAAGCATACTCTTCGTTAGTTGCCGGAAGTGCAATATCAATTTTATTATTCTTCACCTTCCAGTTAAGTTTATCTTTCTTTCCCAGAACGTAGATATTTTTTATTTTGTCCCGATAATTATGCAGTGTTTTGACGCTTACTTTTTTATTTGCTGGCGACACCAGTGAAATCACATAAACATTGTTGCCTTTTTTTGTGAACCAAAAATCTTCAGGAGTAGCAACAGTACTGAACCCACGGGCTCTCCTGTCAACAGTACTTTTCATGTTTAACGTTGTTGGCCCTTCTTTCATGGTGATCCACCGGCTGGTACCGTAGATCGCTTCCCCATTTATTTTCATCCATGTGCCAATTGCTCTTAATACCTTAACGCTTTCTTCCGGTATTACACCGTTTCCGTCAGGACCTACATTGAGAAGGTAATTCCCTCCTTTACTGGCTATTTCAACCACCCAAAAGAGCATTTCATCATAAGACTTCCAATCATGATCATAGCTTTTATATCCCCAGGTATTATTTAAAGTCCCGGGCGTTTCCCACGTTTTATATTTAGTGTTAATTTCCGTAGGTATCTGATTATCACCTGCTGATAAATAATCTCCGAAGTCATTACCCACACGACTATTTATTAGCGCTTTTGGCTGAATGTCGTATGCCAGTTTATAAAATTCAAAACTTTGTTGCTCATTCATATATCTTGGATAATCATACCAGACTTCTACCAAATCAGGGAACTTTTTAAGCAACTCTTTCATTTGCGGTTGGGCTTTATTTTTTATATACTCCGGATAGGAAACGGGTGAAGGATCCCAGGTGTTGGCTCCGTAAGTCGTAAAATCCGGTACATTCGCCTTTTTTGCCTGAGCTATGCCGCAATCACCTCCATCCATCCAATCATTGGAATGAGAATAATAAATGCCCATTCTGAGTCCGTATTTTTTACAAGCCTTATAAAGCTCTTCTATCGGATCTCTTTTAAATGGCGTTAAATCATAAATATTATAATCACTCACTTTTGAATGGTACATAGCAAAACCATCGTGGTGCTTGGGCATGGCAACGATATATTTCATTCCGGCATCTTTTGCCAGCTTTACCCATTCGTCTGCATTAAAATCTATGGGAGTAAAGGTTTTGGCCACTTCCCTATATTCTGCACGGGGAATCTCAGCGCTGTACATGATCCATTCACCGAGGGTAGCCTGGCTGCCATGTGTTTCCGGAACAATTTTTACCCCTTTCCAAACACCACCTAATTTTGAATAAACGCCCCAATGTATAAACATTCCGAATTTTAAATCGTTGTAGTCTTTAAACAGAGATGCTTTGGAATCATGCATTTTCTTCCAGTCATTTCGTAAATGAGTACTATCCTGTGAAAATCCTGTAAATACTGCTGTAATGTAAATTGAAATAACTAATAATTTTTTCATGAGCTTTTTAAGTTGAATGTGCATTATATTTTATACTATGACATTAAGTTTCATAGCCTTTTTTTCATCTATCTATTGTCCGTTTTAATTAACACCCCATCCTTCCATTTTTTTAGCAGATACAGGTGAAAGAGTTATGGAATTTAAGTACATTAAATATGAATCCTCTGATTTCAAAGGTTTTATCATCTTTCAAATTTTTTATAATTACTAACTGACCGGACTATTATTAACATAAAATGTGAAATATCCCACAAAGACACGAAGAACATCAAGAAAATACTTAGTGGGCTTGGTGCCTTTGTGGGAGTATATGCGACAAAGTTGACCTAACATAATATTAGTCTTACTCTTCAATAATTGTTACAACCCTTAGTCAGAAATTGCCTGATATGCCAGAACCCTGAATTTTCCAATTAAGCTGCTACTCCAGTTGTTTTGTACCTGTGATAAAAATATCCCGATCATATCCTCTTTTGGATCTATCCAAAAACGTGTGTAGTAGGCTCCATCCCAACCGAATGTTCCCATAGACTCAGGGCCATTATAGACGCCTCTCTCAGTCCTTATTCCAAACCCATAGCCATATTTGTCGCCGATAATTCCCAAATTGGTTTTAGAAGGATTATAAATGAACAAGTCTCTTATTGAGTTTTGGGTTATTAACTCAATAGTTTTACGGCTAAGAATACGAACACCTTCCAACTCCCCTTTATTAAGTATCATCCTGGCAAATCTTAAATAATCTGAGGCCTTAGATATTAGCCCACCACCACCGGAAAAATATATTTGAGGAACAGAGGAACTAAAATCATCTGTAACTTCTTCTAACTTCCCTGTATTCATTTTGTAAAGGCTTGATAAACGGGAATACTTATTCTGTGGAATATTAAAATAAGTATCCTTCATTTTTAGTGGTTCAAAAATATGTTTCTTAAGATACTCATCGAATGGCATGTGGCTGATTACTTCAATTAAATATCCCAAAACATCATAGGAGTATCCATAATGAAATTCTTCCCCGGGCTGTGATTGTAGCGGCATTTTAGCAAGTGCAGTGATCTTTGTTTTTACGGAGGCTGGAGTATCCGAAAGTGAACCAGCAATTCCGGAAGTATGGTTAAGTAATTCCCTGATGGATATCTCACTTTTTGCAGGAACAAGCTCTACCGTTCCGGACGTAGATGATTTTATGGCCACTTTTGGATTTTTGAATTCCGGGATATATTTTGAAACCGGATCAGATAACAGGAACTTACCTTCTTCATACAAAGTCATCACCGCGACAGATGTTATAGGCTTTGTCATAGACATAATGCGAAATAAGGCGTCATCTGACATTTTCTTGTGGGCTTCGATATTCTCCATCCCAAAGGATTTGTAATAGACTACCTTACCGTGGCGGGCAATCAGCGCTACCACCCCAGGTATTTTACCCTTGTTAACGTAGTCGTTAATCACAGGATCAATACGGTTTAAACGGGCAGATGAGATGCCCACACTTTCTGGAGAGGAAACCTTAATTCCTTGAGATGAAACAGGCGTTGGGAAAAACTGCAATGCAAAAAAAATGCTTATCAGATTTTTGGATATTAAAATG
>JBDTJI010000083.1:0-5373 GCA_039935935.1 Ginsengibacter sp. | reverse complement strand
AAATACAACTTATTGAGAATACTAAGTTCTATTGATTTCTTTTTTTAAAAATAAAGTATGCCTACGTGCTGCAGGCAGGCAAAGAAATATCCTGTATTTTTATTTTGACAAAATGCCATTGAATTTTTGTTATTAACTTTCTTTTTTATTACTCAAAATAGACCGAAAATGTTCAGCTAAAGATGATAGATTACTGAGATGAATCCAGATTGCAATCAACTTTTTGTAGCCAAAATAAATTTTGTTATGTCATGTAATTATAAAATATAGTTTATAACCAAAGAGCTACAGCTAATGAAGTAATTTGAAAAAGAAAATAACGGTACATTGATAATTATTGCCCCTGGTTATATTTAGCCACTACCCTATCCAAAAGTTGTATAAACTTTGGAACCGAAGAATCATATCCATAGCCTTCGGGCTCCAAGCGGTTTTCATTCACATCAAGGAAAAAGTAGTAAGGCTGCGTGTTCGCATTGTATTTTGTAACCTGCAAATCGGCATTCTTATCTCCCAACGTTGTTACTTTTCTGTTCAAAGCTTTTGAAAAATAGATTTCGTCGGGCTGAAGATCAATATTGTTCACATCAATATAAAGTGATGCAATTACAAAATCTTCTTTCAGCCGTTTCATTACTTCTGGATCGCTCCATACTTCTCCTTCCATCTTGCGGCAGTTGGGGCAATTAATTCCTGTAAAATCAAGCATCAATGGTTTGTCCAATTTACGTGCTACTGCCAATGCCTCATCATAGTCGAAATAAGTAATCATGCCATTCTGAACCACGACAGGTGGTTCATAAATTTTCATTCTTTCATAATATTTTACAGGACGCGGTAATTCTGCTGTTGATGAATCGTTACTTTTTATGGATAAATTTTGAGAGGATGAGTAAATGAAATCCTGTGTTCCCATAGGTGGAACAAAAGCGCTAATAGCCTTTAACGGCGCGCCCCATAATCCAGGAATCATATAGACTGCAAATGAAAATGAAGCTATCGCAAAGAATAATCTTGTAACACTCAGATAAGGGAGACCAAAATCATTTTTTGGCAATTCATCATCATGATGAAATTTTAATTTTCCCAGGAGATAAACACCCGTTAAGATAAAGATCACAATCCACAGGCTCAAAAACACCTCACGGTCAAGTAAGCGCCAACCTTTGGAAAGATCTGCATTGGATAAAAATTTTAATGCCAGTGCAAGTTCCAGGAAACCCAGAGTTACTTTTACCGCATTCAGCCAGCCACCTGCTTTTCCGAGTATATTCATTTTACCTGGAAAGAAAGCAAAGAATGCAAATGGTAATGCCAGCGCCAAAGAGAAACCAAACATGCCAATTAGCGGACCCCAATAATTACCTCTTGCAGCAATCACCAATAAATTTCCAATGATGGGCCCCGTACAGGAAAATGAAACTACCACCAATGTGAGCGCCATAAAAAAGATACCTGTAAAACTCCCTGTACTTGCCTTACTGTCGGCTTTATTGGACCATGAGCTTGGCAGTTCAATTTCAAACGCGCCTAAAAAAGAAATGCCAAAAACTAAAAATACCAGGAAAAAAATAAGATTGGCAATCCAGTTGGTAGCAAGGTTATTCAATGCTGTAGGTCCAAATATCACTGTGATTAAAAAGCCAAGCAAAGTAAATATGATAATGATAGAGGTGGAATAAGTGACGGCATTCTTAATCCCTTCTGCTTTGTTTTTACTTCTTTTGGTAAAGAAGCTAACCGTCACCGGAATCATAGAGTACACACAAGGCGTAATCAACGCCAATAATCCACCAGCAAAGGCAGTAAAGAAAATCCACCATAAAGATTGCCGGGCAACTGTTCCTCCATCATTAGCTTGTGTCAATTGCGCTCCTTCATTGTTAATGCTTATCTGATTGGCTTGCGGTAAAATAAATTCCTGGAACTCTTCTTCTTTAGGAAGATATTCGTCACCCTTTTGATACATATAACTAATAGTTCCTTTTACCAAAAAACTATCAGTTGGTAACGCTTTTATTTTTTGCTGCCATTCTACTGAGTCGGTGAAATAATATACATTGGTTTGTAAGGAAGGGTCAATGGCATTCTGTATCTTTTCTTTTTGTATTAAAGAATCTTTAAGTTGTAATGGTGCTGAAGAATCAAAATGGATGGTGGAATACAGTACATCATCTGGTGATTTTTGCAGTGCGAATAACTTTATACCGGGAGCTATTTTTCCACTGATAGAAAGAATTACTGCACTATCATTTAAGCGTTCAGTATGATAAGAGAATTTGACTGCCGAAGAGTCCTGTGAAACAGCCTCACGCGCAAAAAAGATTAGGAGTAAGAATACAGCAAGCCTGATAAATCGGGTCATTAAAACTATGATTTATTGAAGTGCAACTATAAACTTTTTGGTTGCAGGAGGTAAACACTGTTTATCATTGCAAAGCATGTACTCAACCGACATGTTGACTGACGTTTTTACGTTAGCTTTTAAATTCACCACCTGTATGAAATCTACTTTATCAGAAAACTGCTTTACATCTACGCCAAAAAGGGGCTCGTTATGTTGTTCCAGCTTACCCACTTCTTTTACCTTGCCCTTAATAAGTAGCAAAGGATTTTTTATAAAAGAAATATTGGTGGGTACCGGGCCACCTTCGGGAGTTGTTTGTGAATAGATATGCCAGCCCTTCTGCATATTAGCTGTCAGCCGGATTTCATAAGTCTTGTCCGATAATTTTTTGGAAACAGCTGTCCATGTTACAGGATGCAGGATTTGAGCAAAAAGCACATTACCCAACAATATTAATAAAGGAAGTATAATTAATTTTTTCATCATCTATATTCAAAAGGTTATTAATATAAAACAACTAAAGGTATTTCGCAAAATTAAACGAAGTAACTGTACTTAAAAATTAAGTGTCACATCTTTAACAATAAAGCAGGCTGGTGAAGGTTGGCTCTGGATGCAAAAAATTCTACTATTCGTTAAGATTAAAGTCAGCGACTTGTTGATTTAAATTTTTAATCCATTTAGCCCAGATACGGGAGGATAAAAGAATGATTTGAATAACGACGACTGTGCTAAATACGAGCATCAGGCCTTTTTCTTTTGTAAAAATTATTGTTGATGTAAAAAATATAATTAATGAAAAACTATATAGATAGGTAACAATCAATGAGAAAATTGAAAGTCGCTTTATGCGCCTTAAATAATTCTGTATTGATATTCTCAAATTGGTCTCCATAACAGGTGTTGTAATGGAAATATATCCAATAACATCGTTCAAAATGTATAATAATACGCCAACAACTAATGCTGCATTGGCATAGAACGGTTTTTTGTCTCCGTCAAACCAATCGTAATAAATAAATAACATAAATACCAGGATGATAGTTTCAATAATTAGTTTAGTTCTTATCTTTTTTAATGATGGATGATTGGCAATCCTTGTCATTCGTTGTATATCGGCTTCGCTTTTGAAAGCTTTACCAGCATTTTGCCAGCCTGATTTTAATTCATTTAGTTCCATTGTTTCTATTTTAATATTTGTTTTAATTTATTTTTTATCCTATTCAATCGTACACCTACGTTACTTTCACTCAATCCTGTTATTTCTGCAATCTCTTTATAGTTGAAGTCTTCCAGGTAAAGGGATATGACCGCTTTCTCTGAATCATTTAATTTTCTTAGGCCCCAAAATAACCGTTCCTCATTTTCTGAAACCGGCTCTGCATTAGAGGGATGAGTGTATTCCGGATACTTCTCATAATAATCAATTGACACTTTTGGCTTTCTATAAATAGCGATGGCCGTATTTAAAGCAATCCTGTATAACCATGAGCTTATTTTAGCTTCTCTTTTGAAGCCTGGATAAGCCTTCCAAAGTTGATAGACTATTTCCTGGAACAGGTCTTCCTGGTCCTCTCGGCTGTCACGATATACTTTGCAAATCTTATAGACAATTTTTTGATTCTCATGGATCACCGCTAAAAACTCCTTTTCCATACTATCGCTTTTTTTTTGTCTTCATCTATATCTTTATGTCTTTTTGAAATTAATCTATGTAATGTATAAGTTGCTTATTTGCCTCATAAACTTACACTTCTGTAAAATAATTTCGGCAATAAAAATATAGGTAAGTGATTTTAGTATTCTTAGTGCGTTCTTGTTTGACACCATATATGGAGAGCGGCCGCAGTCTGGCTTCCAACCTACGGCATAAATACTTCAAAAATTCCTGGTTTTTGGCGTTCGTGGGTGTTCCTTTTTGAAGCGTTAGGTAGCGCGAGAATCCGTTTGTGATATTTCGAAGCCGTCTGGTCACCGACCAACGATATCAACTGAATAAGTTAGTAGGCCTCCCCGGGCTAAATAATTCCTTAGTTAAAGCAGGCATCAGCGTGGGATATCACTTCATCAATGCTTCAATCTCATCCGCGGTAATCGGAATGTTTTTCATCAAATTTTTATTACCCTTCCTGTTAATCCAGTAATTATTTTCAATACGTATTCCCATCTTTTCTTCTTCTATATAAATTCCTGGTTCTATAGTGAAGACCATACCTGCTTTTACGGGTTCAGTCCTGGTTCCAATATCATGCACATCTATACCCAGGTGATGCGAAACGCCATGGTATAAATATTTTCGGTAAGCCCGGTTTTCAGGGTCTTCATTTTTAATGTCTGAATTTGTCAACAACCCGATCTTCTGAAAAATCTCTGTCGCTTTATCACCTACTTTCTCTGTATAGTCAACGATGCTGATGCCGGGCTTTAAAACTGAAGCACAATAATGATTTAAATCAAGGCATGCGTTATAAACAGTTTTTTGTCTCTTTGAAAATTTTCCGTTCACAGGAACCGTCCTGGTAAGGTCAGCCGAATAATTTCCATATCGCGCACCAAAATCCATCAATATTAATTCTCCATCTTTGCATTCCTGGTTATTGTTTACATAATGCAAAGTCCTCGCACGGTCACCACTCGCAACTATACTTCCATACGCCGGACCGGTCGCGCGCTGAGATAGGAATGAATGCCATATTTCTGCATCAATTTCATACTCCATTACTCCAGGTTTTATAAATTGCAATAAACGCCTGAACGTATTGCCTGTGATGTCAATGGCCTTTTGCATCACTTCAATTTCAAGTGGGGTTTTGATGACACGTAATTGTTTTAAAATCTTCGCGCTTCTTTTATAATTATGCAAAGGATAACGCTCCCGCATATACGCCGCATACCGGTAATCTCTTACCTGCACTTCATTCGCTTTGCGGTCATTTTCGTTTGTATTAAGATAGATGGTGTCGGCAAGATGAATCCACGGTTGAAGTAATCCATCTAATTCATCTAACCAAACAATAGTTTTCATC
>JBDTJI010000082.1:0-4059 GCA_039935935.1 Ginsengibacter sp. | reverse complement strand
TCCCTTGAGAGAATTGAACGGCTGCATAATAAATATGATTGACACTATCCCAAATTATGTCCCGTAACTCTACTCCATCCCGGCTTACGGGATACCTGTTTTTAAAAGGAATATCTTTAAACATCCGATACTTCGGAGATGAAATAAATAGTCTTCCACCCTTCAGGCACCAGGTGTTTCCCCTGGTATCCGTTTTCATATCAGTTGCCTGGGGCAGCGTTTTATCAAGCATTGCATCATGGACGTAGGTATATTTTTTTGTAACCTTATTGAAGACTGCCGGTAGCGTATCCTTTCTCGCTACATAATATTCCTCATCAGATTTTTTACAAAATGATGGTATAATACCGCCGAAAAACAATTGACGAATACCATTTTCAATTCCGAAAAAAGCACCTTCGGTAGCATATACTTTATAGGATCCGGTTTTGGCATTATATTCTCCCATGCCATTGCCCCAGGTACTGTACCAGATAGTACCGTCTTTTCCTGCGTCAAGCATGGTGACTTTTGTATTTATCCAGCAGGAGTCTTTCTTGTTGGCAGCATGGAAGTTTTTAAAAACCTTTTTCTTGTTTTTGTCAAACCAATATATACCTGAACCGTAGCATGCAATCCAAACTATATTTCTATTGGATGGATCCTCCATGAAATAAAACGCCGTGTTGTGATAGCGGTCTCGCCAATCACCGGGCCTGGTTATATCAAAATTATAATGTTCAAATTTTTGCCTGGCTGTATCATATAATACAAAACCATTCCGGCCCAATCCAACCCAAAGATTTCCTTCTCCATCCATGTAAGGATTATGCCCCCCATATCTTTTAGATGTGTTTGTTGAATCATAATAGGGAAGCGCTTTTGTAAAAGTTTGTCCGGTAATGATCTCCAATTTTACGATGTTATCGCCGGCAGCAAACCATATATGTCCTAATCCATCGTCAGCAAAACTTTCAATATGCTGATAATCTGTTGTAATATTTTCGGCTTTATTAAATTGAGACATATACGTAATATCGTTTCCATCAAAAGATACAAGGCCCTGCGCAGTACCCAGCCAAAGCTTTCCGGATTTTGCAAGTGTAATCGACCTGATATCGGCCCACTTAAGCAAACCCGGTTCAAACATTTTAAAACGCAAAGGAGGCTGCTGTGAAAAAACACACATACATTCTATCGTGGCAAGCAGTAAAAGAGAAAAATATTTTACATCTCTTATAATCATCTACTAAATCTAAATCATCTTTCCGGCGTTTCAGAGCATTTCTTTATAATAAACCTGTTCGGTTTGGTCGTTTACACTCTTTACCCAATAACCGGGTTTGATATTTAGATACTCAGCACGACATTTCTTCTCAACCGTGGTATAATCCCTTTATGCAATGCTTTTTATCCCGCAGAAATTTAGATGAAGATGTTCTTAAATCCCGGGACTTGCCTGTTGGAATCCAGGCTTTCAAAAATACGGCTCACTCAGAAGGTGTTTCCGCCAATCGAAAAACAACAACTGCCAAATGTATTATGATTGCTGGTTTTATATTTGCTATTTTAGTAGCACGATAAACTTGCCGGAAATTTTGTATCCTGACCATCTATTGATATTTAAAGACAGCGTTTATGCGCCGGTGTGGGAGCGGATTGGCAAATGGAGAAAGTACTCAAACACAAACGGGGAATTAAAAAGTATTTCAACAGTAGCTTTAGATGAATAGGGAGATATTCATACAAGGTATCGTGATTATAATAATTTTCACAAGTCAGGGAAGAAGATAACGAAGGCTTTAAAGAGTTTACAACCGGGACTGGCAAAGTTCTAAATACAAATAAAATATCAAAAATATGATAGTGCGCTTATTCTTAAAACTTACTGATTATCCCTCTTTCCGAAGGATCATCTGGAAGCCATTATATGAAATATTGGCAAAGAAAATTAAAATACCTAATTGGCAATTTATGAATTACGGTTATGTTCCTTCTTCGGCGGAGGGGCCATTAAAGCTATGCCCCGAAGACGAAATAAACAGGTATTCCTTACAGTTATATCACTACCTCGTTTCACTCGTGCATGTCACCGGTTCTGAAATTCTTGAAGTGGGAAGTGGCAGAGGGGGCGGAGCCAATTATATAAAAAGGCACCTGGCGCCGGCTAATATCACAGGATTAGATATAGCTCATCATGCAGTAAAGTTGGCAAATAGTAATTATGCAACTGAAGGATTACAATATGTTCAGGGCAATGCAGAAAATCTCCCCTTTGCTGACGAAAGCTTTGATGTAATAATTAATGTAGAATCATGCCATGCTTATGGTTCAGTACCTGTCTTTTTAAAAGAAGTAAAAAGAGTATTACGACCGGGAGGTTATTTTTTATGTACAGATATGCGATCGCCTGACGCTATGCAAACACTAAGAAATAATCTGTCTGTTACGGGTATGGATATGTCGGTTGAACAGGATATTACATTGAACGTGGTTCAAGCAATAGAGCTGGAAGAAACGATCAAGCAAAAAAGGATTTCGGAGAACATTCCCCGCTGGCTTGCAAAACTATTCAAAGAATTTGCAGGAGTTAAAGGTTCTAAAATTCATGAAGATTTAATTAACCGGTCATTGGTGTACCATCGGTTTGTTCTCCAAAAAATATTGTCGTAAAAAACTATTCATGAAAGCAAAATTTACAATAATGAAAAATGTAACCGCCTTTTTAATTTTTCATATCGCATTCAATACTGCTTCGGCACAAATGAACAAGCAAATAAGTATTGCCTTTGTAAATACTGCAAGCGCTTATCCGTTCTCCCAGTTTGGCAAGCTGGTTACGGGAATTGAACACCCGGGGATTAAATCAGGCTATGGTTTCAACTGGAAAATAAAACCCAAACATGACTGGTTCCAGGAGTTTAAGCCTTCTTATTTCTATCACAGGTTTGTACAGCATGACAGTCAGCCCGAAGCAAATGCCAGCATCGGCTAAGAATATTACCGGAAGTACTTTTATTCCATCAATCGGCCTAAAAGTTAGTTTATGAAATTCAAACTTATTTCTTCAACTGCGCTTTTAATTTTCGCTTATTCTTCAATCGCTCAAAAGAATATCATCACAACCAATCAAGAGCCCCGCTACCGGGCTTCAATTCAAACAGTGCATCATAAAATAGTAAAAGGTTTATTGTTACAACTGGAAGATTCTTCGGTGATACTTTATCTTGGAAACCGGAAAGAATTTCGCAAAGGAAGAATCCATGATTCAGTTTTAATTGCGTATTCGCAGGTTCACCAAATCAACCTAAAAAAGCAAAATGGATTGGTTAACGGTTTTCTGATTGGTGGAGGAATTGGATTGGCGCCCGTAGTCTTTGGAGAAGGAGGAGCTTATGTTGCCATTTTGACTTTTCCTATCGGAATTATAACAGGCTCTATTGTTGGGGCTTCCGGCAAAACATACAACATTGATGGAAAATATTTTGCTTTTAAAAAGATGAAAAAAAAGATAAAAAAGTATTTCCAATATTCACTCGGCATCGTCTTATTTTCTCATAAATAAATACATCATTTTTTAAAACCAAAAATCATTATCATGAAAAAGATAAATGCTACATCAACCTTCCTATTCATTATTTTTTCGGGGCTTACCTTACTTACAAATGGCCAGTGATTTTCTCCTTCGGTTCAAAAAAAGCTAAAGGCAGTATTAGACAGTTTCCAAAACAATACAGCCAACCCCTTTATTGGCGGCATGTCCGCAGATATAAAAGTAGATGGCCTGGCTGAATGGACAGGCACGACAGGCTTTGCCGCGCGCAATGTAGATGAAAGCAACAATGTCATTGCCGGTGGCATACCATTCAAAGTAAACACACTTTCACGCATTTACAGTATAACAAAAACATTTACCGCGCCACTGGTTTTAGAATTAGCAAATGAAGGTGCTTTCAAACTTACTGATCTCATAAGTAAATACATTCCTGTAAATAAGATCAACCCTGATTTAAACGGTGATGTAACCATCGCGCAATTGCTGGCACACGAAAGTGGCTACAGCGATTTTACCGACGAAAT
>JBDTJI010000081.1:0-5827 GCA_039935935.1 Ginsengibacter sp. | reverse complement strand
GCCATCTGAATCCGAAGTTGATTAATAGCAGCTTCGAAAGGTAAAAAGAAACGTCTTGCATTGTTTTCTTCCAGGCGGTGTTTTTTTATGTTCTCGATGATCTCTTTTTGTGTGGTAGCTGATTTAGGCAAAGCGGGAGAATGGAACAGCCCTTCGGGTAACATATCGTATATACCTTCCTTGTGCGTGGTTATATGCGTAAATACCTTATTGTTATGATCAGAAATTTCTTCAGTAATTGTATCCACATCCTTCCTGTGCGATCTCCTAAGCGAACCGAGTAGTATGATCATGATTTCTTCTGCAGGTACTCCGCTCTCCACCATTTCAGCAGCTACTACTTCCGCCTTGAAATCAGTATCAATAGTATCAATAAGCGTATTTAAATATCCGGGTGATTTCATCGCATTGTTGTTAAATAAAATAAGATCATAGAATGATTTACCTGAGAAAAATCCTGTAGTGATTGCCCATACCCGAACGGCTTTGAAGTTTTGATTTCAACTGGTCAAATAATACCTGCCAGCCTTCCTTATCTAATTTTTCTGCCGGCGATGGAGTTATCAAAATATCAATCGTACGCAAAAACCCCTGTTGCGGATGCGGTGACATATCAAAACCCTGCTCTATTATTATATTGCTGATCCTGCTGCCCAATTCATAAAAACATAAATTGCGAATGTCTTCTCTTGTTACTATCCTGTTTCGCGTCATAAGACCGTACCTGAACGCATTCACTCTTTCTTCGGGCTTTAGATTGTTTTTACCTCCTGCAGTCGTTGTAAGCAAAAACAAAGAATCCGATTTTACCTTTACGCCACTATACTCCTGCAGCCGCGTTCCCGAGCGCAGGCCATTTGATATTTCGGCGAGTGTAGTCCAGTATTCGGCATAGATCATATTGTTTCCTTCATAAGGCTTTGCAATAACATAATGGGGTAATTCAGATGTCGTATTCGCAACAGCTTTTGTTTTTTGTTCCATTAATGCAATGCGCTGATCCATCTCGCGAAGTGTTGATGCTATAAAATCATTTCCATAAGCAGAAAAAGCGGCGGATTCGCTGCGCAATAATTGTAATAAATAACCGATAAATTCTTTGGCATTTCTACCATCAAAACGTTCTATTCCACCATTACGAAGTGTGTAGGTACCTGTTTCTTCTTCCTCCATTTTCCTGAAAGGAGTGGATACGAATTGATGGCTTTCATCAGAGAGCGACCTTACAGAAAGGAATTGTTCCAGGCCTGTAGTTTTTAAGGGAATGATATTACTACCACCTTTTAACCGGTATTTCAGATCATTCAGTTGACGGTTCATCACAGGAAAACTGTTGGTATAGACATATACTTCATCCAAAGATCCCTGTTGCATTGCTGCCGGAAAAACAATTTTTATCCAAAGAAGCTTTGTGTTTAATTTTTTTAAATCCTGCTCATTAAAAATATTTTTGAATGATGAAGGATATTCCTGTTTCAAATCATGTATCTTATTGAACCGGTCATCGGAAACAGCAATAAACTTCCGGTCGTAGTAATTCTTTACATCCTGTTCCAGTAATGAAAGCATATCACGATCAATGGATGTTTTTCCCCGGGTCATACTATTTTCCGGTTTCTTTTCATACGGCACCCCTTCCTTTGTCATGATCTCTTTATTATTGATATACCATTTACTTAATGGTAAAAGCTGATAGTTCAGATTGGATAATTCATGCTCAAGATTTTTCCAGTCAAAGTAAAAAAACAGCTTGTCAATATTATTGATGTTTTCATCAATCGTTAACCCGATCCAAAGTACATTATTTTCAATGCGGCTACCGCTAATTGCTTGCGCCGTAAGTTGCTTATTGAATGACGGGTCATAGGTATATAAATAATTTCCGGAAAAAGTATAAGAAATATCTGCGTTAAAAAGCCTTACTTTATCAACAGGGGTAAAAAATACATCAATACTTTTATCCAGCGTTTCGTCCTGTTTGGATGAAATTTTCTTTTGCATATAAAACTGGGCAGTTTCCTTTAGTACTTCCTCGGCTTCGACCGGTACAGCATGCAGAATGGCGTGGGCGGGATGCGGACAAATTAAAAACTCAGGGGCAAGCAGATTGGCAATTTTTTCAAGAAGCCTCACTTCCGTATCCTTTATATCGTTTCCGAGATTAAATAATTCGTTGGATAGTGCCTCCAAAATAAGCTTAACGATGGGGTCAATATCTTCGGCATTCTTAATATTCCAATAATTCAGGGCATGTTTCAGCATCCTGTTCCGGATCACTTCTTTCGAATTATTTACTTCTGGGGACATAGGATACCGTTTTATTAATCTATAGAAAGAGGGCTAAGGAACAAACTGTTAGTAAAATTAAATGCCTCGCCGGTTTTATCCATAACACCTGTGAGCTGTATATCTACTCTTTTTTTTATCTCTGCATATTTTTTGAAAAAATGAAATTTTTCAATTTCAGAGATGGCGACCGTCAGCTGTACATCTGACAAACGGCGTTCATAAGTAGTGATAGATTTAAGCAGGGATTGCCTTAATTTTTCTTCCCATAAATTTTCACTTACGATAAGCTTAAAATCAAGATCCCAAATTTCACAACCAAAACTGGGATCACTTCTGTGTTCGCCAAACTTTGTCATAATGATCAGTTCCAGATTCTTTTTAATTGATTCCATTAAACTACAAGTAGCCATTTCATTGCCCTCTAATGCCGTAGCCAATTGCAGTGGTATTCTATAATAGATGATGCTCATAACAGGAAACAAGTTACTTAATTACCCTATACAAATACGCTCTAAAAAACATTTTTTACTTTTTCTCTTACAATCCAGTGACCCATTATCTTAATGGTTGCTCTTTGTTACTATAAAGAAGTACACAAAATAAACCTGTGTTTTACGGGCTACATTCATTTAAAATAATAGCATCCTAAATGTTTTGTTTTAGGTTTTATGTTTTTTCTGTAAATTGTATTCAGCTTTTATTTATTACTTCAATAAAACTCCCAATGCCAACACTTTCATTAAATGAATCTGTAAAAACAGCTGTGGAAATTTCACAATCCCTGGCCAAAGAATTTCGCAATGAATATTTTTATCCTGCACATCTCCTTCGCAGTCTTCTGCATAAAGAAGTGGGATTAAAAAATTTTCTCGATTCTATAGGAAAGGATTCAGGTTACATTATGGAATGGGCTGAAGTACGTATGGACGAATATCCGAAGATAGCCCAGGTTAAAGATAAAATAACAGGTGACGAAGCGGTTAAAAATGTTTTTGAAGAAGCAGATAATGTAAGAATAAAACTGGGTCTTGACCTGGTGTCACCCATCTGCGTTCTTTGTGCCATTGCGAAGCCTGGAATCGGCTTTACAAGTGAGCAGTTGAAAACTTTCCCCGTAAAAGAAAAAGAAATACTTGAGATCTATTTCAAGGAAGACGGAATTCAAAATGCAGTTGCAACGCCTGGAGCAAATGAAAAACCGGCATCAGGAGCCCTTTATAAATACTGTGTGGAACGGACTGCTCTGGCAAGAGACAATAAAACCGACCCAATCATCGGTAGAGACAAAGAGACAAGAATGATGATGGAAATCCTTTGCAGAAGAACAAAACCAAATGTTATTGTGATCGGGGAAGCAGGAGTTGGAAAAACTGCTTTGATTGATGGACTCGCTATGGATATTGTTAATAAAAGAGTACCTGCGCAACTTGCAGATTCGTTACTTTTTGAGCTTGACCTTGGTGCGCTTATAGCAGGAGCTTCTTATAAAGGCGAGATAGAAGACAGGTTAAAAAACATTCTTAAAGAGATAAAACAATTTCAAAAGGCGATTATCTTTATCGATGAAATACATATCCTGCTTGATAACAAAGGTTCTATAGGCGGTGGCGCAGCCAATCTTTTAAAGCCTGAACTCGCACGCGGTGAGATCACTGTTATCGGCGCAACTACCAATGACGAATACAGAAAATTAATTGAACCCGACCAGGCTTTTACCCGCAGGTTTGAAGTTTTGTCTGTAGCTGAGCCTGACGAGGATACCGCCTTAAAAATGGTGGGTTGCCTGGCATCAAAATTTGAAGATCATCATAAGCTCAAAATCGAGGAGGATGCTATTAAAGAATGTGTACGCTTATCAAAAAGATATATTAAGGACAGAAGATTACCGGACGCTGCTATTGATCTACTTGACAGAACTATGGCCGCAATTAAACTAATGGTTGACACCAATAAGGAAGAGCTCAAAGAATTGAAAGGCAATCTGGAAAAACTAGAGACAGATGATAACCTGCCGGAATACGAACTGTTTAGTGAATACAAGTGGCTAAACAGTCTATTTAATAATAAAATCAGCCCGGTTCTTTTGGGCAAATTAGAAGATACTACTCAGGCAGATAAATTTGAAACATCAACTGAATTCAATAATTATCTAAAACAAAGCATTGATAAATTAATTGCGTTGGCAGATGTAAAAAAAGAAGGAGTAAGTAAAGAAGATATCGCTTCTGTAATTTCCTATAAAACAGGAATTCCTCTTGGTAAAATACAGGCCCAGGAGAAAGAACGCCTTCTGAATATGGAAAGTTATCTGAAAAGAAGAGTCGTTGGCCAGGATCATGCAGTCAGGGCACTATCGGAATCTATTCTTGAATCAAGAAGCGGGCTCAATAAAAAAGGCCAGCCAATAGGTTCATTTTTTCTTTTGGGGCCAACAGGAACAGGCAAAACCGAATTAGCCAAGTCAATAGCGGAGTTTCTTTTTAATGACGAAAAAGCAATGATCCGTTTTGATATGTCTGAATTTAAAGAAGAACATTCTGCGGCACTTCTCTATGGCGCACCACCCGGCTATGTTGGATATGAGGAAGGCGGAGTGCTGGTAAACAAGATCAGGCAAAAGCCTTATTCTGTTTTATTATTTGACGAAATAGAAAAAGCACATCCATCTGTTTTTGATACATTTTTACAAATACTCGATGAAGGGCACATGCACGACAGACTCGGAAAGGAAGGTGATTTCTCGAATTCCCTTATTATTTTCACTTCCAATATTGGCAGTGAATGGATTGCTGAACAGTTTGATAAAGGCGAGATGCCTTCGTCAAATAAATTAATGGAGATTATGACGAAATATTTCCGGCCTGAGTTTCTGGCCCGCCTAACCGAAATTGTACCTTTTGGCCCAATCAATGAAAATAGTATTGTGCGAATCTTTGATATACAGATGAAAAGCCTTTTAGAAGCATTAGATAAGCAGGGAATCATGCTGTCTATTTCTGATGATGCAAAAAAACATCTGGCCTTGAACGGGTTTACACCTAAATACGGCGCCCGCCAGATTTCAAGCGTAATACGGAGTCAATTACGGCGCCCGATCTCAAAATATATTATTGCCGGAGAACTTAAAAAAGGCCATACAGTGAAAGTAAATATTGAGAACGAGGAACTGAAATGGACTATTGAATAATTTAATTTTTTAAAAAACTAAAAACTATCTATATATTTATAGTGTAATTTTTTGCCTGATTCGTTTATTACCGGAACTTATACATAAAAAAATATAATAATTATGCCCCAGATTAAACCAGGTATTGCTACTACCATATTAGCCCCTGATGCAGTAGGAGAAGGTTTTGTTGAAATATCTCCGAATAAAACACTTTATGTACAGAAGCTGACTTACGATGATCCTATAAAGCCCGAAATTGTTGAAGACCTTCAAAAAATAGAAGATGTATTTGCACATTTCAAACCTGAAGTCGACGTGGAATTAAATAAAGAAGACGGATCAACCGTGAAAGAGAATTTTAAATTTGGA
>JBDTJI010000080.1:0-55734 GCA_039935935.1 Ginsengibacter sp. | reverse complement strand
CATTAGTAATGGAGAAAGTTTGGGTTTCACTATCCCAACTGTAATTGATTTTCCCGTTAACTACAGCATATTTTATTGCATTACTGAATAGGTTATCTATTATTACGGATAAGAAAAAAGTATCAGCATGTACGGAAACGGATTCAATAATAGCTGATGTGAGGAGTATTTTCTTTTCTTGTATTTGTTTTTCAAACTTTAATTCTGTTTCCTTCAATATCTTGTTTAGATAAACTGTTTCTTTTTTTACAGAACCTGATTCAAGACGCGCAAGTTGTAATAATTGGTCAAGTAAACTATTTAGCCTATCCGTTTGAAAAATCACTTCTTTTATTTTCTCCTCATACTGTGCCGGCTCTCTCTTTTTGCGAAGCAATACTTCCAGTGTACCTCTGATGGCAGTTAGAGGTGTCCTTATTTCATGAGAAGCATCCGCTGTAAAT
Source organism: Ginsengibacter sp. (assembly GCA_039935935.1). Lineage (GTDB taxonomy): Bacteria > Bacteroidota > Bacteroidia > Chitinophagales > Chitinophagaceae > Ginsengibacter. The sequence goes on along the minus strand of JBDTJI010000080.1, from coordinate 55,291 downwards.
TGTTTTTGCTGTTGAATACTGATGTCAATTCTACTTAGTAATTCATTGATAGTTTTGGCCAGTTGGTAAATTTCATCTTCCTTTTCGGGTAAGGGTAACCGGGTATCTATATTGGAATCATTAATGCCTGATGCTGCACGGATCAACTGATGCACCGGTGCGATAGATTTAGAAGCAGTAAAGTAAATAACTACATAAAGAATCAGTAAAAGAATAGGGAATGAAATGCAAAGGGTGAGGAGCAGATTTTGTAACACATTGTAGGATTCCTGCTGTGAAACACCTATTGTTAATTGACCGGTTATTTTCCCTTCCTTGTTCTTGATAGGAAATTGACCAAGCCGGAGCCTTTGTTTATCTGTATGCGTATTATAAAAATAGTCTTTCTCACTTCCTGGGTTAGATAAAAAATGCTTCGACTGTAAGTTGGATGTTTTGAATATTACCTGGCCTTTGCTATCAATAATTTGAATAAAAGTTGGATTAGCTTCTATTTTCTTATGTTCTTTTTCCTCCCACTCCGGCAATTTTTTGGTGCTGATTTTGTCTCCTTTCCAGTCGAGTCTTTTTACAATTATTTCTTTTTCCAGTACAATATCACTATCAAGGTGATGATAAGAACTTACATGTACAACTGCGTAAATAATAATAAATACAAAGGCGGTTGTTATAGCAACAGCAAGTGTATTAAAAAGTGCAATTCGTTTTTTGAAACTAAGCTTCATTAATTATCATTTACACGGTAACCAACGCCTCGAATTGTTTGAATGAACGATTCTTTACCTTTTGTATCTAATTTTTTCCGCAGGGAGTTGATAAAAACATCAATCACTGAAGTGTCTTTGTCAAAATGAATATCCCATATCTTTTCTATAATTCTTGAACGCCTGCTTACCTTTCCTTTATTACGAAGCAGGTACTCTAATAAGGCAAATTCTTTTTGAGTGAGTTCTATGGGTTCGCCATTTTTTGTGACAATATGAGCATCTGTATTCAACACGATATCTTCGGATTCAAAAATAGTTTGTTCTCCTGTTTTATTTCGTAGCAGCACTTTTATACGGGCAAGCAATTCTTCAAATGCAAAGGGTTTTTTTAAGTAATCATTGGCACCGGCTTCTAAACCAAAAACAGTATCATCAACGGTATCTTTAGCAGTTAAAAAAATAACCGGGATCGTTTTATTTTCTTTACGAATACTTCGGCAAATTTCTATTCCACTAACCCCGGGCATCATCCAGTCCAGCAGGACAATATCATACTCATTCAAATTAATCATTACCATTTCAAGTGCGTCTCTGCCATTCGTTGCTAAATCAACGGCAAAGCCTTCTTCTTCCAGTCCTTCTTTTAAAAAGCCGGCAATGGCTGCTTCGTCCTCTGCTAAAAAGATTCTCATGTTGTTATTTTAAAGAAAATTTAATCGTTGTATCTATTATTCATCGGCATTTGAAAATCCGGTAAGGAAAGTTCTAACCGTGCTAAGCGTTTATATACCAATTAGCCTCCCAAATATCTGCCCAGACAACACTTCCTATTACTCCGGCAAAAAGCAAAACCGCTATAAATTCCGGCTAATTCTTATTATATTTAAAAAAAATAATTTAATGCATAAATAAAAGTAGTAATAACTCTTAGCCACATGAAATTATGGCTGCTTGTTCATGGAGTTCCTTTGCCTTGTTTAATATTCCTTCTCCGGCAGCATTCACTGTAAGATAAGACATCACAGTACCCAGCGTACCTAATATCAGTATGTAAAATGCGAACTGACGAAAAAAGCTTTTTTATAAAAGAGGCTTATCAATTCCAATAAAAAACTTGCGATTAATAAAGCAATGGGGAAGCGGATGACCATTGCATGAATATGTGTTGCGGATATCATAAATATAATTTTTTACAAAGATGCTGTCCCGGTATTTTGGAATAGCTTAATTCTTTCTTAAGGTTAGCTTAAGAAAACCAAATAGAAAGCAATTAGTCTGGTAAATAGGGAGAAATAATTGTTTTCGTGCGTAGTGACCTGTTGTAATTTAAGGCAGTGTCTTGTCCTAAAATAGTTTCTCACTCACCGTTTCAGCCTTATCTGTATTGTTAATTCTTAATTTTTAATTCTTAATTGAATTTACTCCTCCTCTGTGTTTTTCAAACTCATCAATAATGTATAAGCTCCTTTTGTTACGATAGTCTTTCCAGATAAATCTTTATCTGAAATGATTTCTGTAAATCCATTTTCACTTTTCCCAATTTCAATCTCCACCATCTCAAATTTATTTTTACCGGTATTTTCAAAGATGTATTCTTTCCCTTCAATACGAACAAAAGCTTCATCAGGTAGCACATTGCGCATTTTATTTTTCAATTCTATCTCCGCATTCATATACATTCCCGGGAAAAGATTTTTATCATAATTATCAAAATGGCAATGCACTTCAATAATACCATCGGGCGATACATCTTTGCTTATTAAAATAATATCCCCGGGATATTTTTTTTCAGGGTTATTGTTAGTAAAGGAAATTAAGGGTTGTCCAATGAATATTTTATCCAAATCTTTTTCAAAAACTTTTAGATTCAGATGAATGTCAGACGGGTTTACCAAATTCTAATCACATTACTATCGGGATCAAAAGAAAATTTCCACAGCTGAATATTATGTCCGGATGGTGCAAGCGTAGCGTTGTAAATTATTTGTTCAATTTCAGTATGCATAAAAAAATTTTTAAAAAAGTTATCTGATGAAGGTCTTATCTACTGTTTTACTGTTTAGCAGAAGTTTATTCCAGTTCACTTTCCATAATAATATTCCACCGGTTATTATGATCACTGCCATTTGCCATAAATTAACTAAGGGGCCGAAGCCAACAGTCTTTTCCATCGTATCACGCACCTCATCAAATGCTGAATGATACACCGATGCAACAGCAAGGCTTTTTGTTTTTCCCCAGATAAAAGCAAAAATTACAGCATGCAATACTGTAGGTATGAGGGTTATTAAAATGAGCATGATAACATTCGTGATAGAGTTTTCGCTCACATCATTCCCTTCTAATCCCATAACAATTACCACCGGCAAGTGCCAGCACCACCAGATAAATGCATGAATGAGTAAACCTTTTTTTGCTCCGTATTTTGCTGCCAGCCGGGGCAACATATATCCGCGCCAGCTAAACTCCTCACCAAAACCGGGAATTAATGTTGCTATGAAATTCAATAAGAACACCAGCAACATATTTGCAGTCATTATTTTGCCAATAGGTTTGTTCAATCCAAAATATGATTCAATGATAACCGGTACAAACCAGACTAAAAGGGCAAACAATAACACGGCAATATAATGAACTGGTTTTCCCCATCGCCAACCGGCATTTGCAAAACCATCTTTGAATATAAATTTCCCTGCAATAAAAGTGGCCACCCCTACCATTACCATGGAAAGAGAACTGAATAAATATTTATCAAATGACGTTTTAGCCATAAAAACATACCAAAACTGAAACGGCCATGATAATACAAAGACCACTGCCAGGTAAATAAATAATGAGAATTGCTTTTTCATTTATACATTATTATTCATTAACCGGGCGAAATACTTCTCCATTTTTTCAATTCTTTCTAAACATTATTGCAAGCAGTAGCATAAACAAAGGTACCGTAACGACTCACGGAAATCCGAGAAAAAGTAATTTGTTTGAAAAAGCCGGGATAGAAGTAAACAAAAGCAATTAAAGGCGTAACAGCTGCATTTGCTAAGAAAGCAATTCGTACACATTTTTGAAATCCGTTTTCGTCAAATACCGGAATTGCAACAAAAGTCGCCAGACCCATAAATATATACTCCAAGGCATCAAAGTTCCAGAATAATGAATGTGGTGTTTGTTCAAGTACATGAAAGTCATCTGCCGTGCCTTGAATCTTCATTGGGACGAACTACTGTTGCCAGTTGCACTACATAATTCTCCGTAACAAACACTGCATATAGAATTGTAAAAAGCAAATCAGCATGACTCCAAAATTTTTTCTCATTCGGTGTTACATAATGAAGTGCCAGCATTTCCAATACAAAAGTAATTACGGTACAGAGTGAAATCCAGTATATAAGAATGTCATCAAAAAGGGAAACTCAAAAAACCTGCAACCTGCAATAATTGAACAATAACACATGCCACGGTAGCTGTAAAAGCAACTAACGCTGACCAAAATCCAACTTTGTAAACAGCCGCATTTGTCATGTTTATTTTTTAAACTTTTTTAGACATAAGCCACGCAAGAAAATAATTAAAACACCTGCGAATGTTGTTGCCTGGTTGTATCCAAGAAACATAGCCAATAATTGAAATCTGAACGGCAAGTCAGATGAGAATAATCACACCCCCAGTAAAAGCGCTTTTACGCGCATTTTTCATTTTCCGAAAAATGGCAATTGCCTAATAAGAACCGAACCTCCTATAACAATAAACAAAATAATAGAAGGAATAACATAATTTGAGAATGGACTTCCTTTTAGCCATTCTAAAGGTGACCCTTCAGCACCTGCTATTCCGTAATATCCACCGGCAAACGCATTCCAAGCAAGTATCAGTACTATTCCTAAAGTATAACAAATAATTTTTTCGCCTGAGTTTGAAATAATAAATTAATTTTATTATTTCAAATTCATCCTGCTCTATGGCACAACAAAGAAGCATACACCAAAAGATAGAAAACCAAGAAGGTTTTTCAGAAGGTTATTTAACTTACAGTGCCCATGATAAACCTTCTTGGTTCGATGTATGTATAATGATGGACGTATGATTATACTCTATCAGAATGACAAAGACAAACCAACTCCGACAGTAATATAATTCAAGTCTACCGCCGTTTTGGTCCCCTCAATTTTAATATCTCTTGATAATGCACGGTACCTCAAAGCCGGTATTAAATTGAAATGTTCACCTATCGGAACCACTAAGCCAACACCAGCCTGCCAACCCAAACCATGACCGGAATCTGCTATTATATCACCACTATTATTTTCTACTTCAATGTGGTTGTAAATTCCGCCTACTTCAATTAAATAGCCGGGTTTGGTTTTTTCAGATGGTTGAATGAATTGCAAACCAAAAGTGTAACCGGTTTCTTCGAAATCCGTTTTTGCGCCTGCAAAAGACTTATCTGCTGCAAATTTATTCCAGCCCCATCCTGCATAAACACCCAGGTGTGGTATAAACCGGTAGTTTATGGTTCCTTCAATCCCAAAACCTGTTTTAAGATTGGCATCTCCCAAGTCTTTTGTTGCAAAGTTGACTCCAGGCCTCAGTTCAATACTCCATTTATTTTGTGCCTGTATTTCATTTGAAAAGGCCAAAAAAATAAGGATTAAGAATAAAAACAAATGACCTTTGCTTCCACAGGAAATTGCTTTGAATTGATTTGTTTTCTTTTTCATAATATTTGTTTTTTAAGGAAAAAGTATTTTTTCTTATGTAAAGATATTTTTAAATGATGAGTTGAAAAATGAGTATTATCATTTGAGTATATGAGTGTTGTCAGTTCAGCCTCAGCGACGGTTTAGAGTTTATGGCGGCAGAAAAAACATGAAGCTTCTGAAAAAATTACAACTTGCTCAAAGCATATTTACGACCAATTTTAATGGATTCAGTAAAAATCAAAAGCAAACTAATATTCCTTTCCGGGCTTTTACATAAATAATTTTCTCACTCTTCTTCCGTATTTTTCAAAGCCATCAGCAACGTATAAGCTCCTTTTGTAACAATAGTCTTTCCGGACAAATCTTTATCTGAAATGATTTCTGTAAATCCATTTTCACTTTTTCCAATTTCAATCTCCACCATCTCAAATTTATTTTTACCGGTATTTTCAAAGATGTATTCTTTCCCTTCAAAACGAACAAAAGCTTCATCAGGTAGCACATTGCGCATTTTATTTTTCAATTCTATCTCCGCATTCATATACATTCCCGGGAAAAGATTTTTATCATAATTATCAAAATGGCAATGCACTTCAATTATACCATCCGGCGATACATCTTTGCTTATTAAGATAATATCCCCGGGATATTTTTTTTCCGGGTTATTGTTGGTAAAGGAAATTAAGTGTTGTCCAATGAATATTTTATCCAAATCTTTTTCAAAAGCCTTTAAATTCAGATGAATGTCAGACGGGTTTACCAATTCAAAAAGTACATCACCCGGTGTAACATATTTGCCGATGTTCACATTCACTTTGGTAACAAAGCCATCTATCGGCGAATAGACATTGATACTTTTGGAAATGTTATTGACAGAAAGATTGTTGGGATTAATCCTTATCAGCTTCAGCTTTTCCTCTAAAGATTTAATCAGGATTTTCTGAGTTTCATAAGCCGACCGAGCCTGCTGAAACACCTTGTCGCTGCTGGCCTTGCTCACGTTCAAATCCTTTTGGCGGTTGTATTCACTTTCATTTAAAGACAACTATGCTTCGGCAGTGAGATAATCCTGTTGTAATTGAATATACTGATTGTCTTCAACAACAGCAATCACTTCATTTTTATTTACATGCAACCCCGGCAATAGCTGGGTTGTTTTCAAATACCCGCCCAAAGGCACACTCACCGAAACCATATTTTGCGGTGGTACATCTATGTGCCCATTGACTCTAAGAAGAGACGCTATTTGCTTCTGCTCGATACTTCCTGTTTCTATATGCGCATTATTCATCTGCGCGTCAGTTAACGTAATTGCGTTTCCGGTTCCAGTATTTTTTACTTCTTCCACAGGTTTATTGTTCTTGCAGGAAGAAACAAAAAAGACGAAGGAAAATATCATAAATAAATTTTTCATTTTTTTCTTTATTTAGAATTCAGATAATTAATTTGATTAATAGTCTCATTCAGACTTTTGATAACATCAATGTACTGGCTTTGAATGGTTACCGCCTGGTTCATAAGTACTACCCAATCCAGGTAATTGATTTCCCCATTGACAAATTGATTTGTAGCTGTAGATGAAATCGTTTCTGCACTTTTCAATCCGGTATCCTCATACCATCTTATCGTTTGCAGGAATTTTTGATATTCAAGCAGTGCTGTTTTTCTTTCGCCATTCAAAGTTTGTAAACCAAGTTCATAATTGTTTTCAGCGATTGATTCCTTCACTTTCGCCGCACTGATAATTGCTTTTTGAGCACCATTAAATATTGGAATTCCTAAACCAATCTGCACTGCCTGAAATCTTTTTGATGAAGGATAGTATTTATCATCAGCTCCTGTGCCACGAATGCTTGTATTGTTGTAACCAAATATCAGGTCAGGCGATAACTTTGATTTTTGAAATTGGGTATTTGCTAAAGCGATTTGCTTCTGTTGGCCTAAGAATTGAATGCGCGGATGCTCATGGCCTGTAAGGCCTTCTAAGACTATTTCCTTTTTAAACTTCTCTATTGAGGGAATATAGAGCGTATTGGTCTTAAGCCACAATTGAAATTGTAACTGTGCAATTTTAATATCCTGGCCCAACTGTTTCAATTGGATTGCAATCTGGCCTTGCTGGTTTTCAGCGGTGGCTTTTTCTAAAATATTGCTTTCACCTTTTTCAAAACGAAGATTAGCCTTTTGAAGAAATTCAGAATAAAGACTATCTGTTTGCAAAAGCAATTTTTTCTTTTGAAGCAAGTAAGAGAGCAAGTTAAAAATATCGGAAACCGCTTTCTTTAGTTCAATCTCTTTAACTGTCACTGCAATTTGACTTCCTGAGAATTCTTCTTTAAATAATGACTTTTGCCGGGCGTAAACTGTCGGAAAACTAATGGCCTGGCTGATGCCGAACTTTGTATCGGTATAGAAGCTATTGATTTGTCCCACTTCGCCAAAGACAGATGTAGCCGGAATGGCAGCTCCGGATTTTATAAGCTTTTGTTGATACTCCGCATTTAGCTTTTCATTCTTCAACGAAAGATTATTTGCAATTGCGGTATCAATAGCTGCAGGTAATGTTATTGGCGTTTGCGCAAAACTGTTATCAGAATAGACTAAACTTCCCATCAATACAAAAGCCACGATAATTACGGGACTTACTTTTATTTTTTTCGGATGGATATTCTCAAATAAAAGATACAGCACCGGCAACACAAAGAGTGTGAGAAACGTCGCAATCATCAACCCGCCGATAACGACAGTAGCCAGCGGACGCTGTACTTCTGCGCCTGCGCCTGTGCTGAGGGCCATTGGTAAAAACCCGAATGAGGCCACAAAAGCCGTCATCAATACCGGGCGCAATCTCACTTTAGTGCCCATCAATACAATGCGTTTTTTATTTTGCATGCCTTCTTGTTTTAAACGGTTAAATTCTGCTATCAGGACAATTCCATTCAACACAGCAATTCCAAACAACGCAATAAAACCCACGCCGGCACTGATGCTAAAAGGCATGCCACGTAAGGCTAAAAAGAAAATACCACCGATGGCAGAAAGTGGAATAGCCGAATAAATGAGAAGACCCTGTTTTACAGAACCGAATGCGAAATAGAGTAAAATAAATATGAGGAACAAAGCAATCGGAACTGCTATCATCAATCGTTGCGTGGCAGCATTTAAATTTTCAAAAGCGCCGCCATACGTAGTATAATACCCCGGTGAAAAATGCATTTGGGTATTCGCCTTCTCCTGCAATTCATGCACAATGGTTTGTACATCGCGCCCGCGTACATTAAAACCTACAACGATTCTACGCTTCGCATCTTCCCGTTGTATTTGGTTAGGACCATCTTTTAATGAAACATTTGCGACCTGTGATAATGGAATCTGTAAGCCATCCGGTGCAGGAATTAACAAGTTTTGAACATCTTTTAAATCCTTTCTTTTATCGCCTGCAAGTCGAACGACTAAATCAAAATGCCTTTCTCCTTCATAAACCAGGCCGGCAGTTTGTCCTGCAAACGCAGTATTAACAACGCGATTGATATCTGAAATATCCAGGTGATACCTCGCAATCTCATTTCTGTTGTATTCAATAATTATTTGTGGCAAACCCGTAACAGGCTCTATATACAAATCTTCGGCACCTTCCACAGTATTTACAATTGTTCCGAGTTTTGCAGCATACGCTGCTAAGGTATCCAGGTCTTCCCCAAATATTTTTACTACCACATCCTGCCTTGCGCCGGTCATCAGTTCGTTGAAACGCATTTGTACCGGGTATTGAAAACCTGCTGTGATGCCAGGGAGATCCTTCAAAGACTTTCCCATTTTCTCAGCTAGTTCATCAAACGTTTTGGCTGATGTCCAGTCTTTCTTTTCTTTCAAAATCACCATCATATCGCTGGCTTCCATAGGCATAGGGTCGGTAGGAACTTCACCGCTTCCTATTTTAGTTACTATTTTTTCTACTTCCGGAAATTGTGTCTTTAAAATATGAGCGGCTTTGGTAGTGTACTCAATCGTAGTGTTTAAGTTACTTCCTGTAAGTACTCTTGTATCCACTGCAAAATCTCCTTCTTCCAAAGCAGGAATAAACTCTCCACCTAAAGTGGTGAAAGTAAAAATAGCAATTGCAAATAAAGAAAGCGCTGTAGCCAAAACTAGTTTTGGAAATCTTAAAACTTTGCTTAGTGCAAACTGATATACTCGTTCCACTCTTTCCATCACCCGGTCTGAAAGATTCTTTTTGTGTTTGATATTTTTGCTCAAAAACAAACTGCTCATCATAGGAATATAAGTGAGCGAAAGAAGAAAAGCGCCCAGTAATGCGAAGGCGACTGTTTGCGCCATAGGCTTAAACATTTTTCCCTCTATCCCCTGCAAAGTCAGTATCGGCAGGTAAACCACAAGGATGATGACTTGTCCGAATACGGCACTGTTCATCATTTTACTCGCACTTATCTGCACTTCTTCATCCATCTGCCTTTGCTGCAACCTGTTTACGACATCAAACTTATTACTATGCGAAAGCTGGTGCATCACCGCTTCCACAATGATGACGGCGCCATCCACTATCAATCCGAAATCCAAAGCGCCGAGGCTCATTAAATTTCCACTCACACCAAAAGCATTCATCATTATCACCGCAAAAAGCATTGCGAGTGGAATTACCGATGCTACCAACAAACCAGCTCTGAAATTCCCGAGAAACAATACCAGCACAAACACCACAATCAATGCACCTTCCATCAAGTTCTTTTCAACTGTGCTGATGGCATGGCTCACCATTTTTGTACGGTCAAGGAATGGCTCTATCACCACGCCCGCAGGTAAGGTTTTCCGGATTTGGTCTATGCGTTCTTTTACATTTTTTATTACTTCATTACTGTTAGCGCCTTTCAGCATCATCACCACAGCACCGGCTACTTCGCCTTCATCATTATAAGTCATCGCGCCATAGCGAACGGCGTTTCCAATTTTTACATCGGCTACATCCCTTATGAATAGCGGGATTTCGCTATTGTCTTTTTTTATGGTAATGTTTTTAATATCGTCTATGCTTCCGATTAATCCTTCGCTGCGGATGTACAAAACAGTGGGACCTTTCTCAATATAGGCACCACCCGTGTTTTGGTTATTTTTTTCCAAAGCATCAAAAATATCATTGATGGTGATGCCGTAAGATTGTAATTTATTGGCATCTGCTTCTATGGAATATTGTTTCAGTTTTCCACCAAAGCTGCTGACTTCGGCCACACCTTTTACACCCAGCAATTGCCGCCTTACAATCCAATCCTGTATGGTGCGCAATTCGGTGGCATCAAATTGGTGTTCATATCCTTTTTTTGGACGAACCACATATTGATAAATTTCGCCCAGGCCGGTTGTAACCGGACCCAGTTCGGGATTACCAATGCCTTTTGGAATTTGGGCTTGCACCTGTTGCAAACGCTCTGCTACCTGTTGCCTTGCCCAGTAAATATCCGTTTTATCATCAAACACTATCGTAACCAATGACAAACCGAACCTGGAAAAACTGCGGATCTGTTTTAATCCGGGAATGTTGTTGTTGGCCTGTTCTACCGGAAAAGTCACCAGCCGTTCTATATCGGTAGCGCCGAATGTAGGAGCAATGGTAATCACCTGCACCTGGTTGTCTGTAATATCAGGGACCGCATCAATGGGCAGTTTGGTGAACTGGTAACTTCCGTAGGCAATCAATCCCAGCACAAAAAGCCCGATGATGAGTTTGTTTTTTATTGAAAACCCTATGATTTTATTAAGCATAATTTGTTATAATCATTTTTTAATGAAAAGTAAATACCGCTCCAACAAACATTGTTCGTTGAAGTATGACCTAACTAAAATATGATTAGCAAATTCTTGGCGGCTGCCAGATGTTGGATAGAAACGTAGATTGAAGAAATTGTTCCTGCGTTTTGAAATGTTGATCCTTTATAAACTGAATAGGTTTTGTAATAACAACCTTTTGAGAAGGCAGATAAACATTTATAATAGATGCCAAACAATTGTCGTGCGTTTTAAAAGGCAATTTCATATCCTTCGCATAGTCTGCATCCTGTACATCGTCCATGGCATAGTGCATGTATAAAAACTGGGATAAAGTAAGATGACTATTTACTTCCTGATGCTCTATAAAATGTTCTACCAGCAAAGGCATCTTCAGCAACTGCGATAATTCAGTTGTTGAAAATAAATAGATAAAGAGAAACGATATGGCAAAAAAGTTTTTCAATGTTTCAAAAATAGTTCAAAAAATTGAAGCTGTATATGATGACGGTCATACAAAATTGAAATTTGATCATTTCTGATAAGAATGCTACGGGTTTGACTTATCATTAACAGACTGTATAAAGTTCGCACTTATTTAGGCTTCGCCAAACTATCAGCCGGGTATTTCGCCTCCATTTCTTTCATTGCATTGGCTGCCCAATTTAGTAAAGTTGATTCCTCGTCGGCATCCAGTACAGCATTACGGTGTGGTATAATATATGAGAACAGCGGCATCTCATGATCTTTAATTTGTTCTTGAATTTCTTTAAATTTTTTGTAACGCCTGTAAGTTGGATAGTTAGCAAATTCTGAAAAATTCAATTCTTTCTTGCCTTCTACAATGTGATCATGAAGCACCCACGCAACAGGCTGAATATTATCGTACCACGGATAGTGAGTCGTATTACTGTGACAATCATTGCAGGAAACTTTCAGGATTTGCGCTACATTATCGGGGACTGGCTGCACGGCTGTAATTTGATTGGCAGCGATTTCTTCACCTATATTTTTTTCAGGCCTGAAAAATTGAATTACTATAAAAGCAATTAATAAAACAATCAATACGGTTTTTAATACTTTTTTCATAGGAGCAATAATTATTAACGAAATTCAAAATTAGCTTTTTTTTCTTTTGTTATTATTGATACAAATCATTATTTAAACTGATGGTGATCATCTTGCATATTTCAATTTAAAATATGGTTCTGCCCTTAAGAATTTTTCACCAGGAAATGCACATCCTATATTTAGTGAATTTCGATCAAGAATTTGTTGATTGTCTAATCAGCATATTAAGTCTTACCAGCATTATAACCTGTAAATCCTATTTATTATGAGCAATAAACAATGGAATTTCCAGTTCCCGCATCAATTTATCAGCCATGCTTATTTTAAACCACCGTGAGACTTCACTTCGCTGATAGGCGCCCAACACTACCAGTTGGTTTTTAGGACGATGACTCAGATAATTGCTAATCTCCAGTTCTGCATTACCCCTGGTAATGGTAAAAGTTGCTTTTGGGAAATGTCTTTTTACGAATTCCCGCATGGATTTGTTTTCGGGTATATAAAACGCAGACTTCTTTTGCTCCTTTACAGTAAACGCTTTTATAGGCAAATTTTTCGGGTTCCCCAATACATAGCTGAACATCTTTATAGCATGTAATGCAGCAGGAGCGCCATCATAAAGCAAAATAATTTTTTCAACAGATTTGAAAAAAGAAGGCACTACCAAAACAGGGCATTGAACATCGCCAAGCAGGTCTTTGACAAAGAGAGTTGGTGGTGGCTCCTTCAGTTTCGTAAATGTCTCATTCCCATTGATGATAATAAGATCTGCATACATACTTTCTTTCTTCAGCGCCTGGATGGCGATGTATTTATCTTTACGAACAGAAAAGCGGATGCCTGCCTCTTCGCATCTTGCCTGAAATACTTTAGCAGCATCTTCTCTTTTTTTTGCATCCTCCTTATTTAATTCATTTATTACTTTTTCATAGTCTTTGTTAGTAGTCATTGCCTCGTAAAGCCTGTAACTATGGGTAATAAATTCATCACTAAAAACACCAACAAGATGAGCGTCCACTGATTTAGTAAGCCAGATAGCATATTTCAGCGTGCTTTCAGACATTTTGGATCCATCAAAAACAGCTATAAACTTTTTCATATTCCTATTTTAAATTAAAATAATAATACCGAATTACAGAATTTTGTTCCCGAAATTTTCAGAATAAAAACCAGTCTTTTGAGTTCTCTAAAAGTGACATTAACAAAACTATTGTTGAAATACAAGATTAACTATGACTACTATCATTGATAATACTGATTAGAATTATCGATCACGCTTCCCTGTATGAAAAAGAGACGACCATCCAAAATTGACGAGTTCAATCTCCTGACCAATCTCATTGTTTTCACTGACCATCGTTACCGGTTAAAGAAAATATGGAGAGTACTTTTACATCTAACCAATACTTCATAATAAACAAAAAAAACAATCATGAGCACACAATTAGCAAGAAGAGTAGAAAGATTGCCATTCTTATTTGACGATTTCTTTAATGGGCCGTTGAATGACTGGTTTAATGGCGGTCTACAGGCAAAAATGACCAGCGTGCCAATGGTAAATATTTCTGAAAGAAAAGATGATTACCTGGTTTCAATTGCAGCTCCGGGATTAAAAAAAGAAGATTTTAAAATTGATGTGGAAGGAAATAGGCTATCCATAAGCAGTGAAAAGGAAGAAACAAGGGAAGAGGAGGAAGAAGAGAAATATACCCGTAATGAATATAACTATTCTTCTTTTGAACGCAGCTTCACGCTTCCTGATGAAGTAAATAAAGAAAAAATTGACGCACGCTATAAGAATGGCGTTTTGGAAGTCGTTTTACCAAAAAAAAGAAGCGAAAAAAATGACAATCAGTAAAAAAATTGCTGTCAAATGACCGGGGTAAGGCTGATGGATTTTAAAATGTCCTAATAAAATAATGGCGGGGTATTTAGCAAATGCCCGAATAAAATTTCATAATTATTCCGATACATTTCTACCATAGAATCTTCTTTTAAAATTCATTTTTCTCCCGGGTGTTATGATAAAAAAACCCTTATGATAAATACTGCGCTTTTGAATAACAATGAATTAAAGAAACTACAGGCTGAGGTTGCAGCCTGGAAGCAAACACTTACTTCAAGGATGGAGGCAAATGTATTGCTGAAGAATATGCTTTCAGATGTGCTAAAGAATAACTATGATCAAAATTACCTTGAAGAAATAGAGGAATTTCAGACTAAATTTATCCAGGAAGATGAAAAAACAAATGTATTGAGAAAGCAGGTGACTGATTTAGATAATTTATTGTCAGGTAAAACATTTAATGATAGAATAATAAGTGAATCATTTGAAGAAATAATGAAGAGATTTCGCAATGATTTTACACATTCCCGAAACCGCTTTCGATTTCTGGTTTCATCCTTTGCTGATTTTCATTATAAAATATACGGGAAGAATGAAAATTAGAAAATGTTGGTTTTAAATTCTTCTATGAACTTAGCCCCTTTTCCAAGTTCGCTTTTACAATGCACATTTCCATTCATCAATTCGGCATATTTGGAAATGATGGGCAAACCGAGCCCTGTACCTTGAATATTTTGAGCATTTGCGGCCCGAAAAAAAATGTTCCATTAAGTGTTTTTAGTCTTCAGTAGAAATTCCTATACCGTTATCTCTAACAGATAATACAATATGTTTATCTTCTCAAATGGTTTTTATTTCAATAAGTGAATTGTCTGAAGAGAACTTACTGGCGTTAATCAATTGGCAACGAAATATTATCCAGATTTTGAATTCTTATGAATCAAGTTTTTCTATTCATACCTCAGTGCATCAATTGGGTTTAATTTTGCGGCCTTTCGTGCGGGGAAAAACCCGAATGCAATGCCTATAAATGCAGAAAAAAATCGAAGCCTATTAAAATGGAATAAACAGCTGTATGGATTTAAAAATTAGTTGCCTTATGGATAGAAGAATGTCTATAATTCTTAAGCAGCGTGACGGGAAACACCTGTTGATTTGCAAAGGCATCTTAGAGAAATGCCTGATTTATGTTCTCACGGTTTTGATCCGGGTGAAGACAAAGAACTGCATATTGAAAATGATCAGGTAATCCTTCGGATAGCACTATGCGGGATATAATTTCAAAT
The DNA here is from genome assembly GCA_039935935.1 of Ginsengibacter sp. Taxonomy (GTDB): domain Bacteria; phylum Bacteroidota; class Bacteroidia; order Chitinophagales; family Chitinophagaceae; genus Ginsengibacter. Next base: position 39,900 of record JBDTJI010000080.1, on the reverse strand, counting down.
ACTTCTCCTAATTAAATGAAGATGGACTAAGGTGTTATTGGCAGCACTCAGAGAATTTAATGATCGTGAATTGACTTATTCTGGGATGATGAAAAAGATATGATTCCGACTGATTTCATCGGGATTACCGATCCTGCAAAACCTTCGAAAACCTCAGTAAAAACAAAGACAACAAAATGAAACTTGAATGTAAAATTTTATATATTCCCATTTTATCTTTTACGAAATACGCATACAAAAGATAAGGGATTAAGGTGATTGAATTCACAATATCTTCTACTAAGATTTTAGAACTTTCAGCACATCAAAATTGCAATTAGCACAGTTATTGGTTATAGTAAAAGTGGTACTTTACAACAACAAACTATCTATTACAAAATAAAAAAAATAAAAACAGTTTTTAATTAAAAATTAATTTATGCTTCCATTATTGTTTTCGGCTTCCGATAAAAACAAAGTTAGTAATGTCCTTGTTCTCGCGGGAGATATAGGCGCTACCAAAACCAATCTTGCTTTATTCAAAATGGTCGGAGGAGATACCACTACGTTGAAGGAAGGTAGTTACAAATCCCAGGAATACAAAAGCATCACAGAAATAACTGATGATTTTTTAAAAGGCCAACCGCATCCCGAAGCCTGCTGTATTGGTGTCGCCGGGCCGGTGTTCAATGGGAAAGTGAAACTTACCAATTTGTCGTGGGAAATGGATAGTAAGAAAATTGCGAAGCATATCAGGCTTGCTAATGTTTACCTTATCAATGACCTGGAAGCAACTGCTTATGGTTTAGCAATGCTTACGGATAAAGACACAGTAGTTATTCATAAAGGCAGTGACGAGCCTTCGGATAATGCAGCTATCATTGCGCCCGGCACAGGATTGGGAGAAGCCGGTTTATACTTTGACGGAAAACTTTATCATCCTTTTGCAACAGAAGGTGGCCATACTGATTTCGCGTCGCGGGATAAAACTGATTTTGAATTGTATGAATATTTGCAAAATAGATTCGGGCATGTTAGTTATGAACGGGTGGTCTGCGGTCCTGGCATTTTAAATATCTATCAATTCCTGAAGGAAGAAAAAAGATTAGAAGAGCCTGGCTGGCTGGCTGATAAAATTAAGAAAGGTGATGCCTCAGCCGTGATTAGCAAGCATATTGAACAAAGCACACTTTGTGATCAGACCATGCGGCTTTTCATTCGCTTCCTTGCGCATGAATCTGCCAACCTTGTACTCAAGATGAAAGCAACCGGTGGATTGCTTATTGGTGGAGGAATTGCTCCGCAAATAATACCGTTATTTGAAAAATATCAATTTAATGGCTCTTTTGTAAATAGCGGGAGAATGAATCATCTTTTGGAAAAAGTCACGGTGCGCATTATTTTAAATACTAAGACAGCCATGCTGGGTTCAGCGTATTATGGTGCTTCAAGGTGAATGATAACATCGGAAGATTTTCTTCCGATAAGATTATCGTTGAACTTATCTGGGATTAATTATTTCACATCTGGCTCTTTCTTACTCTCGTTCCAACCCGCTGACCAAGTTCATCTGTTCTTATGACTATGGTCATCCTTGAGCTAACATCGCCGCCTTAAATTTGCAGAAAGCATTTCATTTGTAAGACTGGAATAAAAAATTGTTACACCTCAAAAAGAAAAGACATAAAACTTCAGATTGACACTGACACAAAAATCGTAGATGCACAGAAAAAATTCACAAAGTAAGTCCATTTTAAAAAATTGGATTTTATAAAAAACAAAATGTGGAAAAGAAATTATCAGCGGTAAAGGATAGAATTTCTTCTGATAAAACTATTAATGAACAAGATAATTTTTTAAAGCCGGGGAGTGTGGATATTAACAGGTATCGTACTATTGCTGCTCGCGGAAAAGAATTTTATGGAAAATTTGAAATCGCTATGCAGGTATCACGAAAATCCGGAAATATCTGAACAGTGACTTCAAAAACTGATGACAGGATACTTAAAACGCAAAATCAAATGGGCAAAGCAATAAAGTCCCGGCAGATTGCTGTATTGTCGGAAGAAGAAGTATTTGACAACTATAGAATGTATATTAACAGATAGCGTATTGATACTGTTTATCTTATTCAGGTTAAAAATACTTAGCTGAAATAAACCCGATCCGGAACATTTGTATGTGGATTAATTAACAGAAATCTATCTTACTTAGACACACTTTAAATATCATTTTTTACATCTAAAAATAAACATCATGAAAAATTTATCAAAAATTATTGTTGCAACATCAGCAGGGATCATAGTAGGCGGCGCTTTGGGCTTATTGTTCGCTCCTGAAAAGGGAGAGAAAACCAGGAAAGATATTTCCAAAAAAAGCAAAAAACTTTTGCGAAAAATAAATGATCAGATGAGTAAAGAGAAGTTGACAGAATTAAAAAAAGAATTCGAGGAACAATTGGATAAGATAAATGAAAAAATAAAAAACTTTGCCAAGATTGATTAATTAGTTGCAAGTAAAATTTTATTTTTCGCTTATAGTAAACTCATAAATGCTTAAGCTCCCGTTTTATTACAGCATACGAAAAAATGATCGTCATGTTTGAAATTTTGAGTAATAAGCAAATAGAAAGAGTAATTTTAGGAAGAATTATTGGAAGTTTAAAATGCCAAGCTGATGGAGCAATTTATGCAGTACCTATAAGCTATGCATACAATGGCAGGTATATTTATGTCCGCTCTTCCGAGGGATTAAAAGTATCTATGATGAGAAAAGACGCAAACGCTAGTTTTCAAATACATACTATAAAAGATAAGCCAGATTGAGAATCCGTTATTCTATGGGTACTTCTGAGGAACTCACAAATTGAAAGGATAGAAATAGGAGCTTCAGTTATTAGTGTCCAGTGTACTGCCAGAGATTGCCAGTGAAATGGTAAAATTCTCGGAGGAATACCCAGATCGAGGGAATCGTTTATAAAATCCTGATTAACAAAAAAGCAGGAAGTCCTCTATCATAAAATATACTTATAAAAAAAAATATTGTTTACCATAGTTCCAATTGTTTTCTATTTATTTTTTATAATTAACGTAGCTATCGATTTAAAAAATACAGTCTTTCTGTTGTATAACATATAAGACCTATCATCCATCTTTTTCACAAAATCGTATGCTTTATAAAATATCACACTCCAAAAGGATAAGTTTCCGGCACCTGGTGCCCGTCGGGCTGAATATGCAATGGATGCAGCGCTTTTGTTTCATCTAAGTAAATAAATGCGTCGTACCTCAGCGGTAGAATAGTAGGTACATAGTTACCATGTTGCTCAAATTTCGGATTGTAAACCACGCCAACTGCACGGTGCCCGATATGGTTCTCCATTAAAATATCATTAGATCCAAAATCATCCATTATCAATAATTTATTTTCTTTACCGGCCTTGTGTAGCAAATATTCCCAGCTACTCTTTTTTCCTGACGGCAATTTCATAGTCTGTATCTGCGCCTCCCATTGCCTGGCAGCTATTACAGTTCCTTTGTAAGACCCAAAACCAACCAGTACAACTCCTTTATCATGATGTTCTTTCCTGGCGAGTTCGCCTATGTTAAACTCGCCTTCATCAACCATATCTGTAGCCCGTGCATCGCCAATATGCGTATTGTGTGCCCACACGATTACTTTTGAGTTTTCTCCATGAAATTCCAGTAAACGTTCTAAAGTATCTGCCATGTGCCGGTCTCTTACATTCCAGCTATGTGGCCCACCGATAATCATAGCACGATAATATTTCTCTGCATTGACTGCAATCAATGCGTTTTGTTCCGCGCTGAATACATTTTCATAATCCGTATTATAGGTGGGTAACTTTTGTTGTATTTCTTTTAATAAACTTACTACTTCATTTTTGCAGAGATCCGGTACAAACTGCAAAGCTTTTGCATAAGAAGTCCCTTCTTTTTCCCGGTAAGGTTCAAAACATTGATAAGCTTCTTCAGCCACCTTTAATGCTGATGGGTCTGTTTTTTTCAAATACTTCATAATACTTTCCATGCTCTCCCAGAGACTATACACATCCAAACCATAAAACCCAACTCTTTTATCTGCTGCCAATCCTTTATTGTGCTGCTTTAGCCAATCTGCCAAAGCCACTATTTCCCAATTGGCCCACATCCATGTAGGCCAGCGATTAAACGCTTCCAATACCTTAAGTACACTTTTATGCCCGGTGTCATATCCTTTTATATATCGATTCAGCCGGTAACAATCCGGCCAGTCTCCTTCCACTGCAATAAAGTTGAACCCTTTTTCTTCAATCAATCGTTTTGAAATATGAGCCCTCCAGGTATAGTACTCATGTGTGCCATGGCTCGCTTCGCCAAGCATCACAATTCTTGCATCGCCAATACGGTCAAACAGCGGTTGCAAATCTTCTTTGTTTTTTAACGTGTAAGCATGTTCGCTTATGGAGTTCACCACTTCTTCGTCATTTAAAATTGCTTTTTTGTTTAAATAGCCTGACATCATTTTTTATTTTTTTAATAAACAACTACTATAACCTTTGATTATTTTTATTAAATCTCAAAGTAAGTTCATTTCGTATCCAATTCTAATGAGGACAGTTGGTTGTTTTGCTGACAATGGTCATTCTTTTTGAACAAGTTCCATGATAGATTGCAAAGAATAAAATAATGTATATTATGGAAGACCCATAATTCAAGCATTCTCAGATTTCAAAACCTGATGGATTATAATGCCCGGATTCAATAGAATGCAGAAGTGCAATTAAAATATTTTATCGTAATGTATTAATAAGGCCGGTTTCATAATATTAAAACCGTATGGCAAAAATTAATTCTCATTAAAAAGAAGCACAAATCAAAACAGGTTATGGCAGAAACAATCCCAAAATCAGCTCTCGACGATATTGGTCAACTTTCCCGTTTTTCAGGTCGCTTTTTTTCTCAATGGTTTAAGCCCCGGTATGAGCTAACCGAATTTTTTAAACAGTGCTACGTTATCGGATACAAATCTTTTCCTTTGGTGGCTCTGACGGGGTTTATAATGGGCCTGGTGATCACTATGCAGCTACGGCCTTCTATGCTTACCTATGGTGTAGAATCTCAGTTGCCTGTTATTATTGGAATTGCAATTGTTCGGGAAATTGGTCCTGTAATTACAGCTTTAATTTTTGCAGGAAAAATTGCTTCAAGCATTGGCGCGGAATTAGGTTCCATGAAAGTAACCGAACAAATAGATGCCATGAAGGTGAGTGGTACCAATCCTTTTAAATACCTGGTAGTTACAAGAGTGATGGCTACAACATTTATGCTTCCGGTACTTGCTGTACTAAGTGTGGCCATTTCATTGTATGGCTCTTATATTGGCATAAACATTCGGGGCAATACCAGTTTTAATTTATTCTGGACGCAGGTTGTTGCCAGCCTTTCATTTCATGATGTGCTTCCTGCCTTTATAAAAACTTTTTTCTTTGGTTTTGCTATTGGCATCATAGGTTGTTTTAAAGGATATGACACTAAGGAGGGTACAGAGGGTGTAGGGCGTAGTGCCAACTCTGCGGTGGTTGTATCATCTATTGTCATTTTTATTTTGGATTTGCTTGCAGTCCAGGTAACAGATTTATTTGGTTTTGAATAAATTATTATTATATGATTTCAACTCATGTTTTTGAAGAGAATAATTCTCTTTTGAAGATAAATTTATGATGCCAGAAAATAAAACAATATTAAAAAATTCAACAGAGAAACCTGGGGAGCCTGTAATAACGATACGCAACCTTCACAAGTCCTTTGGAGAGAATCATGTGATCGTTGATTTCGATATGGATTTATATAAAGGAGAGAATGTTGTGGTATTGGGCAAATCCGGTTCAGGTAAGTCGGTACTGATCAAATTGATTATAGGGTTATTAAAACCTGATAAAGGAACCATCGGAATGTTTGACATAAATATTCCTGATTTAAATGACACAGAACTTGATAAAATAATGTCAAAAATCGGTTTCCTTTTTCAGAGTAACGCCTTGTACGATTCTATGACTGTAAGGGAAAACCTTGAATTTCCTTTACGAAGACATCGGGTAAAATTAGCACAAGAGAAAGTGAATGCGACCGTAATGAGGGCTCTTGAAGATGTAGGCTTGTCACATACGGTAGATTTGATGCCGTCGGAATTATCCGGGGGCATGCGCAAAAGGATCGCATTAGCCCGTACGCTCATTTTAAATCCTGAAATAATTTTATATGATGAGCCTACTACCGGTTTAGATCCTATCACCTCAAAAGAAATCATCCAATTGATATTAGACATACAAAAAAAGTACAACACTTCGTCCATCATTATTTCTCACGATATGAATTGTGTAAGGATGGCAAGTGATCGTATAGTCGTGTTGATGGATGGAAAATGTTATGTTAGCGGGACCTACGAAGAACTAACAAAAAATGAAGATCCGAAAGTGAAACAATTTTTCGAATAAAGTTTAAAACAGATAATACAAATGGCTAAAAAAGCAATGAATAATGTAAAACTGGGTGCTTTCGTACTGGCGGGTTTAATTTTTTTAGTAGTGCTGTTATACATGATAGGCAGGAACCGGAATATGTTTGGGTCTAATTTTATTTTAACAGCAAGATTTGAAAACGTACAGGGATTAAAAGCCGGCAACAATGTACGCTATGGCGGAATAGATGTGGGTACCGTAAAAAAAATAAATATCCTTAATGATACCATGATGGAAGTGGTCATGACTATTAATGATAAGATGAGATCAATCGTTCATAAAAATGCATTGGCTTCCATCGGAACAGATGGGTTGGTTGGGAATAAAGTAGTAAATATGGTTTCCGGTAAGCAGCCATCTGCCGTCGTAGAAGATGGTGATGTCCTGGCAGCAAAAAGTCTTAGTGATATGGACGAAATGCTCGAAACGCTGGACAAAACGAACAATGACATTAATATTATTGCAGGGGAAATGAAGACCGCCATGCAACGTGTTAATAATAGCGACGCTTTATGGGGTCTTTTAGAGGACAAAGAATTACCACGACAATTAAAAGCATCCGTAGCAAATATTCGCCTGGCCACTTTAAAAGCGAATACAATGGTGAATGATCTAAACGCCATCGTGCACGATGTAAAAAGCGGAAAAGGCTCTGCGGGCGTAATCCTTACTGATACGACCCTTGTCTATAACCTGAATACAGCTATCCTTAAAATGAAAACTATCGGGGATTCAGCAGATGCTTTGCTGAATGAAATTACCACTACGGTGGCAGGAATTAAAACGGACATAAATAGTGGCAAAGGCCCGGTAAATGCCTTGTTGAAGGATTCTATCATGACGGACAAAATAAGTAACACGCTTGATAATATTCAGAAAGGCACCGATGGTTTCAACGAAACTATGGAAGCATTAAAGCACAGTTTCTTATTTCGCGGAGCTTTTCGCAAGCTGGAAAGACAAAAGCAAAAAGAAAATAAACTAAATGATGATTCACAATAATCTGATTAGATAATATTGCTTCCGGGATTAGTTCCCTTGTATTCTTTTCCACAGTGCCTTTGCTACATTCCAATCCCATTTTGCAAAACGGCCCCGTTGTACCACAAGGACATTGTCTTGGGGATGCTGCAGGAAGTAATGAAAAACAAAATGTTCTTTGGGATTTTGCCAGCCAATGATTTGTCCGAATCGCAAATCGTTAAATACAAGTGTGTCTTTATATTTTTCAACCGTATAGAATTGTTGGGAAAACCGGATCAACTTTTGAATATCTTCGTGATCAGCAATCGGTTTGAGCAAACTGTCATTACGGGGAAAATATTGAAAATCCATTTGCTTTTTACTATCAAATAATGATCGAAAGCCAACATAATATCCCCTGTCATTTCCTGCAACTACATACCACAACCAGTTCTGCAAAGGAGCGGGAGTAGTAAAATATCTTTCATGTGGAACATGTTGCGTCATGAAAATTTCCTTTACGTCATTATCAATTTTTATTTTATTAATGGAACAATATCCGAGATAGATAAATGGAAAAATCACACCGAACTTCCACCAAAATTTCCTTTTAGGGTTAAAGGGATTTAAAATAGTAAGTATTAAAAATGCTATACCCGGCCATATAGAAAAAAAAGGGTCGGCCACATAAATAACATTAAAAGAGAATCGGGTATGGCTAAAAGGCTCTAACCATCCAATTCCATAATTATTGAAGGCATCTATAAATAAATGGACAAAAACTTCTGTGACAAAAAACAAGAGCCACTTTTTGAAAGATATATTATGCGGGCGATGAATTTTTTCAGCAGTTAATGCAAAAATGGGAATAATGAGCAGAGCAAACAAAATGGAATGTGTGAAACCACGATGTGCTAATAAGGCTTCGGGAGTGGTTAACCAAAAAGTTGAGATAAAATCAATATCCGGGATACTTTGCGCCAGAGCTCCCCATACCATGGCTTTTTTGCCAAAACCTTTTTCAAAAAAAGCTTCGCCTATGCAGGCGCCAAGCGCTATGTGTGTAAGAGAGTCCAAGTGGTATATTTATTATTTATCAGAAGTCACAGCACCTCAAATATAGAATTACTCATTCATTTGACTTTTCATTACCAATTCGATCACATCTGCATCCTCTCTACAAATCAATCGGGGTACAAAGGTTGCTATGCGCAAGAAATATCATAAGTAACAAGATGAGGACTATATACATGTACCAATATTACTTTGGCACCAAAAGCCTGTACCAATAAAGTTGCATATTCAGATGCGTTACGCGATGCTATGAAAAATATGAGGAGCAAGTATTTGTTTAATAAAAAAATCAGATTGAAAAAGATTTATTTTTATTTATTCTGTGTTACCAGCAGAGGAATTTTTGTTTCATAACTCATCTCTTCAGTATGTGCCTTGTCCAGCATCCTTTTAAAAAAAGAGTGTTTATTGGCCATCATTGCCAACATCACGCCTTTATCATCAATTTATCGAAGTAGCTTTTTCAATTTCTCAAGCAGATCTTCTACGGTAAAGGGTTTCACAATATAATCATCAGCGCCCATTTCCATGCCTTTTTGAATATCCTTTTTTTCACAGGATGCAGTAAGGAAAACAAAACGCGAATGGACAAGAGCAGGGAATTGCCGGACACGCTTCAATAATTGGTAACCATTCATAACCGGCATTTGAATATCGCATAAAATTAAATCAGGATTTTGAGCCAGCGCTATTTCAAGTCCATCTTTTCCATTGCAGGCGTTTAATACGCGATAATCCGAAAGTTCGAGAATTTCGACAGCATTTTCCCGGATGGACAGATTATCCTCAACAATAAGAATCTTGTATTGCATGACTTCGGGGGGTTTACCTGAAAGTGAAGAATAAAGATAGTAAAAAAATAAATCAGTTATTTTCGGCTGTCGGAGGTTATAAGAAGTAATGATTTGATAATCTTTCACAAAATATATAGCATTGTGAAAAGAGGAAAATCCTGCAACATATAATCTTCATTAAAACATTATTGTCGTATTATATTCCCGTCTTCCATTTCTATAATACGGTCTGTTCTTTCTGCAAAACTGTTGTCATGAGTTACCACCAGTAGTGTTTGATTAAATTCTCTTGTCAAGCGTTTAAAAATATCAAATACAACTTCTGAATTTTTCACATCTAAATTACCGGTAGGTTCATCACACATAATAATGTGCGGATCATTGATCAAGGCCCTTGCTATAGCTACGCGCTGCTTTTCCCCTCCGGATATTTTATTCGATTTTTTGCCAGCCAATTTTGCTATCCCAAGCATCTCTAACTTTTCCAATGCCCGGCTTTCTATTTCCTTTTCGGGAAATTTATTCAATTTCAAAGCAGGCAGCATGACGTTTTGCAATACACTAAATTCATTCAGCAGGTAATGAAACTGAAAAACAAAACCAATCTTTTCATTTCTGATCCTGGCCAGTTCCTTTTCCGTCTTCTTTTCCGTACTGATGTTATCTAACAGCAATTCACCTTCATAGTCCGTATCCATAGTAGATAAAATATATAAAAGAGTGGATTTACCACAGCCCGATTTACCTATCACAGATACGAATTCGCCTTTGTCAATAGAAAAAGTAATATCCTTCAGCACTTTTACTTTTATGGGATCATAAAAATATTTTGAAATTGACCTGGCTTCTAAAATTTTTTTGTCCATTTATTTCCCTTTAATGATCACGACAGGATCTGTCTTACCGGCCTTCCGGGCTGGAAATAAACCTGCGAGATAAGTGGTAAAAAGAGAGAACACAATTCCAATCAAATAAATTGTAGGATTATAATCAACGGGATACTTTGTGACGGTTGGCAATGCAGTTGTCGTAAACGGGATTTGTGCAATGATAGATGAAACAGTAAAGCCTAATAACAATCCCAAGAGCCCACCGGCAATGCCGATAGTCAATGAGATGACCAGGAATACCTTTTTGATATCGCTACCCGAAAACCCTGTTGCTTTTAGGATAGCGATGGAATCCATTTTTTCATAGATCATCATGTTCAAAATATTATAAATGCCAAAACCCGCTACAACCAATAAGACAATGCCCACGGCATAAGAAATGATGAGACGTACTTTGCTGCCGGTTTCAAATTGCGCATTGGCAGTTTGAATATCTTCTGCATCCGTGGCATATAAATGCTCATATTCCCTGGCTACGGAAGGCGCTATATTCATGTCTTTCAGTTTTATCTCAATATCTGTTACATAGTTACTAGCTCGTCCTAAAATTTTCTGTGTAGTAGCTAAAGAAGCAAAACTTTGCACTTTGTCTATATCGTTAACACCGGATTGAAAAAAACCTATAACCTTTAATGAATACCGGTCTCCCTCGGTAGTCATAACCTGCACTACATCACCAATATTTACAAGCATCTTGTCAGCAAGCGCCTTGCCTAAAATAATACTGTTAGAAATATTTTTTAAATCGGAAGCTTTTCCCTGCGTTATATAATCTGAAAAATGAAAAAGACGACTCTCTTCTTCTACTTCTATGCCGTTCACTATCCCATTAATATCAATAACTCCATTATTAAAAAAAACCTGTGCCGTAATGCGCGGTGCAAAACCCATTACCCGTCCATCTTTTTTTAGCGACTCCATAATGAATCCGCTGTTGTAAATTTCCTGCCTGGCGACAGAGGGCTTTAAAGAACTGATAAAATTGTAAGAATTTTTGAAACTTCCTGATTCATTTACGGGCTGTCGGCTATTGGGTTTTATTTCATTATAAAGTCGTACATGTGGGGTGCGGTTAAGCATCAGGCCATCAAGCAGATCATTTAACCCAGTCATAAAACCCAACATGGCTATAAACATTCCTACACCGAACATCACTCCAAACGCGGCTACCAGTGACTGTTTTCTCCTCGCAAGCAATAGAGAATTTGCAATATTTAATAATAACTTTAACTGCATTATTGAGGTTTGAAGATAATATCACCTGAAGAAAGCCCATTGATGATTTCTACCTTCTGATAATCCTTGAGCCCGGTAGATACTTTTTTCATTTTATCTTTTCCAACCATTACGAAAGAATCATTTATTAGATAAGTCCTGGATATGGTGAGAGCATCTTTCTTAATTTGAATAATAATATTTGCTTCTGCGGTGAGGTTAGGATATAAGACAGGTGGTTGTTTTACAAACTCAGCCTCTACAGTGAATGATTTGCTTCGTTCATTCATTATCGGAATTATTTTGGAGACTTTTGCCTCAAAAACTTCTCCTTTATAGCTGTCCATTGTAAGCAATACTGCTTGCTCCAATTTAATTTTTGAAATATCGTACTCATCAATTTGCATCTCTAATAAAAAGACGGAAGCATCGCCAATGATGGCCAATGCAGTTTGAGGGGTTACCATTTCTCCCTGTTCTTTTATTAAAAAATATACTTTGCCATTCATCTCACTTTTGATGATAAAATCACTTTCCCGGTATCGGCTGATGGACAGATTATTTTTTGCCTGCCTCGCATTAAATTCAAGTTGCTTCAATAAATCTTTGTACCTGAGCTCTGCAGACACAAGCATATTTTTAGAATTTTTGTAGGCCAGTTCACGTTGTTCTACTTCATTTTTTGTACCGATTTTTTCGTTCCATAAATTCATTTGTCGTTGATACAACAACGAGTCATTGCTACTTTTACTTTGTGCGAGTGCAATACTATTTTTTGCATCAGCTAATTTTTCCCTGTTTGCGCTTACATCAGCGTAGCTTGCTGCCAGGCTTGCATTTTCACGATCGATGGTCGAACTTTCATCCGTCACCTTTATCAGGGGATCACCTTTTTTTACCAAATCATTTTCTGTTACAAATATTTTATTGATGATACCATTAACTGTCGCGAAGACCTGGTATTGATTTTCTGTTTTGACAATGGCAGAAGCATATACAGATTCAGTAATATTTTCAGTAATGGGTTTTGTATTTTCAATTTTATTGTTGCACGAAAAAAAAAGAACACTACATAATATGGGTGCTATAGGAATTCTAATCATAAATGGTTTACTTTTTTTCGACAGATCTTTTAAAATCTTCTCATTTCTACAAAATACACTTGCTAAAATTTCCTCTCTTCTTTTATCAATTCATACAATCTGTCGACGTCCTCTTTTTTACATAATGCTGTTCCGGGGTTCAAAGTGGTAGCAGTGCCACACGCAACACCATATTGCAATGCTTCTAACAAGCTTTTACCCTGAGAAATATAAAGAACAATACCAGCCACCATACTATCCCCCGCACCTACAGTTGTCTGCCTTTTTACGATAGGCGCATCAACTTTATAGGTAACTTCCCTGCTTATCAGCATAGCACCCAGTACGCCCATAGATACCACTACAACTTCACAATTTCCATTCAGAATTAATTCCTTTGCATGGGGTTCTATGTCGTTTGTTTCCACAGTTTCCTTTCCTGTCAGTGTACAGAGTTCAGCCAAATTTGGTTTTATCAGGTAAACACCTTCATCAACAGCAAGCCTTAGCGCTTCTCCGGAGCTATCAACAATTAATTTTCTTTTTTGCCTTTTAGCAATTTTTGCTACCCTGGCAAGTATGTCTGCGGGAATTCCAGGTGGCAAACTCCCGCTGGCAACAATATATCCGGAATGATTTTGTTCTATTGTTTGTAAACATCGTTGCCATTCATCTTCGGATAAATGTTGCCCTGGCATCCCAAACCGGTACTGTTGATTGGTAGCCATATCCAAAACAATCATATTTTCCCTTGTGTGCTGTTTGGTTTCAATATTTAACTCCGGTATATTTTCCTGCTCTAAAAGAATATTTAAAAACTTCCCCGAATATCCTCCGGATGGATAAACAGCGATCGCTTCACCTCCAAGCTTTTTAATCGCTCGCGCTACATTGATGCCGCCGCCACCAGGCTCAAAAACCGGCGGCGTACATCTCAATTTTGCTTCAGGTAAGCACATTCACCGTAGTGCTTTTATCAATGCATGGATTAAAAGTAATTGTGATAATATCGGTCATCATGTACGCTTTTAGGTGAGATTTTCAAGAAATTATTCTTGCAGAGAAAGTTCATTCAAATTTCTTTCTGCAATGTGCATCGAGTCAAGTTTGACAGCAAGTTGTTTATTTATCTCTTTCTTTTCGTGCAGCAAGTCATCCGCCATTTGTTTTATTAATTGTTTTTCTTGCCCATCCAAAGCATCCACTTTAATAGTTTGCAAAATTGCTGCAGCCGTGCATTTATCCTGGAAATTACCGAACAGGCATAGGAATTCGCTTAATTCCTTTTCATCCAATAAAATGCTTTGCGGGTTAATAAGGTAAGGCTTTAGAAACGGAAGATTATAATAAATATCTTCCATAAATTTTCGAATATCATTTAGCGCCTCTTCATCCTGATGGCCAGACATTTCTCTAATTTCAAAATGCAGATAATTAATAAAACTGATTGTGGATTTGTTGGTGAATTTATCCGGTAACGTGTTCAGGATTTCGTATTCATCATTAAGAAAATTGTAATCCGGATCTATATAGTCTTTGCTGAGTTTTTTCCAGTTTTCTAATTCTTTTTCCAGCATATTTATATAGGCAACAGGCATAGGCTTCGAAGATTTTTTTACATATTCACTTGCTTCTTTTAACTGTAGATGAAAATTCTGAATTATTCCCAGATACCCGTAAATTATTTTCATTCGCCTGGTAATGTGGAAGGACAGCCCATCTTCAGATTCCATACTCACTAAGTGAAGAAAAAATTTGAGTCTTTTTACTTCACTTCTGAATTTGAAAATATCTTCAGCTTCGAAAGTAGTAATAGCTTTGTGGAAATACTCATTAATGGATTTAAAACTGTTCTTAATAAATTCACTCATTTCTTCTTGTTTCATAGAATGTTTTTAAATCCTGAATAAATGATATTTTATCTTTCAAAAGCCGTGCTGAATAAACAACTCATATAGTTTCAGGAGAATGAAAACAAGTGCACTTTTAAATAGAGGCCAACCCATTAATACCAATATTATCGTCATCAAACAGGCGAATTGCTTATCAATTTTTAACCGGCTAATATTGTGGTTCAATGTTTCCATTTTATTCCAAATTTGCTAAGCCGAATTTAACCCGATAATTAAAAAACATGATACCACTCTTTTTAGAATGAAATGGATCGATGTAATAATTCTAGATTGTAATTCACACAATATCTTCATCCTTCCGTGATCAAAATGAGTTACTATGAGTAAGCATTTCTATTCTGGCATTTAAAGAGGGGATATTTTCCTTTTTTACCCGCTCTGTTGCTAATTCAAAATCTTTAACATAGAAATTATCTCTTTCAGCTATTGCATGCATTGCCCGGATTGAATTAATCCTGACCTTTTTACTTTCGTCTCCATCTAAAGCCCATCCTGTCAACCTTTGCCACACAATTTCTTTTTCGTTATCAGTTAAATCTAATCTTGTAACCATTAAAGCAAAGTTCCATTTCAATTTCTTTTCCGTTACTGTGCAACATAAGTCCATAAGATCTGCTTTATGGTTAAAAAGGTAAGAAGGATACTTCAGCGTAATTTTTTCTATGGCATCGGCGGCCCGCATTCTTACCAATTTATCTTTGTAAGAGAGACACTTAAAAAGTTCGTCGAAATCATCCTCGTTCCTGACTTTCAAAACAGCGTCATTACTTTTCCCGGCAGAACGCAGATCACCGCCGGACAATAATCTTACAAATTGTTTCATATTCTTTGATTTGCCGATTTATTCAAATTGTTTAGCAGTGCTAAGATTGTAACCATTAATTTTTGTTTATGGAACTGTTAGTTTCTGTAATTATGCCACAGCATTTAAAGATAATTCAGCCATATTGATGTTTTCAATCCCTTTCAGAAGCGCGTCATGATTAAAAGAAATACTGTCAATACCTTCTTCAACCAGGAATCTGGCAAACTCAGGCAGGTCGCTGGGTGCCTGGCCACATAAGCCAATTTTCACTCCGGCTATATTCGCTTTTCTGATCACAGTGGCTATCATTTCCTTCGGCGCTTCATCCTGCTCACTGAATAAATCACTTACAATCGCGGAATCCCTGTCAATTCCCAGGGTGAGTTGCGTAAGGTCATTGGAGCCAATGGAAAAACCATCAAAAATTTCAGCAAATTTTTCTGCCAGTATTACATTGCTTGGTATCTCTGCCATCACATAAATCTCGAGGTTATTCACTCCTTGCTCCAATCCACATTGTTTCATTACGGAAATCACTTTTTTGCCTTCTTCTACTGTTCTGCAAAATGGGATCATCACTTTTACATTTGTTAACCCCATTTCATCCCTTACCTTCAATATGGCTTCACACTCCAGCCTGAAACCGTCTTTATATAAATCGTTGTAATACCTGGATGCGCCACGAAAACCCAGCATTGGATTTTCTTCCTGCGGTTCAAAATCCTTTCCACCGATCAGGTTTGCATATTCATTGGTTTTAAAATCGCTCATCCTGACAATAACGTCTTTTGGATAAAAAGCCGCTGCTATTGTACCGACACCTTCGGCTAGTTTATCCACAAAATATTTTTCTTTATCAGCGTAATGACGCGTAAGTTCTTCGATTTTTTGTTTTACAGATGCATCCTTCAGTTCGTTAAATTTCACCAAAGCCATAGGGTGGATTTGCACAGAATGGGTTATGATAAATTCGATACGCATCAGCCCTACCCCATCATTAGGATAAAAGGATAGTTCATAAGCATTGTCCGGATCACCAACGATTAGCATTACTTTAGTCGCTTCTGGCTTTTTGATATTTGAGAAATCGTGCTTTGTGATTTTAAAGTCTAATTTCCCTTTATATACAAATCCTGTTTTTCCCTCGCTGCACACAACGGTGATCAGATCCCCGTCCTTGATTTCAGAAGTTGCATTACCACTACCTACAATGGCAGGTACACCTAATTCTCTCGCTACGATAGCAGCATGACTGGTTCTGCCACCTTTGTTGGTAATAAGAGCCGAAGATTTTTGCAGTATCGGATCCCAATCGGGACTGGTGGTATCCGCTATTATGATTTCACCACTTTTTAATTTACCCGCTTCCTGGGGCGAGTGCAAAACCCTTGCAACTCCTGTGGCAATTTTTGAACCAATGGCCTCACCTTGCACCAGCACTTCTCCTTTTTCCAATAATTTATATTCGTTCACCATCATTGGATTTTTTTGAGAATGAACCGTTTCCGGTCTTGCCTGGATAATAAAAATTTCACCTGTGATGCCGTCCTTTGCCCACTCAATATCCATTGCTTTTTGGTAATGATCTTCTATTACAAGCGCCCATTTAGCAAGCTTCAGCACCTCTTCATCGTTCAGTACAAAAGAATCCTGTTTTTCTTTGGCAGTATCCGTATTGATAATGGGTTCCCCTCCGTCGCGATAGCTGTTGGGCCTATAAATCATCGTCTTTGCTTTTGATCCCAAATTCCTATGAACGATGGCATTTTTGCCTTGTAATAAGGTAGGCTTAAAAACAAAAAATTCGTCAGGTGTTACTGTTCCCTGCACGATATTTTCACCAAGGCCCCATACTCCACTGAGGTGTACAATATCCCGAAACCCGGACTCGGGCTCCAGGGTGAAAATTACGCCGGATGAGGCTTTATCCGACCGAACCATCTTCTGTACCCCCACAGAAATATCAACATCCTGATGTTCAAAACCATTTTCTTCTCTGTATTTGATAGCTCTATCAGTATAAAGAGAGGCATAACATCTTTTCACTGCATTTAATAAGGAAGCCTCCCCTTTTATATTCAAATAACTTTCGTGTTGCCCCGCAAAACTTGCATGTGGCAAATCTTCAGCGGTAGCGCTGCTTCTGACTGCTACTTCAATTTCTTCTTCACCACATAATTCCTTATAAGCCATGGTAATCGCAGATTGGAGTTCTTTGGGAAGTTTTTCTGCAAGTATCAATGCCCTTGCTTTCTCTCCCATTTCACTTAGGTTACCATAACCCGGCCTTTCCAATTGATGCATAAGATCTGCCAGTTTCGGGTATAATGAATTTTTTTTCAGAAAATCTTTAAAAGCGTAGGCAGTAGTTGCAAATCCGTCAGGAACCAAAATCCCTTTTGACGAAAGTTTCGAAAACATTTCCCCTAATGAAGAATTCTTTCCCCCGACCTGCGCTAAATCTGTTATTCCAATTTCGTTAAATTTTTTTGTATAAGTAATCATAACATGCTTGTTTAGATAACAAAACTAATTTTACTCAGCCACCAGAACACTGATATTAATCACTGCAAAACATGATTTTTCTCACCTTCAACAGGTAAGGCATTTTCAACTACGAATTACAATTTATACGATTGAGCATCGGGTAAGAAATAAACGCAGCCAAAGGTGTCAAATATAATTTCTCTGTGTAATCAGATTTAAGAAAAGAAGTTTTTAAATTTAGGCTGTAAAGGAGAATACCTGTTATAAATTTTACATTAGAACCAATATTTGAAACAAACACAATGATTAAATTAAGCGCGGGAATATTATTTATCGCCTTCAAAAAAATAGCATACAGATCTTTTTAGTACATCCCGGAGGGCCGTATTGGGCAAACAAAGATTGGGGAGCCTGGTCTATTCCCAAGGGAGAAATTATGACAGGTTAGCAACTAATGGACGCAGCACTTAGAGAAACAGAAGAAGAAACAGGAATAAAAGCACGGGGAGAGTTTATTGCATTAACACCGGTGGCTCAAAAAACCGCGAAGATAGTCTATGCATGGGCCGCACGTGGCAATTTTGAGAAGCTCTTACACAAGAGCAACGACTTTGAAATAGAATGGCCGCCGGGATCAGGTATCAAAAAATTATTTCCAGAGATTGATAAAGGTGAATGGTTTGATATTAACGAAGCAAAGAATAAAATAATTCCGGGTCAAATTCCATTGATCACAGAACTGGAAAGCCTGTTGGAGAGCGGTCTGTCGTAAAAATGGCTACGCGCATTACCAAATACAATTGCACTTTTCAAGAACTTTCAGAATTCTCTGTTGTCTCTTTATAGATCTTGTAGAATTCATAAGAATCAGTAATAAAAAGTCTCGACCCGATTTAAAAAAGTAGGACACTATTCTTTGTCCGGTCTTTATTTATAGTGAGGTGAATACGATCCGAATCACTCATTAATTCATTTTCTATCAATACAATTCCTCCATAATCTTTCAACACTCCTGTTTTGGTAATTTTAGTGTGGTTGCCTCTTGTCAAAAACCTTTCTAAATAGCTCATCCATACCTGGCCTGAATGACCCAGGGAGTGGAATCCCCTTAAAGATTTCATTAGTTGCTTTCTATAATATTTATCAATGAGAAGAAGACGTAATTCTCTACTTCATAAATTGGCGGAAAATTAAAATTTTTTAATTCCATACTGAATGGGCAAAAGAAAGAAGAAAAAATAAGTGTGAGGGAAGTGTAAGTCCAAATAAAAGCCAGCCTCTATTTTTTAAAAATTAATCCCTGTTTTTATTTAATATTCATTATATCATTTCCTTTTTTAACTTTCGAACCAATTTTTCATTAACGTTAGCAAGGTTGGAAATTTCAGCAATGGTAAATTTGTTTAGTGAAAGTAAATTCCTGACAAATTCCTGAGATTTTTGCTCCATTCCTTCTTCTCTGCCTTCTTCCCTGCCTTCTTCTCTGCCTTCTTCCCTGCCTTCTTCCATAGCTTTTTTCACGGCTGTCTTACGTTCGTTTTCTATTGTTTTTTTAATGGAGTATTCATCCCATGATGCCATTAGGTCTTTTTCGTATTTCATATATTCTTCCTTGTTTAAGTTGGATACTTTTGCTATTTGAAACAACTTTGAAAATATCCTTGTGTTTAAAATTGCCGGAACTTTTTGTAACCGGCTTAGGTTTTTCAACAGATACAACCATTTGTCTTCGCCTGCTTTCAATTCTTTTTCGGTCTTTGTAAATTTAGGGATTTCTATAAAAATAAAGCCTAACTTTTTATAAAATTCTTTATCAGATTTTTCATAAGCGAGCCGCACCTTGTGCAGATATTCATTCTCATCCGAATCTTCCAAAACAGAATCCATCACCCCGATAAAATAAACCTCTTTGAGAGAATAATCCCACTTGCCGCCCTGCGGGGCCTGGTCGTGTATTAATCTGGAACTATAATACACCGCCCTGTCTTTAAAATTCTCCTGACGAATACGCTGGACTTCAATAATAAACTGTTCGCCATCATTGCCTGTACAAGTAAGATCGAAAATCATTTTGCGACTTTTGGCTCCAGGGCCTGAACGTTCGTTCTTATTATAAGTAAGGTCTGAAATTACCTTTCTTCCTTTGAAAAGTTGATTTAAAAAATCAATAAGTAAATCTTTGCCAGGTTCTCTGCCAAACAGGTACTTGAATCCATAGTCTGTTAGAGGATCAATAAATGTTCCGATTTTTGGTTTGGGAGGTGTTTGTGTTTTTCCTATCATATAAAAGCAGACTCGTTTTATTCCAAAAAGATGTTTTTACAAACTGTAATTTAAGGAATATCAGAATTGCGCATCTATTTTATAAATATTCACGCCGTTCATTTTTTTTTGAATCAACAAAAACCTCATCTGCCAATTTTAAAAAAGTAGGGCATTATTCTTTTTCCGGTCTTTATTTATAGCGAGATGAATGCGATCCGAACCACTCATTAATTCATTCTCTATCAATAAAATTCCCCCATAATCTTTCAACACTCCTGTTTTGATAATTTCAATGTGGTTGCCTCTCGACAAAAATCTTTCTAAATAGCTCATCCATACCCGGCCTGAATGACCCAGGGAGTGAGATCCTCTCAAAGATTTCATCAGTTGCTTTCTATAATATTTATCAATGAGAAGAAGACCGTCTTTGCTGTTTTTCAGAGCTTTTGTCACGTCTGAAATTGTACCGATGAGGCGATTTGACTGCTTTGCTAATTCAATTTTTCCTGCAAGAAATTTACAATGCCAATGTCGCCACTCATCTCTTGTCTCTGATGCCAGTAGTTTCAGATTGTCTTTATTACCATTTGAAAACGTACTCATCTTTTTAAACATAATTTCACGAAACGGTGCTGCATTATATAGCCGGTTTATCTGTTCTTCATTGCCGGTAAGAAATACAGGCTTCGTTTTTTTAGGGTTCATTAATTTTATCACATTCAGGATTTGTTGGTTCCTCACTTCTCTTTCGGATTTCTCCAACACGTTTTGATGTATACTGGTATTTGAAATAAATCCTCTCTCTTCTGTTTCGTATTCTTTATTAAGTTTGCCATTGTAGTATTCAAAAAGCATAGATTTTCTATTACCTGAAAACAAAAGAAAGAATTCAGGTTGGTTGTTTGTATTGCCAACAAGATCAAAAATTGAAATATGCTTATTAAAATAGATCAAAGGATTTGTAAAAAAATCCAGGTAGATAATTCTGTCACCGTTGGGGCCAACCAGTATTGCAACACTTATTTTGTTGGTATTATAGTTCAACCTGCTAAAAATTCTATTTAGTTTTCCAAGAATACTTTCCCTAAATACATTATTATATTTTCTTTTCAATTCTGCCTCTACCGCTTTAATAATGTATGCAAGGGTAGTTTGGATATCGTGATTATCCTGCATAGAAGGTTGAAAACGAAAAGTAAGGCCCAGGGTGGTAACTGGTATTTGGGTTTGTTTGGAATCCCTCTTAACTACTTTTGGGGTGGGTGCTAAAAGCATGATGTGTTGTTTTGTGGGGTCACTAATAAATAATTGTAATAACTTTCTAAAATTAACACCAGGGATTCTTCTAAAGCATGACAGAAGTCATTGATCTACCTAATTGTTATCAAAGAAATGGTTTTTATATATGATCGTTAGTGTTATCCTGATCCGGATTTTCATTTATTGATTTAGATCATATACAACAGTGATGCCGGTCATATTAAAACTGAGTTTATAAAAATAATATTGTGCATCATCAAAAGGAAAAGTGAATTTCTGTTTTCAAAATATTTAAAAGGCTGTGGATTATGTCCAAATCAGAAATGTATAACAAGGCTGAATTTCAAAAAATACTTCTTGATGAGATTTCAAAAAAAATATTTGACTTTATTGCTGTAGTTAGTGTAAAAGACGGAAAAATAATATTTGTCAATGAAATGGGAGCGAAATTATTTGGGTACGAAAACTCCGATGACATGCTTGATAAATGTGTTTCAGACTTAAGGAAAAAAGTTCCGGGTAAGGAAGCGCTCACATCAATTGAAAATGAAATCTCCACAAAAGGAGAGTTTTATGATAAGATAGAATTTGTAAACAGGAGTGGCAAATCATTTTGGGGATATGTGCAAATGACTTCCTTTTCTACAGACGGAGAAGATTACCGTCTGTTGCAGATCGAAAAGTCAGATAACACAGAGTCGCATACAGAAAATCTCATAAATGAGAAACAACGTTTTGGCGCCTTAATGGACTATGCCTCTATTGGCGTAATAATACTGAACCAGGACCTTCGGATTGTTTTGATGAACAATTCTACGCTACATTTATTCGGTTACACAAACAAGGAGCTGTTGGGTACTAATATTGAGGCATTGATCCCATTCTCTTCCCAGGAAAAATCCAAAATACAGCTTTCAAATTATTTTACCAATCCAGAAAAACATTCAAAAGAATTCCGGAGTGAATTATACGCAGTTACTAAAGATGAAACTGAGTTCCCTATAGATATCAGTATCGGTAAATTCAGCACTGATAAAGAAAATTTTGCAATTCTATTCATCGATGATATTACGACAAGAAAAAAACGTGAAGATGAAATAAAGAATCTAAATACCCAGTTAGAAATTAAGGTAAAAGCAAGAACCGATGAACTGGATGTAACGATTGCTATGCTGGAAAAACAAATAAAAGAAACCGAAAAAACCAAAGCCGAACTTGTAAAAGTAACCCAGTATCAAAAGGCGGTGTTGGATTCCTCGGGGGCTATGATCATTGCTACGGACGAAAAAGGCACTATCACATTATTTAATAAGGCTGCAGAAGATCTGCTTGGTTATAAAGCCAGTGAAGTTATAGGAAAATATAGTCCAACACTTTTTCATGACGGTGACGAAACCCGCAAAGTCGCATTAAAATACTCAAAAGAATTAAAAAAAGAGATTGTGCCAGGCTTTGAAGTCTATGTCACAAAATCTAGGGACAACCTGGTTAATAAGAATGAATGGACCTATGTAAAAAAAGATGGAAACCCATTTCCCGTTTCTCTTTCTATTACTGCTTTCAGAAACGGCCAGGATGAAATTACCGGATTTTTAGGTGTGGCAGTAGACATTTCGGAAACTAAAAAAACGGAAGATGAATTAAAAAAAGCGCTTGATTGGGAAAGGGAATTAAATGAAATGAAGTCAAGATTTGTTTCTATTGCCTCTCACGAATTCCGCACGCCACTTAGTACCATATTATCTTCTACCTACCTTCTTCAAAAATACAGTCAAACCGATGAACAACCCAAGCGCGAAAAACATATTAGCCGGATCGTTTCCTCTGTAACTCTGCTTACTGATATGCTGGAGGACCTACTGAATGTTGGAAAAATTGAAGAAGGAAAAATATCTCCAAAATTTAGTTCATTTAATGTAAAAGAACATATTGAAAATAATATTGAAGAAATAAAAAGCCTTTTGAAAAAAGGGCAACAAATAGTTTCCAATCATACGGGAAAAGAGCAGGTATGGCTCGATCCCTCCATGTTGACACACATCGTGACCAACCTTTTATCAAACGCAGTTAAATTTTCACCGGAAAATACCTCCATCCTTATAGATTCAAAATTATCGGGTTCGTTATTAGAAATACTGGTTAAAGATCAAGGTATTGGAATATCCAAAGAAGACATACGACATTTGTTTGAACGTTTTTATCGCAGCAGGCATGCTGCTGACATACAGGGAACAGGCCTTGGCCTGTATATAGCACAGAAATACACAGAATTGATGAATGGCAAAATCAAATGTAAGAGTGAGCCTGAAAAAGGGACTGAGTTTTTGATAAAAATTGAAATGAGGAGCTTATAAATGATTTTTAAGAAAAAAGGACGATTATGATAAAGATTTTATTAATAGATGATAGTGATGACCTCCGCGAAAACACAGCCGAAATACTGGAATTGGCTAATTACAAAGTGTTCACTGCTGAAAACGGGAAGGTTGGTGTGGAAGCGGCGCTACGGGAAGATCCGGATTTAATAATATGTGATATTATGATGCCGGAACTGGATGGATATGGTGTTTTGCACCTGCTTCAGAAAAACCTCTCTACACGAAATAAACCTTTTATTTTTCTCACTGCTAAAACCGAACACAAAGACTTGCGCAAAGGGATGGAATCTGGCGCGGATGACTATATCACCAAGCCCTTTACGGGAATAGAATTATTGAGCGCCGTAGAAAGCCGTCTTAAAAAAATTGAATTGATAGAAAAGCAATTCAAAGGAGATATGGACGAATTGCAGGAATTGATAAGAATAAGCAGTGGCGACGCTTTAAAAGAACTGACGGATGCATGCATCATCAATAATTACAAGAAAAAAGAAAGGATTTATTCAGAAGGTAACCGCCCTACTTCATTGTATTATATAGAGAAAGGAAAAGTAAAGACATTTAAAACAAATGACAACGGTAAAGAACTGGTTGTTGGATTATATAATAAAAATGATTTTTTGGGATATATCGCTTTGCTGGAACAAACCAATTACCGGGATACAGCAGTTGCAATGGAAGATACTGAACTGACAGAAATACCAAAAGAAGATTTTGAATTATTGATAAACAACAATCGTGATGTAAGCCGCAAATTTATTCAGCTTTTAGCAAAAAATATTTCTGAGAAGAAGGAGCAATTATTAGGAATGGCTTATAACTCACTAAGAAAAAAAGTGGCTGATGCTTTAATAACATTGAATAAAAAATACAATCCGGGAAATGAAAAAGCATTGCCCATAAACATTACCCGCGAAGGCCTGGCCTCCATTGCCGGCACCGCCACAGAATCTCTCATAAGAACTTTAGGCGATTTTAAAATTGAAAAGTTAATTGCAATTGATGAAAGCGGGATTACTATTTTAAATGCAAAAAAATTAGAAAATCTCATTAATTAGAAAACTGATGGCATTGAATCTAAAACGTTCTTAGGATTAGTATTCAATAATAAAATCTTTTAAGGGTATTTAAAAATTTGTCGCTGGCGGGAAATGAGCAGCCTTCCAATTTTTTGTCTTTTCTATTGTAAAATTTCCTCAACATACTCATTGAAATCAAACTTTAGTTTCAGAAATTCAAGTTCAACGATCTTTATTTTCTTTCTAAATAATTGCTGTTGTGGCCTTATACTATTTGACAAATCTTTATCAATACAAAAATTCCGATCCAACTGTTTATCCATATCTGCTACTTCTGCGCGCAACGTCCTAACAGTATCGTTCTCTTTTAACAACCGGTTATGGAAATGTTCCAGCCTTTTCAGTATGCCTTCGTCGGTTGGGTTCATGTTTTTTAAGACCTCGGAGATACCGGCTTTCAAAATAATATCTTCTTCAATTAAAAATGCGAGCGTTCGCCTCACGCTTTCGTTTTCGCGATGAAATTGACTGAACAACAAATCAGTCCTTAGATCGGGTATATGTATCGTAGTTTCTGGGTGCACGGTTATTTATTTTTATTATTTGAATTAATAATTTTAGAAAGTTTTGCAAACTCACTTTGATAAGAGAGATAAAACTGTCCCAACCCCTTCAACGTCTGGACAATTTTATCAAAAAGTATTTCAAACACAAAATTAGCCTGGATAAGGCTTAAATTAAAGGACAACAGTCAGTGTGCCAGATGAGATTGGTCAGTATTACAATTTAAATAGAATATGATAAAATGCTAATTTTAAAAAATCTGCTACCACAATGGAATTTGTCACAGAATAAGTAAGGTTATATGCAAATGACTATTTTATTCGTAGTTGAATTGCTGTTATTTTTTAATTAAATGCAAAATGTTTGGTGGTTTTTTAGGAAATTTGCGCTTCTAATCAAAAAAATAAAATGAATAATACTTTCGATACGCTTTTTGATAAAGTTTGGGACTCTCATGTGGTGCGTAAAATAGAAGACGGCCCTGATGTTTTTTTTATTGACAGGCATTTTATTCATGAAGTAACAAGTCCTGTGGCTTTTGGAGGCCTGGTAAGCAGGGGGCTGAATGTAATGTTTGCTGATAAGACATTTGCAACAGCCGATCATAATACTCCTACTATTAACCAGCATTTACCGGTGCAGGACCCTCTCTCAGCCAAGCAGTTAAAAGCTTTGGAAATGAATTCGGCAAAATATGGCATTTCACATTGGGGATTAAATAATCCGAAGAATGGAATAGTACATGTGGTCGGCCCCGAAAATGGGATTACCCTTCCCGGTATGACGATTGTTTGCGGCGACTCCCATACTTCTACTCACGGAGCTTTCGGGGCTATCGCTTTTGGCATTGGTACTTCGGAGGTGGAAATGGTACTTGCATCCCAATGCATCATGCAGCCAAAGCCAAAGAAGATGCGCATTAATGTAAATGGTAAGATGGGCAAAGGCGTAACAGCAAAGGATGTAGCGCTTTATATTATATCAAAGCTAACAGCAGCGGGTGCTACAGGATATTTTGTGGAATATGCAGGTGAAGTTTTTGAAAATCTGAGCATGGAAGGCAGGATGACGGTTTGCAACATGAGCATTGAAATGGGTGCACGTGGCGGTATGGTAGCTCCTGATGAAACAACTTTTGCTTACATTAACGGAAAAGATAAAGCTCCAAAAGGTGACGCATGGAATCAATTGCTTGCCTACTGGAAAACCTTAAAGACAGACCGTCACGCTACGTTTGATAAAGAATATAATTTTGATGCAGCAGATATTGAGCCGATGATCACCTTCGGCACCAATCCCGGAATGGGCGTGGGCATCAGCAAAAATATACCGGTTTCAAAGGATACTGCGAGCGGAAATGCCAGCTACGAAAAATCTCTTAATTATATGGGCTTCCATGAGGACGATTCAATGCTGGGAAAGAAAGTGGATTATGTATTTATAGGAAGCTGTACCAACGGAAGGATTGAAGATTTTCGTGCGTTTGCCTCTATTATAAAAGGAAGGAAAAAGGCCGACCACATTACTGCGTGGGTCGTTCCTGGTTCACATGTAGTAGAGCAACAAATAAAGGACGAAGGTATCCTGGATATTTTAACTGAAGCAGGATTTCAACTTCGACAGCCTGGTTGCTCTGCCTGTTTGGCCATGAATGACGATAAAATTCCCGCTGGTAAATATGCTGTAAGCACCAGTAACAGAAACTTTGAAGGAAGACAAGGGCCGGGTGCAAGAACTATGCTGGCAAGTCCGCTTGTAGCGGCGGCAGCGGCAATTACGGGAGTTGTTACTGACCCAAGGGATCTGCTTTAAATGACTACGTAAGATATTTGATGTACGATTTAAAAACCATTTTAAAAACAAAAAAATTTCGCTGGTACTCCATTTCCATCTCCTTCGGGATAATCGTCCTGAACTTGTCGAAGGAGCGGTTGGAGTGAGGCTCTTAAAACTTATGGCTTACGACAAATTTACAATACTTACCAGCACAGCGGTTCCAATGCCCAATGAGAATGTGGACACAGACCAGATCATTCCCGCGCGTTTTTTAAAAGCAACAGAGCGCAAAGGTTTTGGTGATAATCTTTTTCGAGACTGGCGGTACAATCCAGATGAAACTCCCAAGAAAGATTTTGTATTAAATAACCCTTGTTACTCAGGTAAAATATTAGTGGGTGGAAAAAATTTTGGAAGCGGAAGTAGCAGGGAACATGCAGCATGGGCTATTTATGATTATGGCTTTCGTGTAGTAGTTTCCAGTTTCTTCGCTGATATTTTTAAGAACAATTCCATTAACGTGGGAATTCTTCCTGTACAGGTAAGCGAAGAATTTTTAATAGAAATTTTTAGCGCTATTGAAACAGATCCTGAAACAGAATTTGAAATAAACCTTCCGGATCAAACTATTACAATCGTTTCTAACGGTGACCAGGAGTCATTCAATATTAACGGCTATAAAAAACACAACCTGATGAATGGCTTTGATGATATAGATTATTTGGAGGCTATGAAAGAAGATATTCAATTATTTGCTGAAAAGAGTTTATATTAACTGAGAGCATAACCAACAAAAATGCCAAACAAGCAGCGACACATTGAAATAATGGATACCACACTTCGCGATGGCGAACAAACCAGTGGAGTGTCATTTTCTTCTGTGGAAAAATTAACTATTGCCAAGCTTTTACTAACCGAGTTAAAAGTGGACCGTATCGAGATTGCTTCGGCACGGGTATCCGAGGGAGAGTTTGATGCAGTGAAAAAAATTACAAAATGGGCAAAATCCAATGGACTGCTTGACCGGGTGGAAGTACTCACTTTTGTTGACGGAGATGTATCTGTGGAATGGATGATAAAAGCAGGCGCTAAAGTGATGAACCTTCTCACCAAAGGTTCTCTAAATCATTTAATCTATCAGCTTAAGAAAAAGCCGGAGCAACATTTTGCTGAAATTGCAGAAGTAATAAAATTGGGCAAAAAGAAAGGTATTGACTGCAATGTGTATCTGGAAGATTGGAGTAATGGCATGCGTGATTCAAAAGGGTATGTATTTCAATATCTTGACTTTCTTTCTAAACAACCGGTGAAACGAATCATGCTGCCGGACACTTTGGGCGTATTGACTCCCGTTGAAACATTTAAATTTATTTCTGAAATAGTTGAGCGTTATCCAAAAATACATTTTGATTTCCATGCTCATAATGATTACGATCTCGGTACTGCCAATGTATTGGAAGCTTTAAAAGCGGGCGCATCCGGAATACATCTTACTGTAAACGGAATGGGTGAACGCGCCGGCAATGCTCCATTGGCAAGCGCCATTGCGGTAATTAATGATTTTCTGCCAGAATTAAAAACATCCGTTGCAGAAAAATCATTGTATAGCGTAAGTAAACTGGTGGAGACTTTTTCAGGCTTCCGAATTGCAGTAAATAAGCCGGTAGTCGGCGAGAATGTATTCACCCAAACAGCCGGCATACACGCAGATGGCGATAAAAAAAATAAACTCTATTTCAGTAACCTGATGCCTGAGCGCTTCGGCCGTCAACGAAAATATGCACTTGGGAAAACAAGCGGGAAAGCAAATATCGAAAACAATCTGTTGCAGTTGGGCATTCATCTTTCTGACCAGGATCTTAAAAAAGTAACGCAGCGTATTATTGAACTTGGTGATCGTAAGGAAATAGTTTCTCCTGCAGACCTTCCCTATATTATTTCAGATGTATTGGATACTGTGGCTATTGAACAAAAGGTTCAGATAGAAAACTATGTGTTGACACATTCTAAAGGTTTAAATCCTTCGGTTACTTTACGATTATCCTTACAAGGGGAATCGTTTGAAGAGCATGCGCAGGGTGACGGGCAATACGATGCTTTTATGAACGCCTTGAAAAAAATATATAGGAAAAAGAAACTAGTGCTTCCCGAACTTACTGATTATGCAGTACGAATACCACCTGGAGGAAAAAGTGATGCGTTTTGCGAAACAATCATTACATGGAGGCATAATGGCAGGGAGTTTAAAACACGGGGGCTGGACAGCGATCAAACCGTTGCAGCTATTAAGGCAACCTGGAAGATGTTGAATAGTATTTGAGAAGCAGGAAGCAATAGGCAAATGGCAATAGGCAAAAAGCAAGAAGCGTTGAATAAGTGATAAAAAAGTATAGGTTCCTAATAGAGCGTGTCCCTCTCTTTCGAGAGGGGTTGGGGTGGGGCAACAAGCAAAGAACAACAGGCAAAGAACAACAAGCAAAAGACAAGAAACAAAAAAGCATCAGGAATACAAAAAAATTCGTGTCAATTCGTGTAATTAGTGGCTTAGTAAAATAAAAAATCAAATGGCAAACAAACACATTTTAATTGTTCCCGGTGATGGTATAGGCCAGGAAGTAACAGCAGTTGGTAAAAAAGTATTGGACAAGATAGCGGTAAAGTCCGGCCATATTTTCACCTATGATGAAGCCTTAATAGGACATGTGGCTATTGAAGCTACAGGAAACCCATTGCCTGACGAATCGTTGGAGAAAATGCGTCAATCAGATGCCGTTTTGTTTGGAGCAGTAGGCCATCCCAAATACGATAACGACCCATCTGCCAAAGTAAGGCCGGAGCAAGGATTGTTAAAGATGCGCAAAGAGTTAGGTTTGTATGCGAATATTCGTCCAATTAAATTGTTTGATGAATTGTTGGGTGCTTCCAGTATAAAACCCGAAATATTAAAAGGTGCGGATATTCTATTTTTTCGCGAATTAACAGGCGATATTTATTTTGGAGAAAAAGGAAGAAAGAATAACGGTGATACCGCTTATGATGTGGCTGAATACAGCCGCTATGAAGTGGAACGTATTGCCCGCAAAGCATTTGATGCTGCACGTACCAGGAGAAGGAGGTTATGCTCAGTTGACAAAGCTAATGTGCTTGAAACTTCCCGGCTTTGGCGCGAAGTAGTGCAGAAAGTAGCATTCGAATATCCTGATGTGGAAATAGAACACCAGTTTGTTGACACTACTGCCATGCTTCTGATAAAAGATCCACGGAGATTCGATGTAGTGGTTACTGCCAATCTTTTTGGAGATATATTGACAGATGAGGCATCTCAAATTGCAGGTTCTATGGGAATGCTTGCAAGCGCATCTATCGGTGATGGAACAGGTGTGTATGAGCCTATTCATGGGTCAGCGCACGACATTACAGGGAAAGGTCTCGCGAATCCTTTAGCGTCCATTTTATCTGCTGCATTACTACTGGATATATCCTTCCAGATGAAAACAGAGTCAGAAGCTGTGATCGCCGCTGTAGATGCGGTATTGAAGGCTGGATTCCGCACAAGAGATATTGCTGGTTCTCAAACTGAATCTGATAGAATATTGGGAACAGAAGCAATGGGAGCAGAAGTTTTGAAGCGGTTGTAATTCTATTGAGAGATAAATATGCTGCTGACAGCCTATTCGATTTGAGAGAAGGAGAAATGTAGGCCTTGTCAAAATCTGATTGAAAATGGTTTGTTTACTCTTGCTGAAAACCATATATATTGATTCCCAAAAAAATCATTCACGGGAAGTTTCAGAAAGTTTAAAATAATCCGGGAAGTATAACCTATCCAATTGATCATCTGGTAATTGATAATAACAGCTCATTTTTTCAATGCTTCATCCACAATGGATTGTGCTTCTTCGATAAGTTTTTGTAAATGCTCTTTACCCAGGAAGCTCTCTGCATAAATTTTATAAATATCTTCTGTCCCTGACGGCCTTGCCGCAAACCATCCATTTTCAGAAGTCACTTTCAAACCTCCGATTGGAGCACCATTGCCCGGTGCATTAGTAAGTATGTTTGTGATCTTTTCTCCTGCCAGTTCTTTTTGCTGCACCATTGAGGGAGATAGTTTACTTAGCTTTTGTTTTTGTTCCGGCGTTGCTTTAGCTTCAATGCGATCATAAACAGGGTTGCCAAGTTCTTTGGTCAACTCCTTATAAATTTCGCTGGGGTCTTTTCCAGTAGCTGCAGTGATCTCTGCCGATAATAATGCTGCTATAATTCCATCCTTGTCGGTAGTCCATACATTACCATTCATGCGTAAAAAAGAAGCCCCGGCACTCTCTTCTCCTACAAAGCCTAGGGATCCATTGTGCAATCCTTCTACAAACCATTTAAAACCAACTGGCACTTCCAATACTTTTCGTTTCATCTTTCCCGTTACACGATCTATCATCTGGCTACTTACCAATGTTTTTCCGACCATTGCTTTTTCAGTCCACTGCGGACGATGATCAAAAAGATAATAAATAGACACTGACAGATAATGATTCGGCGACATCAGTCCCGCACTTTTAATAACGATACCATGGCGGTCGTGATCAGTATCGCAGGCAAAAGCAATATCAAATTTATCCTTCAACTCTACCAGACTCTCCATTGCATAAGGAGAAGAAGGATCCATACGAATCTGACCATCCCAATCCACCGTCATAAACCGAAAAGTAGGATCTACATTTTTTTCAGTGATGGTGAGATTTAATTTGTATTGATCCGCGATGGGCTCCCAGTAATGAATACCTGCGCCACCCAACGGATCCACCGCCAGTTTTAAATTTGAGTTGCTTATCTTTTTTAAATCAACGACGTTAATAAGGTCATCGATATAGGGTTTGAGAAAATTGTATTGGTGTGAAGTGGATGATTTAATCGCTTTATTATAAATCATTCGCTTCACTTCTTTCAGATCATTTTCTAAAATTTCATTTGCTTTTTTTTCTATCCAGTTGGAAATAGTTGACTCTGCAGGACCACCATGTGGTGGATTGTATTTGAATCCGCCATCATCAGGAGGATTATGCGAAGGAGTGATTACAATACCATCTGCAAAGCCTGATTTTCTTGTATTATTATACGCTAAAATAGCATAAGATATTACTGGTGTTGGTGTGTATTCGTTATTTTCCGCAATCATCACCTCCACCCCATTTGCTGCAAGCACTTCAATTGCTGTAATATGCGCAGGCGTGGAAAGACCATGCGTGTCCATTCCGAGGAACAAAGGGCCGTCTACATGTTGTTGTTTACGATACATACATATTGCCTGAGTAATGGCAAGAATATGATTTTCATTAAACGAATTTTTGAACGAAGAGCCTCGGTGGCCCGATGTTCCAAAAGATACACGTTGTGCCTGCACAGAGGGGTCTGGCCTCTCAGAATAATACGCGCTGATAAGTTTTGGAATATCAACAAGAATTTCCGGCGGAGCCGGTTTACCGGCGAGTGGACTTATTTTCATACTCTGTAAACTTAATAATTTTTATTCTCCATATCCTTATTATATTCCCCACGTCTTGCCGTAGCATCCAATTTAGCACGTTTATACAACATGTGTTGCGCGTCCTTGACATTGCTGACTTCTCCTTTCCATGCCTCAATGGCTGGCTGCTGAATGGCTCTCGCAAAAGAGAAACTGACGATCCACGGTAAACGATTTTTAAAATTTTTATTAATGGCATTCAAATGCGCACTCGCTGCTTCGGGGGATTGCCCCCCGGACAAAAACGCAATGGCAGGAACACTTGCGGGAACAGATTCCAGCAAACAGATTACAGTTGCTTTGGCTACTTCATCTACGCTGTTTTTGTCATTGCTATCCAAACCTTGTATGACCATGTTTGGTTTTAAAATCATTCCCTCCAGGTTAATTCTGTATTTATAAAGCTGGTAAAATAGTATTTTCAACACCTGTTCCGTAACATCAAAACATTGTTGAATTGAGTGATTACCGTCCATTAAAACTTCAGGTTCTACAATGGGCACTATATCCACTTCCTGGCATAAAGCTGCATACCGTGCCAGCGCGTGCGCATTGGCATTAATGCATTGTATCGTTGGAATGCCCTTATCAATTTTAATCACAGCGCGCCATTTGGCAAAACGACAACCCATTTTCCTGTATTCTTCTAACCGTTCCCGCAAGCCATCCAAACCTTCAGTAATTTTTTCATTGGGAAAACCCGCCATTGGATTCGCATGCATATCTACTTTTATTCCCGGAATAATTCCTGAATTCACCAGTACGGCCGCCATTGGAATTCCATCTTTGGTTTGCTGCCTTATAGTCTCATCAAATAAAATAGCTCCACCAATGCTTTCATGTAAACCAGGCGCAGTCACAATCAGCTCACGATATTTACGTCGCATCTCAACTGTTTGAGGAATACCCACCGCTGCAAATCGCTTGTTGCATGTTTCTGTGCTTTCATCCATAGCCAGCAAGCCTTTGTTATTTGCAAAGAGTTGCTGTATGGTGTCTTTTAAAATTTTTTTATTCATTTGATCATTTTTTTGGATAACACTAATTTATTATGCTTCCACAACCATCTTACCTGTATTTTCCCCTTTAAATAAACCCATGAAAGCTTGCGGCAATTGGTCAAAGCCATGTACCATTGTTTCTGAATAATGTAATTTCGCTTCCTGCATCCATTGTGCTAAATGCGTAATTCCTTCGGGAAAATCATCCTTGAAATTGCTCACGATAAATCCCTGCATTAAAACACTCCTTGTTAGCAACATGGGTTGTAACCGTGGCCCTATTGGAACTTCAGCAGCGTTGTACAATGAGATCTGCCCGCATAAAGGTATCCGTGCATGAAAATTAATGTTACTGATGACGGCATCTGAAATTTCACCGCCTACGTTATCAAAGTATATATCCACACCTTTGGGACATGCGTTTGCTATTGCCGTTTTCATGTCTGGAGTCTTTTTATAATTGATAGCGTCGTCAAAACCAAATTCTTCTTTTAGTGATTTTATTTTTTCATCAGAGCCCGCAATTCCGACAACATAACAGCCTTGAATTTTCGCAATTTGGCCCACGGCCATTCCAACTGCTCCCGCAGCCCCGGATACAACAACCGTTTCTCCTGCCTGGGGCTTTCCTATGCGCATTAAGCCAAAATAAGCAGTAAGTCCCGTCAAGCCTAATATGCCCAAAAAATAGCTGGGCGGTGCCATAGTTGTATCAATCTTTTGAATTTCTTTGCCCGAAGTGATCATTTGTTTTCGCCACGGTAAATTTCCGGTCACTATATCATCAATTCTAAAATCATTCGATTGACTTTCTTTCACCCTGGCAACCACGCCACCGCTAATCGGCTGTCCTGTTTCAAAAGAGGGAACGTATGATTTCGCATCATTCATTCTTCCGCGCATATAGGGGTCAACAGAATAATACATACCTTCTAATAATACCTCACCATCATTGACAGCCGGTAATTCAAAATCTTCTGTTTTAAAATTTTCTTCGATCGGCAAGCCTTTTGGCCTTGATGCCAATATAATTTGTGTAGTCGTCATATTTTTTATTCTTGTGTTTTTAAATTCCATTTCCAATTTATTATTTCCGGCATATCAATTCCATTTTTCCTTATGTAAATTCTATGTTCGATCAATTTATTTTTCATTTCTTCTTTAAGATAAGCACCTCTATCATCTAATTGCGGCAGCCTATCAATAACATCCTGCACCAAATCCCAACGGTCTAATTGATTCATAACCGTCATATCAAAAGGTGTGGTTATAGTCCCCTCTTCTTTATAACCACGCACATGAATATTGCTATGATTCGCGCGTCTGTAAGTGAGCCTGTGAATGAGCCAGGGATAGGCATGAAAAGCAAATATTACGGGTTTGTTTTTGGTAAATAATGCATCAAAATCTTTATCACTCAAGCCATGCGGATGCTCAGTTTCAGGCTGCAGTTTCATCAGGTCAACTACATTCACAACACGTATTTTTAATCCAGGTAATTTTTCTCTTAGAATAGAAATAGCAGCTAATGTTTCGAGTGTCGGGACATCGCCTGCACAACCCATCACCACGTCTGGCTCCTGGCCTTCATCATTGCTTGCCCATTCCCAAATACCGATTCCCTTTGTGCAATGAACAATTGCTTCCTCCATTGAAAGCCATTGCGGCGAAGGGTGTTTACCGGCTACTATTACATTCACGTAGTGCCTGCTTCGGAAGCAATGATCCATTACAGATAAAAGGCAATTAGCATCAGCAGGTAAATAAACACGAACGACAGATGCTTTTTTATTTACCACGTGATCAATAAATCCTGGGTCCTGGTGCGTAAATCCGTTATGATCCTGCCTCCAAACATGCGATGCCAGCAGGATATTTAATGAAGGTAATTTTTTACGCCATGGAAGTTCTGATGTAACCTTCAGCCATTTGGCGTGCTGGTTGAACATAGAATCTATGATATGAATAAAAGCTTCATAGCAATTAAACAGTCCATGCCTTCCTGTTAGTATGTAACCTTCAAGCCAGCCTTCACACTGATGCTCACTGAGCATTTCCATCACACGGCCTTCTTTTTTAAGAAACTCGTCTACTTCAATTGTTTCAGCTTCCCATTGGCGATCAGTAGCTTCAAAGACTGCATTGAGTTTATTTGACAATGTTTCATCAGGGCCAAACAGACGAAAATTTCTCTTTTCAAGATTCAGTTTTATAATGTCTCTTATAAACTGACCAAGAATTAAAGTATCCCCGGGCCCTGTTTCGCTGCGGGTTTTCAATTCAAATGCATAATGGCGAAAATCTGGCATGATAAGATTGTGCAAAACAGCACCACCATTGGTATGTGGGTTAGCTCCCATGCGTCTTTCACCTTTCGGCGCCAAATCTCCTAATTCCGGTTTCAACTTTCCTTGGTCATCGAACAATTCATTAGGCTTATAGCTTTGAAACCATTCTTCTAATTGTTTCAGATGTTCGGGATTTGATGCGGGATCATTTATCGGAACCTGATGCGCGCGAAAAGTACCCTCGACAGGCAAACCATTTACAAACTTCGGCCCGGTCCATCCCTTGGGTGATTTGAAAATAATCATTGGCCAGCAAGGACGTTCCATGTTTTTATTCTCTATTGCATTTTTTTTAATTGTTTTGATTTCTTTAATAACTATGTCTAAAAGTCTGGCCATTTTCTCATGCATTTGCATCGGGTTATCACCTTCTATCAGATAAGGCTTCCATCCATAACCTTTAAATAAATCAAATAATTCTTCGGTAGGTATTCTTGCAAGCACAGTGGGATTGGCGATTTTATATCCGTTCAGATGCAGGATCGGCAGTACTACGCCATCCATAACGGGATTTAAAAATTTATTGGAATGCCATGCCGTGGCTAATGGACCTGTCTCTGCTTCGCCATCGCCAACTACACAACTTACTATTAAATCAGGATTGTCGAAAGCTGCTCCAAAGGCATGGCTTAGCGAATAACCCAGTTCTCCACCTTCGTGCATAGAACCAGGACACTCCGGTGAAACGTGGCTCGGAATCCCACCGGGAAAAGAAAACTGTGTAAACAGTTTTTTCAGCCCATCTTCATCCTGTGAAATATTGGGATACACCTCACTGTAAGTTCCTTCCAAATAAACATTGCCAACAATTGCCGGGCCACCATGCCCCGGGCCGGAAATGTAGATCATATCTAGGTCATATTTTTTTATGATGCGGTTAAGATGTACGTAAATAAAATTCTGTCCGGGTGTGGTACCCCAATGCCCAAGTAACATTTTTTTTATGTGTTCTACCTTTAGCGGTTCTTTCATCAAGGGATTATCAAGCAAATAGATTTGGCCAACAGAAAGATAATTTGCTGCCCGCCAGTATGCATTCATTTTTTGAAGTAGATCTTTTGATATTACTTCCTCCCCGGTTCCTTCATTCATGCTGGATTTTGATTGTTGTTTAGTAAGTGTTTTCATAATCATATTTTTTCATGGCCAATTACTTCTTTTATTTGCCTTCTCTGTAAAATTTAAAAGTTGTTTTTGCTATCATCAATTCTTCATCTGTTGGAATCACGTACACTTTCACTTTACTTTTATTGGCTGAAATGGTTCTCTCGTTTTTATTATTTCTTTTATTTATTTCTATTCCCAGATATTTAATTCCTTCACAAATGCGTGAACGTATTATTGCAGAGTTTTCTCCAATACCCCCTGAAAAAATAAGCGTATCCAGCCCACCCAATGCCGCCGCATACCCGCCAATAAATTTTTTGATTTGGTAACAAAATATTTC
Organism: Ginsengibacter sp.; assembly: GCA_039935935.1. Lineage (GTDB taxonomy): Bacteria > Bacteroidota > Bacteroidia > Chitinophagales > Chitinophagaceae > Ginsengibacter. The sequence continues at coordinate 2,596 of JBDTJI010000080.1, read as the reverse complement.
AATGGCCAGGGCGGCATCTTTATTTTTCTTTTCTATCCGAAGTAAATCCTGCATATCAGAACTTGTTCCTGATATGCCAAGCAATCCTGATTGATGATTGATGAGATCATTGAATTGTTTTGCGTTCATCCCTTTCTGCATCAAATACCATGCTATTCCGGGATCGAGGTCGCCGCTTCGCGTGCTCATTACAATACCTCCGGCAGGAGTAAATCCCATGGTGGTGTCCATACATTTTCCATCTTTCACTGCCGCAATACTGGCGCCGTTCCCAAGATGGGCAAGGATAATCTCTTTGATTCCCACTTCATTTCTCTTTTTTAATTCCTCCATCAAATAACTATATGAAATACCATGAAAGCCGTAACGCTGAATGCCTTCCTCAAAATATTTTTTTGGAATAGCAAATCTTTTTGCTACTGGCGGAATGGTTGTATGAAATGCCGTATCAAAACAAGCTACCTGTAAAAGTCCGGGAAATTGCTTTTTAAATAATCTTACTATTTGTATTTCTGAAGGAAGGTGGTCCGGATCATATTTACTTATCTGTTCTAATTTTTTCAATAACTTCTCATCTATTCTCGCGGCTCGTGTATGTTTCATCCCGTGAACAAAGCGATGGCCTACAGCACTTATCTTCTTAAGTTCGCCTCGCTTTTGTAACCAGTCAATAAAAAAGACTATTACGTCTTTAAAATCCGAAGTATCCAATTTGATATCGCTTTTTTTATTCCTTTTATGATTGGTAACCATAAACTCAGTACCATCCAATCCAATTCTTTTTATTTGGCCCGAAATTATTTTTTTGGGATTGACTTCACTTTTAAAAAGTGCAAATTTTAGACAGGATGATCCTCCGTTTATTGCAAGAATATTCGCGTTTACAGCTTTCATTAATTTCCCTATTTTGAATGCATTGCTTTGATTTTTAAGAATTGCCATTAGGGTATACAATATTGCTAACTCTTATTACTCGTCAGTTTACCTGTCTAATGTTACCATAAATATTAAGAACATGGGATAAACTGGTCAAAAAATATTAAATAGTTTTTGACGCTGAGTTTTCTAAAGTTTAAAACAGCTTGCAGACTAAATATATTTCTTACTTCTAAAAATACCGATGTACCATTTTACCCTGGCTTTAAGAATTAAAGGAAAATAATTTTCTTTTATTTCATTATCATCACAATAGTTTTTCTATAAAAGTTCATCGCTATCTTGTCATTTTTGTTTCTCAGGTTTTTTACATTGTGCTTTTTAGAAACGTTTCCGGTGACTGATAATCTCAAATTAATGATTCGTAATTTCTAACTCTTAATTAGCCTTTCAATGCCTCAAACCCTGCCACCACATCAAACAATTCCTCATCAATCGTACTTTGCCGCAATCGGTTATAACCGTGTTTCAAATCATCGAGCATCTCATCTATGTTCTTCTCTGCCCGCTCCATAGCCTCAAGCCTGCTCGCATTTTCGGCAGCTAACGATTCTGCACAGGCTTTATAAATGGAAACGAAAAGATATTCCCTGATCAAAGCCCCGAAAGTGCTTTTAGTACCACCTATTACCTCCGGTAGTTTTTTTGAAGGCCATTGTATTTTTACGATGTCTTCTTTCCATTTTTCATCAGGTGGAAATAATTTTTGAACTTCCTGGTGATAACCTTCATCATTTGATGGGGTATTATGAAAAATATAAAGGCTGTATTGCTGATTTTTTTCCCGGCATTCTTCACTCTTAATTAAAATACTATTTACCAGAGAAGTAATCGAAGAAACAGAATTAGGAACGTTAAAAAATTGGGTAGACAAATGCCCTGCATCCTGCAACCTTGAATAAATTCTTTCACCCACCGCCCAGATATCTTTTTGTCCCGGCATCTCTTTTAATATTTGCCGGGCAAATGTGATGAGTACCTCATTAAATCTTCCAACCAATCCCTGGTCCGATCCAAATATAACGGCAACCGTTGATCGCTTATTTTTGTTGGTTTCATTTAATGAAGCAACTGATATTTTTTTATTATTGACACAGGCATGGATGCCAAGAGAAACAGTGCGGTAATAATCCTGTAAAGAACTTACGGCCATTTCATACTGATTGATGTTTGACGCTGCCATGGCTTTCATAGTGCGGACTACAGATCCCAGTTCTCCCGCGCTTTGCTTCCTTCTTTGCAAACTTTCTAATGTGTCACCCATTGCTGTTGATTTTAGTTTCAGGAATTTTAATAATTGATTGCAGTGATTCCTTAGCTAATGATAAGATTAAGTTCTCGTCATCCTGGCTTAAAGGCTCTGAAGAATAAATTCTTTGCAATACGTCAGCAGGTATTTGCAAAGAAGACTTTTTAATTAATACTTCTGCATCTTTTATTTTATCCAGTGGTATCAAGTCAAAAAGACCACTCGTTAGCGATAGCAGTACCATCAATTGTTCTGGTACAGAAACAGGGGCCAGTTCCGGTTGTTTAAAAAGCAACCGAATTCTTTTTCCGTGCTCAATGATGTTTTTTGTATGATCATCCAGGCGGGTGCCAAAGCGTGCAAATGTTTCCAGCTCCTCAAATTGAGCATAGGCAAGTTTTAAATTCCCTG
>JBDTJI010000079.1:0-12581 GCA_039935935.1 Ginsengibacter sp. | reverse complement strand
TGGGCGGCTTCCGGTGGGGCATTATTCGGCGGTGGAATTCTTTTAACGACCGCCGGGTTAGCCACGTGGATATTTTCAAAACCTAATACGCGTTATCACGCAAGGCCGGAATTGGTAATCGGCGCTGCTGCTCTTACGGCAATAGGATATCTTCTTATGAAAAAAGGGAGCGGCAACATGCCTCTTGGCAAAAAATATTCTCTTCACTATATTCCATTGAAATAGCAAATTATTACCTGTTGGGCAATCCATCTTATTTCAGAAAACGCAGCCTGTTCAAAAGACTGATTCGATCTTTTTTTAAAATACTATTGTACGGGGTTTTATTTTCCTTGTTTTATATTTTATTATGCAAATGGGTAAATCCACCAGTTACCATTACGCAGTTGAATAGCCTTTTTTCCGGTAAGGGCTTGCACAGAGATTATATAAGCTATCCTAAAATGGGCACCAATATTAAATTAGCGGTAATGGCGGGTGAAGACCAGCTATTTCCCGATCACAATGGTTTTGATTTTAAAAGTATTCAAAAGGCAATCAAGCACAATCAAAAAAGTAAATCATTAAGGGGTGCCAGCACCATAAGCCAGCAGGTCGCCAAAAATGTTTTCTTATGGCAGCATGGTGGCTATTTCCGTAAAGTTCTGGAAATCTATTTTACATTTATGATTGAACACATCTGGGATAAAAAACGAATACTCGGAATGTACCTGAACGTGGCAGAAATGGGCAAAGGAATTTTCGGAATAGAAGCGGCGGCTCAATATTATTTTAATAAACCGGCAAAGAACTTAACCAGGAAAGAAGCCGCGATGATTGCTTCGTGCCTTCCTAATCCAAAATTATTTACCATAAGACCAATGTCTGCCAGAGTATCTTATAGGTACCCGTGGATATTGCGGCAAATGAATAACCTGGAATCAGATCCAGATGTGCAGGCTTTGTTCAAATGATATGAAACTATGATGGTAAGTTGTATTTGAGCATGTTTTAATAAAAGCAAAACCTGCCGTTTTTTTCTATGTTGGTTTTGAATATGTTCAAAATATTGTTCTTTATTTGGGAGACAGAAAACATTTGGAAATTTTTTGAGTTGTACGTCATCCTGTTTGCACACAACGGAACAGTTGGACACATCGTAATACTTCGCCGACGCTGCCCCACGCTATTTTTAGCACATTTGCAAGGCACACAAACCTTGACACAAAGCCAACCTTGCAAAAGAGCTAAAAATGCCAGCGCCCAACCAACGTACCCAAGCTGGCAGAATTCTATTTATCAATATCAAAACACTTCAACACCATATCGTTTATAGACTATTACTTCGTACTTTTCGGTTTCTTTATGGCAGAACTAATAATTCACATAATTGACAATGACAGCGAGGCAGACACCTGCCGAAAATTTGTTTTGCCCAAACTGAAAGATGAAAGCAGTTGGACTGACGAACAAATTTTGGAGCAGCGGCCTTTCACAGCAGGAAAAATTATTGTTATTGGCAGAGTTGGGCGGAGAAAGAAAGCGAAGAAAGCCGACTACTTGCTTCGCTACACACGAAACTTTTTGATTGCAGTTGTTGAAGCGAAGCGGGAATACAAGACCGCAGCCGAAGGAATGCAACAAGCAAAAGAATATGCTCAAATACTTGAGCTGAAATTCGCTTATGCAACTAACGGAAAAGAAATTTTAGAATTTAATTTCATTACCGGGCTTGAAAACAAAATTGAAAAGTTCCCAACTCCTACCGAGTTGTGGAACAGATTAAATTCCATTGAACCAGTTACAACAGAAATACAGGAAACATTATTAAAGCCTTTTGTTGCAATATCTGGAAAAGAAATAAGATACTACCAGCAAATTGCAATTAATAAAGCAATTAAAGCAATTCTTGAAGGTAAACAAAGAGCATTGCTCACTCTTGCAACAGGCACAGGAAAAACAACCATTGCATTTCAAATTATTTATAAACTTTGGAACAACCGTTGGAACACAAAAGGAGAACATCGCAGACCAAAAATTTTATTCATTGCTGACAGAAGCATTTTAGTTAGCGACCCACATGCAAAAGATTTTTCTTTGTTTGGTGATGCAAGATGTTTAGTTCCCGATGAAGGTTTGCCAAGTAGCAGGGAAATTTATTTTTCTACTTATCAATCTTTAGAAGAGGACAGCAGTAAAGTTGGTGCGTTCAGAACTTTGCCAAGAGACTTTTTTGACTTAATTGTTATTGACGAGTGCCATCGTGGAAGTTCATCAGACGACAGCAACTGGAGAATTATTTTAGAATACTTCAATCAATCAGTTCAGTTAGGTTTAACCGCAACTCCGTTGCGTGATGACAACAAAGACACCTATGCTTACTTTGGAAATCCGCTTTACACTTACAGTTTGCGACAAGGCATTGAAGACGGATTTTTAGCCCCTTACATTGTACATCGCATAGTCACGGAAGCAGATGCAACAGGTTGGCGACCACATGAAAGACAACTTGATGCAAAAGGACAAGTAATTCCTGACGGACTGTATGCAACTCCTGATTTTGAAAATTCACTTTCACTTTTGCCGAGAACAAAAGCAGTTGCAAAACATCTTTATGATTTCATGTTGAAGAATGGAAGATTTGATAAGTCAATTGTTTTTTGTGTTGACCAGGAACATGCAGACCAATTTCGCAGAGAAATAAGTAATCTTAATGCAGACCTTGTTCGTCAATATCCTGATTATGCAGTTAGGATTGTTTCAGATGAAGGCGATGTAGGTAAAGGACATTTAGACAGGTTCATGGATATTGACGAACCAATTCCGGTTATTGTCACTACTTCCCGACTTATGAGCACAGGCGTAGATGTGCCTACCTGCAAAAACATTGTCTTGTTCGGAATGGTGAATTCAATGACAGAGTTTAAACAAATTATTGGCAGAGGAACAAGAGTAAGAGAAGACAAGCAAAAATTATTTTTTACAATACTTGATTATACAGGAAGTGCAACCCGAAATTTTGCCGACCCTGATTTTGATGGCGAGCCACCATTGATTACGGAAGAAGAAATTGATAACAATGGTGAAACTATTCCCGGCACTTATGAAGAATTCCCAGAACCGCCTGCTTATGATGATCCCGATAGCTATCGGGATGAATATTTCTCTGGAAACTTACAGGATGATGGAGGCGAGAATTACATGAGAAAATATTATGTAACAGAAGGTGAGATGGGAATTGCAATTGAAACCATACAGATTATTGACCCGGTTTCGGGCAGGTTAATAACCGTTCAGCTTTCGCAATATGCAAAGGAAAAAATCAAAACATTGTTTCCGAGTGTAAATGATTTCAGAAGCCATTTGAATAATTTGGAAGAACGGAAACAAATCATTGAACAATTAGAGAATAACGGAATTTCCATTGAGCAACTCATGGAAATTACAAAACAAAAAGAAGCAGACCCGTTTGACCTGCTATGCTTTGTAGCTTACGATTTGAAACCACAAACACGAAAACAGAGAGCAGAGCTCCTGAAGAAAAATAAAACTGATTTCTTTTCGCAATACAGTGAAAAGGCGCAACAGGTTTTGCAAATGATTTTAGATAAATACATTGACTTTGGCTTAAACCAAATACGACCGGATATTATTTCTGTTGACCCCTTTACGCAGCAAGGCAACACGATTGAAATTGTAAATGAGTTTGGAGGGATAGACAAATACAAACATGCTATTGCGGAATTACAAAAATTGCTTTACGCAGAGGCAGCATAAAATACAGAGGCGGTATACTATTTTTCTAAGGAGACAAAATGCAAACACGATAATAAAGAATGGATCAAAAATCACAGATAATAATTTATACCACTGAAACAGGTGAAACTAAATTAGAAGTCCGTCTTGAAAACGAAACCGTTTGGCTTACACAAAAGCTAATGGCAGAATTGTTTCAGACCACGCCTCAAAATATAACTATTCACCTGAAAAATATTTTTGAAGAAGGCGAACTGGATGAAGCGGCAACTTGTAAGGATTTCTTACAAGTTGGAAAAGAAGGCAGCCGTACTGTTGAACGTAAGCAGAAATTTTACAACCTGGATGCCATTATTTCGATTGGCTATCGCGTCAAATCCTCTATAGCTACCCGGTTTCGTCAATGGGCAACAATGCATATTAAGGAATACATCATTAAAGGTTTTGTGCTGGATGATGCACGACTGAAAAACCCTGATTTGCCTTTTGATTATTTTGAAGAGTTGCTCAAACGCATTCAGGATATCCGGACATCAGAAAGGCGTTTTTACCAAAAGATAACTGACATTTATGCAACAAGCACCGACTACGATCCAACAGATGAAAAAAGCATTATATTTTTTCAAACTGTACAAAATAAAATGCATTGGGCGATTACAGGTAAAACAGCAGCCGAAATCATTTTACAAAGGGCTGATAGCAGCAAGCCCAATATGGGACTCACAAGTTGGAGAGGCTCAAAACCACGAAAGCAAGATGTTGGTATTGCAAAAAATTATTTAACAGAACCAGAACTTTCGGCACTCAATAATCTTGCAGAGCAATACCTTGTTTTTGCGGAAGGGCAAGCCATGCGAAGGATACCAATGTATATGAAAGACTGGATAGAAAAATTGCACGGCTTTCTAAAACTGAATGACAGAAATATTTTAGAACATGCTGGTTCAATTTCACACCAGATGGCAATGGAAAAAGCTGAGAAGGAATACGACACGTATAACCTGGTAGTGAGTAAAATGATTGAAAGTGATTTCGACAAAGCAATAAAAAATCTTCCACCGCAAAGTAAAAAGAAGAAAAAGAAAGAATGAACAAGCAGACTAAAGACAAAAAAGCAAAAGTAGTAAAGCAGGAAACACCTGCCCAACGGCTATCAGGCATTATTAAAAGCTACCGCCAGATAATGCGAAAAGACAAAGGCATGAATGGCGATGCTGACCGTTTGCCAATGCTCACATGGATAATGTTTTTGAAATTTCTTGACGACAACGAGCAGTTGCAGGAGATGAATTCAAAGCTTGAAAATAAAAAATACAAACCCTCAATCAGTGAACCTTATCGTTGGCGGGATTGGGCAAAGAACAAAAATCTCACAGGCGATGATTTACTTTCTTTCATCGGCAACGAAAAAGTAAAATTGGCTGATGGCATAGAACGCACCGGGTTGTTTTATTATTTGCGTGGCTTGCAAGGCGAAACAGGAATAGAACGCAAAGATGTAATTGCAACAGTTTTTAAGGGTGTTACAAACCGGATGATCAACGGTTACTTATTGCGTGATGTAATAAACAAGATTGATGAAATACATTTTACCAACAACGAAGAAGTAAACACACTCTCTCATTTGTATGAAAGTATTTTGAAAGAAATGAGAGATGCAAGCGGTGATGCCGGAGAATTTTATACACCACGACCATTAGTAAAATTTATGGTTGAAATGCTTGGCCCTAAAATAGGTGAATTAGTTTTAGACCCGGCAGCAGGCATAGGAGGATTTTTAGTTACAGCGTTTGAACATTAAAGAAGCAGGCGAAAACGGTAGAACAAAGGAAAGTTTTACAACTCAATTCTATTATTGGCGGCGAAGCCAAACCACTGCCTTATTTACTTTGCCAGATGAACTTGCTTTTGCATGGTTTAGATTATCCAAATATTGATAGCAGCAACAGCCTGCGTTTTCCTTTGCGTGATATTGGCGATAATGACAGGGTTGATATTATCCTTACCAATCCACCATTTGGAGGCGAAGAAGAAAAAGGCATTCTCAATAATTTTCCTCATGATAAAAAAGCGGCCGAAACGGCGTTGCTCTTTCTACAGCTTATCATGCGAAAACTAAAGCGCAAAAAACCGGATGCAAGAGGCGGCAGAGCTGCTATTATTGTGCCACACGGAACGTTGTTTGCGCCGGGTATTGCAGCAAGTGGTGAAAAAGCAATTGGATGATGAATTTAACCTGCATACTGTGGTTCGTTTAGGCGAAGGCATATTTGCACCTTATACAAATATACCATGTAACTTATTATTTTTTGAACATGGAGAACCAACTAAAGAAATTTGGTATTACGAATTGCTGCCGCCTACAGAAAGAAAGAAATATAGTAAGACAAGACCGATACAGAATGAGGAGTTTGCTGAAATTAGAAAATGGTGGAACAATACAAAGAGAACCGACAATGCATGGAAAGTAAAACTTAAAGATGTTTTACTCACAAATGGTGAGGGTAAATTTTTCAACAAAAATTATTTGCTGCTCTTGCTTAAAGCATAAGGGGTAATGAAAATATAGTGACGTTTATGGAAAAACTCAACAACTATATCATTAGACAAATAGATTCAGACATGAAAGCAAAACTGTTTAATTCAATGAATACTTGAAGTAACCATTGTGATCAATCAATTTTGCGAAGTAAAAGGAATTGCCTCTTGTGCGAAACGCTTATTATCCCATCAGCCTTATCAATCCGTTTTCATCCTATCTTAAAAATACTTAGTAACACCAGGTATTGCAGCAGCATATATACCATTTTCATCCGGTAATACAGGAGGTGCAGCATCAAAATCATATTTTTCAGGCATAATATTAATGCCGGAATTGATTGCCTGCTCCCAATCTATCACCTGGCCGGAATAGGTAGCCATACGTCCGAGCAGCGATGTCATGGTACTTTTCGCAGTTCTCTCTGCATCGCTGAATTTGAATATGCCCTTAGCTACGGCCGCAAATAATTCATCATGCTCATTTTGATAAGGTTGATTTTCAGTTTTCTTATCAAATTGATAAATGGTTTTCCCTTTAGGATCTGTGATTCGGGCGTCACCAAAATATACTTTTCCTTTAGTTCCGGTCACCAGTTCATCTACCTTAGTCATGGTGCCTTTTATATGCCTGCACTGGCTGTTTAATATGGCCCCATTATCATAATGAAATTCTACAAAATGATGATCAAAGATTTCACCATAATCTTTGCCCTTGCGCACCTCACGGCCTCCCATACCCTGTGCTTTGGCTGGATATGCCTCGAGCGCCCAGTTAATTACATCCAGGTTGTGGATATGTTGCTCGGTAATGTGATCGCCACACAGCCAGTTAAAATAATACCAGTTGCGCATTTGATATTCCATCTCAGTCTGTCCAGCCTGGCGGGGACGCACCCAAACTCCATCACTATCCCACCATGCCTGTGCTGATACGATATCTCCAATAGCGCCGTCATGAACCCGTTTCATCAATTCCCTGTAGGAAGTTTGATACCTGCGTTGCAGCCCGGTAACCACATTAAGTTTTTTAGACTTTGCAATTTGTGCTGCTGCCAGTATTCGCTGGATACCTGCAGGGTCAGTAGCTAATGGCTTTTCCATAAACACATGTTTATTTTGCCTTACCGCTTCCTCAAAATGAATAGGCCTGAACCCGGGAGGAGTCGCCAATATCACTACATCTGCCAGTGCGATAGCATGTTTGTAGGCATCAAACCCTACAAATTTATTTTCTTCTTTGACATTCAATCTGTCTTTGGTATCCGTCATCTCTTCAGAAATGCTTTTATAGCTTCCATCCAGGCGATCTCTGAAAGCATCTGCCATTGCTACCAATTGTACATCTTGTTTAGTGCTTAATGCCTGCACCGCTGCCCCCGTGCCACGTCCGCCACAACCAATTAAGGCTATTTTGATCGTACCCTTTGCACCGGAGAAAAAATTAGCATGGGTAAGTATAGGTGCAGCCAGTAAACCGCCTGCCAGCAAGGAAGAATTTTTTACAAATTCTCGCCTGCTTTGATGAGTATTCTTTAAATTTTCGGTATTCATATAATTGTGTTTTTTAGAATGTAAAAAGTGTTTATAACGATAAATATTGTGTGAAAAATTGATCAACCTCTGTGGCAGTGGGTTGTTTTAATGGACGAACTAAACGAAAGCCAATAAAAGGAGCGTCGGCCATCCACCATTTGCTTTTTGGTATCTGGGGATCACGGGCATTCCACTTAGGCGTTGAGGGAATGCGGGCTGCACTCCTTAAGTTAGCAGCGTTATCACCATAGTTGCCTCCTTTTAAAGTAATCGGGTATTTTGTCTTGGGTGGAAAAGCAGGGTTAACAGCACTTACTTTTAACTTCTCAAAGTAGCCCTTATCATATTGGTCTAAGGTCCACTCAGCTAAGTTGCCCAACATATCATACAATCCCCATTGATTAGGTTTTAATTTTTTTACGGGATGATATTTGTTATCACTGTTGGCGGCATACCATGCATAATTATCAAGTTGCTTTACATCGTCTCCAAATGGATACGCTTTTTCTGATCCTGCTCTGCAGGCATATTCCCATTCGGCCTCAGAAGGCAACCGGTAAAAGATTCCTGTTTTGTTATACAGCCATTTGCAATACATGAGTGCTGCATATTGAGTCATACTATTCGCCGGAAAGCCACCGGCTTTGCCCATACCTAAAGTAAAATCTACATAAGGTGGACTCGGCTTCGTAATCCCGTCTGGTGCAGAACCGGGATCGACACCCTCATCAAGAAAAAAGACGTACTCATCATAAGTAACTTCATGTTCGCCCATCCAGAACGCGTCTAATTTCACTTTGGTTACCGGGCCTTCATCAGCCTGGTGCCCTTTTTCATTCTCAGGACTTCCCATATTAAAAGAGCCTGCCGGTATGGGTATCATTTTAAAATTAACTTCAGTTCCGGGAATATTCTGCTCATAGCCGGTAAAACTCTCAGCCTTGTCCTGAGACCATGCAATGGGACTATATTTTAAAGAGGCCAGCAAAAAAAGCAGCACTGTTTTTTTCATCATGATTTAAAAAAAAATTATGGATGATGAAGTTAATGATAAAAAGATCATAATGTCCTTGAATTTACAAAATAGTCTTTAAAGTTTTCAGAATTTTTTTGAATTAGCTTGCCATCTTTTATCTCAGTTATTAATATAGCTGCATCTTTTAATTGTTTCACTAATGCAATGGCTTTATCAATAGTAAGAACACTGCAAGCGGTTGAGAGCCAGTCAGACACCGCTCCGTTTTTAGCGATGACAGTTACAGATCTTTGTGTGGTAATGCCCAACCCGGTTTCAGGATCAATTATGTGAGAATACCTTTTACCGCTGATATCAAGATGCTGATAAATGTCACCCGAGGTAGCTACCGAAGTATTTTTGAGCAACAATAACCCTGACATAATTTTTTCCTTTTGTTCAGGAAGAGTAATGCCTATCCGCCAGCCATCACGTCCTGGAGGCGCTCCTCCCACCACTATGCTTCCTCCTGCATTTACCATCGCTGAATGAAGACCCGCAGCCTCTATCATGTTCAAAGCAGCCTGTGCCACATAGCCCTTTCCTATCCCACCAAGGTCTAATTGCATTCCAGACTTTTTGAGCCAGACACATTGATGAATAGTATCTACATGAATATCCTTATATCCTACTTTACCTAATGCATTTTTAAGGAGGCTGCTATCAGGCAATTTTTTTTCTTTGCGTGCCTTTCGCCATAACTTAATCACAGGACCCATAGTAACATCAAAGTTCCCGTGGCTTTTCTGTGCCGCTTCCAACGAATATTTTATAATGTCGAACATAGCAGTAGAAACAGGCACATAATGCCCTTGTCCACTTGTAGCATTGAGACGGTTTAGTTCACTACTATCGATATAATCACTGAAGATGTGGTTAAGCGAATCAGCACAATGAAATGCAATGGCGGCAGCTTCGGCAGCTTTGGCTGAATCATTTGAAAAAATGGTAACCGTAAATGGGGACCCCATTTTTGGTTGCTCAAAAATAAATTTCCTCTGAGCAACTAAGGCTTGTGTAGATAAGAAAGTAAATATAAAAATGAAAGAAAAATTGCTAATCGAGGGACGCCGTCTAATCATTCAGTTCTTAATTAAATAAAATTATCTGAATCTCTGTAAGCCTTTATTAAAGCCTCTTCCCCTTCTTTGCCGGGATTAAAATTACCATGTTCCATTCCTAAAATTCCCTTGTAGCCTTTTTCATATAGATGTTTAAAAACATTTTTATAATTGATCTCTCCTGTGGTTGGTTCTTTTCTGCCAGGATTATCGCCAATTTGAAAATACGCTATTTCAGGATAGGCGATATCAAGATTGTTGATGAGATTGCCTTCATTGCGTTGCATGTGATATATGTCGAAAAGAATCTTACAGGACGGACTATTGACTCCTTTACATATTTCATAGGTTTGATCGGAAGTCCGAAGAAAAAGATTGGGCGTATCACTTAGTGGCTCAAGCACCATAACGATACCATGCGGTTCCAGAATTTCTGCTCCTCTGCGCAAAGCCTCTATCACATTACCAGTCTGAATGCCTATTGGTAATTTTCTTTCGAAATCGCCAGGCACTACGGTTGTCAGTTTACCATTAATGCGCTTTGAAACTTCAACGGCATCGCGGCATCCTTTCAAAAATATTTCGATGTAGTCGGGATTTCCTGCCGCAAGAGTATTGGCAGAATTGCCTCCTTTATCTAAAACAAAAACACCCATACCCATGCCTAATTTTGCCAGGGTATCTCCGATTTTCTGTTGCTGAGCAGCCGGGCGTTTAGACATTCCATTGTCTTCAATAGAGCGAAATCCTCTGTCGTAACCAAATTTTATCTGGTCAATAAAATCTTTACCGGCACTATTACTGAACATACCATCATGAAAAGCATAATTAAGGTGAAAAGGTTGATCAGCCAACGGACTGTCTCTTTTCGCAAGCGCAGCCTTGGCCAGCGAAGCTGTAAATAAAGAAGCCCCTGTAAAGGCTGAATAATGCATAAAGTCTCTTCTTTTCATAAAATAGATTGTTTAGAGTTTTTTGGTGAATTACGTGTGATAATTTATTTAAGAAATATACGACGAATCATATAGATTTAAAGATAAGGTTATTAAAGATAGAGATTTTTATTGTGGGTTAAAAAAAAGGAATTCCAAATCATTTGATTAGATAAGGCTCAATGACTTTCTGCCAGATTTTATAACCGTTTGCATCCATGTGCAAACTGTCTCTGGTAAAAATTTCCTTAATAGGAGTTTTATCTTCATTTAACATTTTGTGATACACATCTATAAACGAAGTATTTTTCTGTTTCTTTAAATAATTTTTGATCAATGAATTGCAAGCTGCTTGTTTTTGCCTGTCCTTCTTCCTGCTGGGGCTCGGCTTCATTGATATAAATGCAACTGTCGTATTGGGCAATCTTTGCCTGATTAACTGGAATAATTGTTTGAACCGGTTAAATACCAGGTCTACGCTTACAGATTCAGAAGCAGCGAAATCATTTTCACCACAGTAAATAATTATTTGGTGCGGGGAATAAGGAAAAATAATATCGTCAGCATAACGAATCAGATCCGGTAAAGATGAACCTCCAAAACCGCGGTTGATAATCGTAAAATCCGGAAAATAATCCTGCACATCGGTCCATTTTGTGAAGGAAGAACTGCCAATTAAAAGAATAGCATTTTTCGGGGGGAAGTTGATGCTGTCCTGGCTTTTAAATTTTAGTATGTTTGAGTAGAAAGGGGGGTGCTGTGCATCAACTGCTGAGAAAGTAAGTGTAAAAAGTAATAAAACGATTAAGAATTTGTTGAGTTTAAACATGCTGAAATTTTAAAGGAAAAAAATATAATTATCGAAAATACAATTTTTATATTTTGATTAAGGCAAATTAATCATTTTGGTAAATGAGAGTGAAGGCTTATTTGTATAATACTTGCGATGGGGTTAATTTTACATAGTTTACTCATCTTTTTTTTCTATGCACTCTATAACCTTATATTCTGGATTGTTAAACAGCCAAAAAATACAAAAATGAAATTTATTTTAAAACTTCTTATAACGGCAGTAGTTGCTTATGGACTGTCCATGATCTTAAATCCGCATATTATAATAGACTCTTATTGGACTGCGCTGTTGTTTGTATTAGTATTGGCCATATTAAACGCAATCGTGAAGCCGGTTTTTATCATATTTACTTTGCCAATCACTATTGTTACGCTGGGGATATTTCTATTAGTCATCAATGTATTGATGGTAATATTAGCGGGAAAATTTGTATCCGGGATTCATATTGATGGTTTTTTCTGGGCTTTTATTTTCGGTCTACTCCTATCTTTTCTATCTTCTGCTATCAATAATTTTATAAAAGACCGTCGTTAGAAGGATAAGATTTGTTTCTACTTTTCTTTTGTTTTCTCTTTTTTTATTTACCGCGAATAATAGAAATTTGTAAGATGGAGTTCAATAGAGATAATTTTACTGATGAAAAACTGATAAGCCTATACAGAAATTTACTCCTTCCCCGTTTGATCGAAGAAAAAATGTTGTTATCACTCCGGCAGGGGAAGATCTCAAAATGGTTCAGTGGCATTGGCCAGGAAGCTATTTCCGTAGGGGCCACTTCTGCACTTCCGGAAGATGAATGGATATTACCTCTGCACAGAAACCTCGGTGTGTTCACCACCAGGAAGATACCTCTAACCGATCTCGTAAAACAATGGCAGGGCTCCTTAGATAGCTTTAGCAAGGGAAGAGAA
>JBDTJI010000078.1:0-3502 GCA_039935935.1 Ginsengibacter sp. | reverse complement strand
GATAATATATTTCATCAAGAATACCGTGGCTTAATGTGAAAGCGACTCTGGATGAACCATCAAAAGATTTTCCTACTCCGGATTTGGCGCTGGATGTCCAGCGGGGAGAAACGCCGGGTGCGCCGGGCGCTGTCGTGTTATTTGACATAATAGAATTTATATTTTGATCAATGGGATCCCTGAATCCTTGTCCATCTCTCTTTTTAAATACTCAGGCGATTCGTTTAAAATTATTTCAAGCGTAGGATGTGCAATCCCTTCCATCAAATGACCGCCACGCGCAGTACCGTCTTTCCTTCCTAACACTACGTGAGCATGTATTTTATAGTCATCTTTATACATAGAGACATCGCCGGTTAATGACAATACTTCCAGTTGTTCTTGGAAAGTAGTTTTTTGATAATCTTTAATGGAGAAATCAAAAAAACCCGTAACGGTTTCGCTGAAAGCACCGATAGCCATGAATTGTGAAGCATTCACTTTTTCTTTTTTTGCAAAAATCATTAACTGCTCTGTTACTTCATCGCAACTATCCATAATAATAGCATATGTCTTTTGCTGATCGTTGTTGATTAATTAATATTTCATTTTTTATTTTTAGGCAACACCGTCCCAATAGCAATATGGAAGCCGTCAGGATTCTCGAATTGGCACGAATTCTTTAGGAAGAAATATTCTTCTCGGCTTCCGTCATTGCTCTCGCGTGGCGAAATAATAGACACCTTTTTACTCAGTGTAAGCGATCGTGGTTATTAAAGCATTCGCATTCTGCCGTAAATCCAACCGTGTATATTGCAACACAATTGGCTGGTCTGAAACAAAAACACTTGAATAATTGGTTTCTAAAGGAACAGGCTGAGGGTCCGTCAGATCATTGAACCGCAAATGCTTCGTTCTTCTTGCATTTACCGTCACCTTATAAGGTCCTACCGGTTCCTTGTCAGTAAAGTAAAGCATGATTTGTACATGTGCATCTTCATCAGAGGTGTTTAAAATGCATGCTGCTTCGTGACTTATAAAATCGGGTGGGGGGCCATTGCTGTAACCTGGTATATAACCCTCTGCTATTGCCCATATTTTTTTTCCTATTGCCATATTTTTATTTTTTTTATTACCACTAATTTCACGAATTAGCACGAATGATTTTGTTTTCTTAAGTCACTGATACACGGATGTGCACAGATTATTTTATTTTAATAATCACGAATCTTTTAATTTTTATTTTTTAAAACTGCTATCGCGCCAATTCCAATTGCCAGGCCTGCAAGCATTCCCCATGTCGTTTTTCTGTGGGTGGCCATCCATATTTCAGGGCTGCGGTTCCACGATTCGGCAGCAAAGGTTCCTCGTGCTCCATGATCGCCGGGAACAGGTTCCCACAAATTATTTTGCCTGTCGGCAGATTCAGGCTCATCTGTCTGCTGACCATCAAATCCTGTTTTTGCAAGATAGTTATCGAGGTAACCGGGAAGCACTTTGTTTCCCCAGATAGTTTGCACTGTGGGGTAACCGACATACAATTCTCTCTGATGATCTCTTGCGACCTGCACCACGGCTTTTGCTGCTACCTCCGGTTCAAAAATCTGGCCCATTGGTTTGGGCTTGTTTTTAAGATAGCTTTTTACCCAGCCAAATTGTGTGGTATTCATAGCAGGCATTTGCACCATACTTAGCTTAACGTTGCTTTTATCTTTTATCAACTCACTTCTTAATGATTCAAAGAAACCATGTATGGCATGCTTGGCACCACAATAGGCCGACTGCAGAGGAATACCACGGTATGCAAGCGCAGAGCCAATTAAAATAATAGTTCCCTTATCTTTCGGAAGCATTCTTTTAAGAGCCGCCTGTGTACCATAAACCTGGCCGAGGTAAGTAACATCAGTAACATGCTTAAAATCTTCCGCTTCCATTTTCTTGAATGGTCCGAATACGCTTACCATAGCATTATTTATCCAGACGTCAATTGACCCAAAATGGTCTTCGATTTCCTGAGCGGCCTTTTCTACTTCGTCTGCATTGCTTACATCTGTTGGTAACACCAAAGCTCTTCCTCCATAACTTTCCACTTCTGCCTTGGCCGCGTTCAATCCATCTTCACCTCTTGCTATCAGCCCAATGTTAGCGCCATGCTTCGCAAATTCACGCACCATAGCTCTTCCCAGGCCTGCTGATGCACCTGTTATCACTACTGTTTTTCCTTTAAAATCTTTTTTCATTGTTTTTTTATTAATTGTGAAATACAATTTTTGATATTTATTGTTCGGGTTGGAGTCACTGCCTTCGCGGCCTATTATTATTATCATTTACGAAACAGTCATATCGATAGTTCCTTCCAAACCTGCAATGAGGCCAGTGCCAATTGCTGTGCCAACATTCTTTAAAGCGTTTGCATTTTCATTCTATTCCATAATTTTCTTTTTTAAAAAATGATCCTGTTCGATCTTTGAAAACTAACCTTGTTGTCGTTAATGATTTTTAAAAATCTTCTTCAAGAACCTTTATTGCTACCTGGTATTCATCTGTAGTTATTTCTCCTGAGACAAACCGGTTTCGCGAATTATCGTAAGATGCGTCCCTGTTCTGGCACCGCCATAAAAGAGCGGTGTGGCAAAAACCCAGACGATAAAAGTATCCGGGAAATCGACCAGCTTACAGGCATACCCAGAAGTAATAAACATCATAAAACGGAAAAGCGCCATAACACCACCACCAAAAACCTTGTCACACGGAGGCCGTCAGATAAGATTTTCGGCAATTACTTTTTAAGAGTCAATGCTCTTCCATAGTGATGGACTATCTCCGGTTCACCAGGATGGTGGTCATGCTGCTGTATTGAGTATTCTGTGTTATCTGCGTTCGTTCCTTTCTTGTAGATACTTTTTACCGTGCCATGACCAATTGCGCTTCGATAATGCCAGGTAACATCTGTGCCTGCAGGAATTGTATCGAATTTCTTTTCAGTTTCTTTTGATTTTGTTGCCATAGTATCATTTAATTTATTTTATTAATTATTGCCTGCCTCCTGTCTGACGGTCTCTCGTCTGACTGGATCCTGTGCACTTTTCCAGTAAATAAAGCCGTCTGTTCGATAGCAGGTATTTATTGTCTTTCGCTATGTTATGTCCATTTTAAACTCAACTATAATTTTTAACTTCCTTCCTCTTTATATTTTTGCTAACCAATAACCAACTAATTGCAATAAGTCCAATTACTGAAGCCAGCAATACAGTGCGCTTTACTGTGAGGGCTGGTGAATGAAGTTTCATATCATCGACATATTGTTTTTCCGGAAAATCGGTTGCTTTACTATCCGCTCTGCCATTTTCATGCAAGGCCATTTGTAATACCTGTGCAATATGCATGCCTTCTCTATCGGTCAATTGTTCTATCTGTTCGCGGCAGCTATATCCATTGCTGATGACGAGTGTTTTTTTGTCGGCACCTCTGACAGCAGGCAACATAACCCTTTCTCCGGCTTTTACCGAAACTTCGTATTTAT
>JBDTJI010000077.1:0-6173 GCA_039935935.1 Ginsengibacter sp. | reverse complement strand
ATTTTAAGGGATTGATTTTGCCAAAAGAAAATGCCCGTGAAGCGGCGATGGTAAATAAGCTGAATGTATATGGTGTTGGACATATTAATGAGGTGATTGATTTTTTCATTGATGAAAATTCTATTCAACCAACAATTGTAAACACGAGGGAAGAATTTGCGAACGCCCAAAGCAATTTTGAAATTGATTTTTGTGATGTAAAAGGCCAGGAAAATATAAAGCGCGCACTGGAAATAGCTGCGGCAGGGGGTCACAATGCGATACTTATAGGCCCGCCCGGGGCAGGAAAAACCATGCTGACCAAGCGTTTACCAACAATCCTACCGCCGTTGAGCCTACAGGAAGCATTAGAGACTACCAAGATCCACAGTGTGGCTGGTAAACTTCCGGAGGATTCAACACTAATTTCTAAACGTCCTTTTCGATCACCTCATCACACTATTTCAGATGTGGCCCTTGTAGGTGGTGGTGGCGTACCGCAACCAGGTGAAATTTCTCTTGCTCATAATGGAGTTTTATTTTTAGACGAATTACCTGAATTTAAGCGAACCGTTTTGGAAGTGATGCGTCAACCCATGGAAGAAAGAAAAGTTACTATTTCGAGAGCGAAAGTGGCGCTGGATTTTCCATCCAGTTTTATGTTGATTGCGTCCATGAATCCCTGTCCTTGCGGATATTACAACCATCCTGACAAAGAATGCACTTGTCCTCCCGGAGCTGTTCAAAAATATTTGAATAAGATTTCCGGGCCATTGCTCGACAGGATAGACCTGCATGTAGAAGTAACACCGGTTGCCTTCAGTGAATTATCTTCCACAAAAGAGTTTGAAAAAAGTGAAAGTATCCGTGAACGCGTGATTCGCGCAAGGGAGAAACAGGCAGAACGTTATAAAGACAATCCCGGTGTTTATTGCAATGCACAGATGAGTAGTAAAACGCTCAAAGAAATTTGTGTCATTTCACAGGTAGGTGCTAATCTTTTAAAGATCGCGATGGAAAGATTAAATCTTTCCGCACGAGCCTACGATCGTATCCTGAAGGTTAGCCGCACTATTGCAGACCTAGCCGATAGTGACGACATCAAACCGGAACATCTTGCAGAAGCTATCCAGTACAGGAGTTTGGACAGAGAAGGATGGGCGGGGTGAGAAATAAATACTGTATTGCTATGTCAAGTCATTGAGTCCTGAAAAAAAAGCTATTTTAATATTTGCGAAGATGAAAAAAGCAACCGAAGGTTTTAGTGAGATACTACTTTACACAACTCAAAATGGGAAAGCAAAGGTTGAAATCTATTTGCAAGATGAAACAATTTGGCTTACGCAGCAAAAAATTGCTGATTTGTTCGGAGTACAACGACTCGCAATTACCAAACACCCGAAAGATATTTTTGAAACGAGGAATTCAGTTAATTCCATTTTGGAACATGCTACTCCTCACGGAGCAATGGAAGGTAAAACGCAGGAAGCAAAAGTAAAATATTACAGGAATATAAACACTGTAACAAGGTACAGAGCTAAATAGCTAAATAAGGACAAATAGTCCCCAGGTAGAAAAACAATAACATTAAAAGTTTAAGAAAATTATTTGAGGCAAACAAGTAAATAAATAAGTACATAAAACTTAATTCGTATCATTCAATCCATTTCTACACCCAAAATTTTTAACGTAAACATTTGACAAGAAGCCGTATTTGCGAAGCCGATTTGGAAATGCAGGCAAGAAATCTGAATTTTGAATTATGGAAACATTAATTGTACATCCCCCTAATGAGGATAAATTAAAAGTAGTGAAAGCTTTTTTAAAAGCTATAGAAGTGGATTTTGAAAAAAGTCCTTATAGTGCTGCGTTTGTTGCAAAAATAAAAGAAGGTGAAAAGCAGTTCACAGAAGGGAGAGGCATTAAAAAAGACATCTCCAATCTATGGAAGTAGAATACTCAGACAGGGCAGAAGAGGATGCCCGCGAGTGGATTAAATCCGGAAACATAAAAATACAGAACAAGATTACAAGACTGATTGAGAATATTCTGGAAACTCCCTTTCAAGGTATTGGAAAGCCTGAGCCTTTGAAGCATAACCTGACAGGTAAATGGAGCAGGCGTATTACTTCGGCAGACAGGCTCATTTACGAAATATCAGAAAACACCCTTTATATTTATTCGTTAAAAGGGCATTATTAAAAGCCTGGAATAAATTCTCTTTTTCTTTAAAAAAAATGATTTTTTTCAAAGAAAAATCAGTCCACCACCACTTTAGAAAAGAAATAGATGTCTTGCTTTTACAAACTGAATGATTTGGTCTGTGAAGAAGTAAAAATTATTGAAAGGAAATTTGACTAAATGAAGAAGGCTACAAAAAAATATATCCTCTGGGAAAAAATGAACCGCACAAAACTTCCCATCACAGGAAAAACAGAAATTGAAAACCATTGCCAGCTCCTTGTTGACAAGTTTAAAAAAATATATTTAATAAGAATCCAAATAAAGAGTATAATTATCTTATTGATATTTCTATGAAATGGCGGGGGAACTATATTTATTTTATTGCCAAATATCAAAACGGGGAAAACGCAGTAATTGATAAGGAATTTGAGGAAGGGTTTGCGCGCCCGGAATATGTAAAAAGTGATTGTTTTAATTTATCGTATTTCAGGCACACTGGGAAATGGTTTCCTGTTGCAAATAATTTAAGCCTGAAAGACTGCCTGGAAATGATAGAGGAAATTCCTACCTTTCACCCGATACCATAACCAAGACCAGCCAGAAAAAAAGTGGTTGAAAAAGAAGGATAGACCTTAAATATTAAAGAATGAAGAATAGGTACCAATTTTCTTTATGAACCTAAACTTCTAAATGATTGAACAATTAAGTTCCATTTCTCTAAAAAAACGTTCATAATTTCATACGCTTTAAGTAATATACTCATGCCAATAGATACCGATGATTTAACCGACAAAACCGACAAGGCTATTATGATTGAGTCAGAACGATTCAATTATGACCTTACACTGCAATTTGGTTTGCTCAGTGATGAGTGTGAGGATGAAAAGGATTTTATTTTAAAGTCAAAAAAATTAATAGCTGGGATGCTGCGATTTAGCAATGCAGATATAGACGATATGTTTTTTGGCAATCCACCAAAAACAAAAGATTTTCATAATGCATTGCATAAAATCCTTGGAAATATCTCAAAGTTAGAGAGTGCTGATTGAACGAATCTTCACCTTACACCAGTGCCTCATACAACACCTCCACCGGATGCAACGCTTTTACTCCCGTCCCATCTTTTACCTGGTGGCGGCAGCTTGTGCCCGGAGAAGCGATAATCACATCGGCAGCTGCGCTTCGCACTGTGGGAAATAAAACCAACTCACCAATTTGCATAGACAAATCATAATGCTCTTTTTCAAAACCAAATGAACCCGCCATGCCGCAGCAGCCGGATGGAATGTTTTCGGCCGAATAATTTTCGGGTAAGGACATCATTTTTAATGAAGAAGCTACCGAAGACAATGATTTTTGGTGGCAATGCCCCTGAAGTTTGATGTGGCGCTTTTCGGTAGTAAACGAACTTTTTTGGATGTTTCCTTTATCAATTTCGCTGGCAAAAAATTCGTCTATAATAAAAACATTCTTTGATAATTTTTTTGCCGTTTCTAAGTTCTCTTCATCTGCCAGGTCAATATATTCATCTCTGAAAGCAAGTATAGCGCTGGGTTCTATACCGATAAGAGGAATTTCTTCCGTTATAATCTTACTAAAAATGGCAACATTTTTAGTAGCGAATATTTTAGCGTGCCTCAACAAACCTTTCGACATCCAGGCTCTTCCGCTTTCTTCGTGAGCAGTCATCATTACTTCATATCCTAATTTTTCCAAAAGAAGGATCGCTTTAATCCCAATTTCGGTATCATTATAATTAGTAAACTCATCACAGAATAAATAGACTTTCCTCTTTTTCACCTGGCTGTCACCGTTAGCTTTGTTCTTTTCTCTTTTGTCAAACCATTTTCTTAAGCTAGTTTTATACAAAGTAGGCATGGAACGTTTTACAGCAAAACCTGAAAAACGTTTTATCAAATTACTGATTGCAGGAGTTGTCATCATCCAGTTATAAATGCCCGGCGCAATAGATCCTAATTTTGACGCATTATTAAAATTTGCGATCAGCTTAGAACGAAAGGGTACCCCATTGGCATCGTAATATTGCTGAAGGAATTCCGCCTTTAATTTGGCCACGTCCACACTGGAAGGACATTCTGATTTGCACCCTTTGCAACTAAGGCACAAATCCATCACATCATGAATTTCTTTATGATCAAAACGGTTCATCTTGGTCGAATTGGTAAGAAACTCTCTTAAAATATTAGCTCTCGCTCTTGTTGTATCCTTTTCATTTTTAGTAGCCATGTACGACGGACACATAGTACCGCCCGTTAAATGCGTTTTGCGACACTCACCAGTGCCATTGCATTGCTCGGCATGTTGTAAAACATCCTGGTTATGAAAGCGGAATACCGTTTTAAATTCTGGTGTCTTCTGGCCCGGCGTGTACCTGAGCATGGTATTCATTGGTGGCGTATCTACAATTTTATTCGGATTAAAAATATTATCAGGATCCCATGCGTGTTTAATACTCTTAAACATCTCGTAATTTTTTTCACCTACCATTTGCTTGATAAATTCTCCGCGAAGCCTTCCATCGCCATGTTCACCGCTTAAAGAACCCTGGTATTTTTTTACCAAATCCGCAATCTCCTGTGCAATGATCCTGAAAAGTCGGTTGCCTTCTTCTGTCTTCAAATTAATAATAGGACGCAAATGCAGTTCGCCTGAACCGGCGTGTGCATAATGAACAGCATATAAGCCATATTTCTTCAGGATTTTATTGAAGTCTTCAATGTAAGCAGGAAGGTCGTTCGTATCTACCGCGGTATCTTCAATCACCGGAACGGCTTTTTCATCGCCGGGCAAATTGCTCAATAATCCCAGGCCTGCCTTGCGGAGTGTCCATATTTTTTTAGTATCATCACCAAATAATAAAGGGAAATGGTAACCCAACCCTGCGGCTCGCATTTCCTTTTCACATTCTGCTGCAATCTCTATCACACCTTCGCGCGTAGTTGCATCAAGTTCTATGACTAAAACAGCTTCGGGATCACCCTTCACAAAGAACCGGTTTTTACTTTGCTCAATATTCTCTTTGGTACATTCCAGAATATAATGATCAATTAATTCACTTGCCCTTGGTTTGTATTTTAAAGCAATTAAATTTGCCCGCAAAGCATCGTCAATAGAATTAAAATGAACACATAAAAGCCCGGATCCTGAAGGAGGCAACGGAACTACATTCAATTTTATGTCAGTAATAAATGCCAATGTACCTTCAGACCCAGCTATTAATTTACAAAAATTAAAATCCGCTTTTCCTGCTATAAACGGAGCAGTGTCTAATAAGATGTCCAATGCATAGCCTGTGTTTCTTCGCTCTACACTTTTCTTCGGAAACTCTTTTCTTATTTCCTGCTGGTTGTCATAATTACTTAAAATGCTTCTCACATTTTGATAAATTCTGGCTTCCAGGTTATTCCCCTCACATTTTTCGTGAAATTCATCAAGGCTTAATGCTTTAAACACCGCATCGCTGCCATCACTAAGCAGTACATTCACTTCCAGTAAATGCTCTCTTGTGCTTCTGTAAACAATTGAATTGGAGCCACACGAGTTATTACCTACCATGCCGCCCATCATCGCACGGTTAGCTGTAGATGTTTCGGGGCCAAAATATAAGCTGTATGGCTTTAAGTACATATTGAGTTCGTCTCTTATCACGCCCGGCTGTACACGAACCCAATGTTCTTCTTCATTTAGCTCAATAATTTTTGTAAAATTTTTGGAAACATCGACCACAATCCCGCTACCTACTACCTGTCCGGCAAGGGAGGTTCCGGCAGTCCTTGGTATTAATGAAGTATGATTTGTTTTTGCAAAAGCAATTAGTTTTTTGAGATCGTCAATTGAGATGGGAATAGCCACTGCCAGGGGTTTTTCCTGGTAAGCGGAAGCATCTGTTGCGTACAACTTACGCATGGTATCATCTGTGTACAATTGCCCTTCTATCTGTTTGGATAATTCTTTCAATCTATCTTCCATATCAAAATTGTTCTTTAAAA
>JBDTJI010000076.1:0-23971 GCA_039935935.1 Ginsengibacter sp. | reverse complement strand
TCCCATACTACATAGCCGTAAATGAGCCAGTACCAGGTAAATTTTGTATTGATGATGGAAAATTTTTCAAGATGTCCGATGCAAAAGGCAACAGCAGCAATAGAAATAAACCTTCCTACAAAACTATTGAACACATACGAAAAGAACTGTAGTTTATAATGGGCAAAGCGAAGGTTTTTTTGCAAAGCTGCACGGATAATCTCTATGATCAGCAAGAAAGGGATAACCGGGCCTATAGCGTGCTGTATTCCTTTCAAGGTCTGTAATGAGCTATAATCACCCGACTGGTACATGTCAAACAATGGCCCAATGCCGAGAAAGCCAATCAACTGGTCATACAGGCCTGAAAAGATATTGAGTATTACAAGCATCCTGGTAAAATTTTAAATGAATGGATTTATAAAAGTAATCTCTTTAAATAAATCACTGTGCCTTTTCTTTAATTTTAATAGAATAAGGCGGATAGGTCGTAATTATTTCAATAATCTGATCATTACTCCAGAATTTTAAATGCCCCATTTCTATCAACCCCATTTTAATTAGTATAATAATCAATAGCTCTGTTGTATTTAAAATGCCAGGCCACTATGTTGTCGCAAGCGGGTGCACTATTATTACAAACTAAATGCAATGCAGTCAATTCTTTATTCCATTTGCGCGATTTATCGTTATCATGGAGTTTGTCTTTGTTGTTCATAAAATGTATATAATGTATTCTCATATAAGTAGTACAAGCATAGGCCTGCGCTTACAGATGAAATAAAATATCACTTCTCCTTTATTTCCAATTTCGATAAGCGGAATATAAATTTAATAGGAAGTTTGCAACAAAATACAAGGGACATGTAGTAATGAGAGCAGCTCTGGCTTATCATCATTGTATTCTTTTATCGAAGAGTAATCAAGTTATTTTGAAGGTTTAGATTATGACGTTTTATAGGATTCTTCTATTGGTACATGTTTTCTCGGCTATTTTAGGATTAGGCCCTGGGTTTATTATGATCTATATTGTTACAAAGGCAGGAACAATGACGGAATTAAGGCATGCTTATCTGATCCGCAACAGGTTACACATCTTTGTAATGGTCGGAGGAACGCTGCTGCTGCTTTCAGGCCTGGCGATGGGAGCCATAAATTCATATCTATTCCGGATTGGATGGTATGTCACCAGTTTGACCCTGTTTTTAATTGCCCTGGGATTTGGACCAGTGATACTTTCACCCAGGTCAAAACCGATAAAGGCGTTATTGAAGAACCATACCGGTGATAATATCCCTAAGGAATATTATAAGTTAGCACAAAAATTATTCTTTTATGAACGGATAGAAAATGTGATTTTTTTGATCATAATTGTATTGATGGTTCTGAAGCCATTTTAAAACAGGCTTTACAGAAGCAAGAAAAGTACTATCAACTTCCCTTCATTCGTGACACACCGAACAATGGTTAACCAACGCTTAATAGTGAAGTATTGCTTTTTAGTCTTTTTCAAATATCACTATTTGGGAAATTTCTTAGTGAATTTTGGAACACGATAAGTCGTAGAAAATTTCAATATACTTATAAGGTCTTTATCAATTAACTGCTCACTGGATCTTATTTTTATATGTCTGAATAATTTCCCCGTTCCTTCAAGTAAATTTTTAGGATCCGGAAGTTCTGCACCATAGTTGAACCCCAAATTAACATGATTATTAGCTGGCATAAGCCAACAAAAATGCTCCGTCTTTTTCTTAATTCCTGTCCCAAAACCTATGTTCTTTTGCTGCACCCAAACGACTTCTACAACCTCCGGATAAATTTCGTGAATTAAATTTCTTGCCTGGCGTGCGATTTCCTGAATTTCCTTTGCAAAAGACTGAATAGCTTCTTCAAATTTCAAGTCATTTTCCATTTATTTATATTTTGTCTTTAAGTCAATTCCTTGTGTCCGGAGTTCAGAATAATAACTCTTAACATCCTCAGGCGCTCTACGTCCAAACATCAGGTCAAACTTAGAGAACCCAACTATAAAGAAATCTCTCTTATCAATGAGTGTGATTTTGAAATTTTCGTTAAGCTTAGCCCGTAATGATGTGGCGTCTTCCAATCCGCCGAACCCTGCTCCCAAAATTAATATATTCATTTTCATCATATTTATTACAGTTACGGTCACCCCATTTTTGTATTATAGGAATTAGAATTGCCGTCTGCCGGAACCGTTACCAAATTTATAATAAAAGTTCATGGTAATACTATTGCCCATTAGAATTTCTCCTGTCATTGCCACATCTGACGATTCTTGTGCTAACCGTGGGATAATAATTTTATCTTTATTATAAGGTGAAATGCATGAAATAATACATGAATAGCACAAAGATTTAGTAATTTATTTTTATTATTGTAACTAACTTACAATCTAAATTGGCATAAACAGTGTCTCAGAAAAAGCCCGTCACTAAAAGGAATAAATTTTCAAAATTCCTGTCAATTCTTGGACCTGGCCTTACTACTGGCGCTGCAGATGATGATCCATCCGGTATTGCTACTTATTCCCAAACGGGCGCACAATTTGGATATGGACAATTGTGGACAGCATTGTATATGCTTCCTTTTATGATTGGCGTACAGGAAGCATGCGCAAGAATAGGCATGGTAACCGGCAAAGGAATTGCCGCGATTGTAAAGGAAAATTACAGCGCTAAAGTTTTATATTCAGTTGTCGGGCTTGTTGTAGTTGCAAACGTGATCAATATAGGTGCGGATATTGGTGCAATGGCTGCTGCAGCTTCATTAATCATCCCATTACGTCTTGCGGTATGGACACTGCTCTTTACTGCCAGCATCCTAATCCTGGAAATATATACGACTTATAAAGTTTATGCGAGAATTTTAAAATGGCTGGCACTTTCATTATTGGCCTATCCTATTACCGTTTTCATCGTTCAAATGCCGTGGCTTACCGTACTTAAAGCAACTTTTATTCCTCATATTGAATTCACTTTTGCCTTCTTTTTTATTATCACCGGTGTTCTAGGAACTACTATTTCACCCTATATGTTTTTTTGGGAAACATCGCAGGAAGTAGAAGAAGTAAAACAAAGAAAATGGATAAAAAAAGGCTTGCCACAAATTAGCAAGAGAAAAATTCATGCTATGCGAGTTGATAATAATGCAGGAATGATCATTTCTGAAATTACCACCTGGAGCATACTAGTTGTTGCAGGTACCGTTTTGCATAAAAGTGGCGTAACGGACATAAAAACCGCCGCAGATGCGGCCAGGGCACTCGAACCATTGGTACATTCATTTCCACATGCAGGTTATTTATCCAAGCTTATTTTTTCGATAGGAATTATCGGGCTTGGTTTTTTAGCCGTTCCTGTGCTTTCGGGTTCTGCAGCTTATGCAGTTTCTGAAGCAGTAAATTGGAAATCCGGATTAAATTTAAAACTGAAAAGAGCACATGGTTTTTACGGTATTATTACGATCGCCACATTAATTGGCCTGACCATTAATTTCATAGGAATCAATCCGGTAAAAGCATTGGTATATGCGGCTGTACTAAATGGCATAGCTGCTGTACCACTCATTTTTATAATAATAAGAATTTCTGTAAATAAAAAAATTATGGGAGAATATAAAAGTGGCCCTCTCTCCAGAATAATTTTATGGATTACTTTTTTAGCAATGAGCTCAGCAGCAATTGCCATGTTTTTTATGATGGCGAAATGAGATGGTTAGAAGTAAATAAGTGGAAATTCAAATATTGATACGCAAATAAACAATGAGCCAATTGATGATTTTAGAATTCCCATCTGCCCGGATTCGTAGCCAAACCTGCCAGACGGTAGGCTGGTTTATAATTAAAAGTTCATCCCGATAGATATCCGGTCTGTCGGGTCTGACTTTTTCATAGTCTTGGACATAACGTATTTACTGACATCATTGATACCTGGCCATCCATTTTCATGTTCAGGCCAGTAGTCGGCAAAAATCTCAAATGTTTTTCTGCCCAAAAGAAGATCTGCAGGTTTCATCTGTTTTCCATGGCCTTATTAACAACCCCGTCAAAATAAGGCGCAACACAACCGCCATTGCGGTGACATTTGTGGTGTGAATGTGACAATTACAGTGGCTGAAAACGAAAGTGGTGGTGATATTGAGAAGAAATTGTTCTAACTAACGTTTCAAAAGTCGCTGAGTTGGATTCTCTTAACTAAATTAGATTTGTAAATTACTGAATGCAAATTCAAAGGATTTCTTTTGTGAAATTAACCGAACCTATTTTTTGCTCCTAATATTCATCAATGGTGGCCACAAGGGCCCGCAAGTCAAAAAACAATTTTTTGAAAAATCTATACAGGAATGAATAACGGGTTTATCGATTTTTTTTATTTCTTTTTGGAATCGATGAGAATGGTTCGTTCTCCGCCGTGGCGGATCATTTCTTGTCCGTTGGGGAAAATGAAATCTTAGTTATTAGCGATTCGTTGTTCTTCCTTTCAGGTCGGCGTGACTGTTCTTGTAAACTTTACTCTTTTTTGGGTGAGTAAATTTTAGACCTGACCAAACATAGTCAATGCTCAAACAAGTGCTTTCAACAAGTCCAAAGCTGTATCCAATACTGATCACTTTAGGAAGAGAAAGGTCTGTGCTCAATCCGCCTCCTTTTGGCCAGGAAACCCAAAGCATTCCGTTTAACTTTAACTGCGATTTGAGTTTCGGAAATATCTCTTTGTATTCTACTTGCCTTTTCACAAAAAGATGGATGTAATCAAATTCTCCTGATTTATTTTTTGAAATATTAAGCTTAGGTAAGTCCATACCGTCAGTCGCTTCAGTGGGAGCATCTATAAACAACGCTCTACAGTTTTCTTTAATTCCCATTTTTTCAGATACATTTTTCATCCATTTTTTAAAGTTAGACTTTTAAGATAATGGGGCTTATACATGTTGCTCAATATGTTTCCAAAAGGATCAACCACTGCCGCAATAATAAAACCATCTGTTCTGTCGGTCATCGGTTGGCACTCTGTCGCTCCCAGCGAAATTAACCCTTTCCAGCGTCGACTGTAAATCGTACGCATGCCAAAAGCGATTGCGGCCAATGGTTCTGGTGAGTAGCCCTCAGGAGCATATTTACTATCAATAATCCCTGACTCAAGTTGATAATCGCCAATGAGAAACTCCGAATATCATGGAACATTGCAGTACACAGGAATTCCTAAAAAATCGGAATACTATTTTAGAGCATCTGTGTGATTCGACGCAATCGAGTTCCATATAATTACTTCCAGTTTTCGGTCGGTTGCTGAAATTTACCAAAAAGCAGGTTCTGCCTGCCTATCATTCCAAAAAACAATTTTTGAAAAAATTCATAAAGAAATCAATGGCCGGTTTATCGATTCTTTTTTATTTTTTATTGTATTCGACGAGAATAGTTCGTTCTCCGCTGAGGCGGATCATTTCTTGCCCTTCTGGCAAAACGAAACTTTAGCTATTATTGGCAGTAGATTTTCTTCTTTATTCTTTGTTTGACAATTCTACTATTTTGTCTAATACAAATTTTCTGGAAGCTTCGCCATCTTTTAATTTGTATTGAATTTGTCTTATGCCTCCTCTTGGATTACTGTTGATGTCTCCTTTTTTATAGATAGGAAATTTCTGTACGAGGGTATTATCGACAACACCGAATTCATCATGTCCCATATATCCGCTATTTGCTTTTGAGTTATCTGCAACATTAGGGAAGTAGATCTGACTTAACGATTTGCCGTTGTTAGGGGAAAATCCGATTACATTACCATAACTGCCACTTCCTGCTGATGTAGTGTAAACCAGTAATTCCGGGTAACCATCAGAATTTAAGTCAGCTATTTCTGCATTGATTACTTGTCCATCTATTTCAAGTGTAATTTTATCATTGATTTCTGTAAGTCCTGTTGGTTGTACGATAAGTTGTTGAATAGATCCGCTACCCATAGCACTTACCTCATAAGATATTTTTTGTGAGGATAGCATTTTTTGAAAAGGTCTTTGGTCTTTTGTACTGTGTGTTACACTATCTTCTGTTTGAGTCTCTAAATTTTTATTAGTTACTGATTCCTTACATCCTATAAGTATAAGAGCTGATAAAAGGGTAATTGAGAATGTTCTTATTAACATGTTTTTCTTTCTTAAAAATTACTGCCAACGCCTACGGCAGGCGGGGTTTTAGAATTCCTTCTGTAGGAGCCGTTGCCAATCCGGAGCTATCGGATTTATAATTAAAAGTTCATTGCTTTAGCCAAATGCTGATTGATTTCCACCACACCGAATCAAAGCCTAATAATGAAGTATTCCATTTCTTACTCTTTTTTCAAATATCACTATTTGGAAAATTTCTTAGTGAATTTTGGAACACGATAAGTCGTAGAAAATTTCAATATTCTTATGAGGTCTTTATCAATTAACTGTTCACTGGATTTTATTTTTATATGTCTAAATAATTTCCCTGTTCCTTCAAGTAAATTTTTAGGATCCGGAAGTTCTGCACCAAAGTTAAACCCCAAATTAACATGATTATTAGCTGGCATAAGCCAACAAAAATGCTCAGTCTTTTTCTTAATTCCTGTCCCAAAACCTATGTTCTTTTGCCGTACCCAAACGACTTCAACAACTTCCGGATAAATTTCGTGAATTAGATTTCTTGCCTGGCGCGCAATTTCCTGAATTTCCTTTGTAAAAGATTGAATAGCTTCTTCAAATTTCAAGTCATTTTCCATTCATATTTTGTTTTGAATTGTAACTTTGTCGATGTCACTTTGCAATGTCACTTGCAGCCTTAATAAACGGATGTTTTAATGCCGTTTATTTTTTGTTGTCTGTAGTTGGATGAAACCATTTTTTAATCCTGGAAGTCTCAAATTCTATTTTGTCTGCAAGGTATTCCTCTGACGGACCAATAAATGACAATTGAGGTTCATCTCCACCTAAAAAATTGGCGTCAATCTTAGCTACTTTACCCGATTCCAGTTCAAAGTAGCACGTACCAGCGGCATGATATTTCACTTCATTATGCTCGCCTTTAATCCTGTTCATCATATCTGCGACTACTGCTTTTGCGGCATCTTCGGCAAATGAACCCGTTTTCGGGACTGCAAAATCTCCCACCGGAATATGAGTGACGTCCCCAATTGCATATACATTGTCGAACTCAGTTTTAAGATTAGTGCGATCGACTTTTATCCATCCGTCTTTGCCAAAAACAGATTCGAGGATGACCTTAGGCGGCCGGTGTATCGGAACTCCCATAAAGAGGTCGTAGTCCATTGGGGCAAGGCCGTCAATTATCGCTTGTTTCTTAATAGTATCCAATGCTGTCACCTTATGTTTTGGAAGAAATTCTATGTCGTGCTTGCTAAGTAACTTCATAATTGAAGCGGAAGTTTCTTTTGATACCGGGAGAGGAATAGGGCCCGGCGCCAGCACTTTGATAGTAATGTTTGCACGCGTCCCCTTCTTTTCAAAATAATCGTGCAACTGCAATGCGCCTTCATAAGGTGCAGGTGGACATTGGTAGGGTTTATTAAAAATACTGATAAGAATGGTACCTGCCTTAAATTCTTCAACCGCCGGGCGCAACCGTTGGGCTTCTTCAAAGGAGTAGAAGCTGTATCCACCTTCTTTAAAACCCGGTATAGCCTCTGGGTGCAAATCAACGCCAAGACCAATGACCAGGTAGTCATACGTGAAAGTAGCTCCTGTTGTTTTAACCACTTTTTTGTGAGGATCAATTCGCTCAATGGTATCCTGAACGAAGTCAATTCCTTGTTTCCGGAGTTCAGAATAATAACTCTTAACATCTTCGGGTGTTTTACGTCCAAACATCAGATCAAATTTAGAGAACCCAACTATAAAGAAATCTTTCTTATCAATGAGTGTGACTTTGAAATTTTCGTCAAGCTTAGCCCGTAATGATGTGGCGACTTCCAATCCACCAAAGCCTGCTCCTAAAATTAATATATTCATTTTCATCGTTTTTTATTATTATACAAAACGGACACACATTTATGACAGGAATTAAAACTCCCGTCTGCCCGTAACCTTGCCCATCCGAAAGCTATCAAATTTAAAATTGAAAGTTCATTCCGATGGCTATCGTGGTTGAAAATACAACACTGCTCATTGACAGCACTTCAGCGCCGCTTGCACAAAACCGCTGGTAGCTCTCCCTCATTTATTCAATCCTATTGCCATTTTGTATGCCATTGCAGCGTCGGCAAGCGGTATGAATGTATCTGATAAAATATGGTAAGTTCCTTTTTCGGATAGTTCATCAGCAACTTTTTTAATTAAGGCTAAGGTAGCTTTCATCAAACCTGAACCAAGGCTTAAACGGGCAACACCTAAATCCTGAAGTTCACGCACGGATGGTGGGAGTATTCCTGATCCAATTCCAGGATTCGAAAGAATATTAATCGGGGCGTTAATTTCCTTAACCAATGTTGCAATCGTTTCCCTGTCCGATACGGGCTGGACAAATATGCAGTCTGCACCGGCTTCATGGTATTTATTGCCCCGCTTAATGGATTCAGCTAATTTTTCTCCTGGCGTACCTGCCGAAGTATAAAACGAATCGGTTCTTGCATTAATGACTAAATGAAAGCCCAGTGAATCGGATAATGCGCGAATCGCTGATATTCTTTCACAAAATTCCATCTCGTCAATTAAATTTGGATTTAAATCAATACTGTCTTCGATGTTTATTCCAACAATACCGGTTGCAATTATCTTCTTAACAGAATCAATTATTTCACTTAAATTATTGCCATATCCGGCTTCTATGTCAGCAGTTACCGGCACTTGTACATTGTTTACAATTTCAGTTATTGCATCAATCATTTCTGGCAATTGGATTACCTGGCAGTCGGGATATCCCAGGGAGGCAGCAATACCCATGCTTGTTGTAGCGATTGCTTTATAGCCACTTGCCTCTATTATCTTAGAACTGGCGATGTCCCATGAGTTTAGCAGAACCAGGATTTCTTTGTCCTGATGAAATTTCAGGAACAGTACAGCTTTTTCTTTTTGAATACTTGAAACCATGATATTGTATAATATAAATACTTTGACTTCTTATTGGATAGCAGCAATAAAGTTACGGTTTTTGTAGTCGGTATTTTAGAATTCCTTTCCGCCGGAACCGTTACCAATCCAACAGCTATCTGATTTATAGTCAGAAGTTCATTGCAATTGCTATCTCTCTTTAGATTCTTTTCAGATAGGACCGCAGATGAAAACGCTTGCGCTAACAAATAATACTCCGAATCTTGACCAAATAGAGATTGGCGGCTATTGTTCTTAATTGCTTAATGTTGTGTGCAGTTTAATATAAAATCTCTTTATTTTCGATTAAGAAAGTTTTTTTACGGAAAATAGTTATTAAAGTGCCGATTAAAAATGTCAAAATTACCCAAATCCAAAAGCGATGCTATGGCATATCATTTTGCATAATTAATATTGGCATAAGGGGAATAAAAGCATTAGCAACACCATGTATATAAAGACCTGAAAATGGTCTGTTACCTTAACCTAATAGGTTATTATAGAAATAGGCCTTAATAATAATCAAATTGTAATTATACACAATGGTCAGGTACAAGCGTAGTGTTGGGTTTAAATGTACTTCACTTCCGATTTTCCGTAATGTTTGTTGATTGTAAGATATTCGTTTTTAGATGTCCAGCCCGCATTACGCTTATCCAATGTGTGATGTGCCGGCATTCTTGTCATTCCTTTTTAAATTCTTCCAGTTCTTTATAAAATTCTACTGCTTCCATAACCGGTTTTCCTCCCGAACCTGCAATCATTTTCCTAAACCATTTTTTGTCTAAGTTTTCGGGTTTATGGATTTTATAGAGCCAATAGGTTAAATAGACAAACGAGCCTGTCAATAAAACCTGAAAAATGATATATCCGGGTCCGACTTCCTGAGGAAACCATTTATTGCTCAAATAGAATGTTGTGAAAAAAGGAAATTGCAAACACATTATTTTTGCGTGGTCAATTATGGATAGTTGTAGGCGGGATAGTTGTTGCTGAATTTCCATTATACTGCCATTGTAGTTGATATTACTGGCCCAAACGAGATGTTTGATGTAGTCCGCAAATCCTTTTACATTAACCAGGACGATTACAGAGACTGAAATAATAAAATAATTCCAGGCAGAGGAATAGTTGGAGAAAGCATAAGACAATGCGTAACCCAAAAGCAATAGATAAAAAACAAAAGCAATAATGCCTGCAGTTTTTAACTTTATCAATGACCTCAAAGAAGTCTTTGCTTTGTTATTAATCGTTTCTTTTAACAACAATTGATTGATTGCTAATGTCTTTTCAATTTTGGTATTTTGTGCTTTCCAAATGTTGATTAATTCTATTTTTTCCATTTTATTGATTTTTAATATGAGTGAATTTTTGTTTCAAAATATTTTTGATTCGGAATATTTTAGTAGCAACATTAGTTTCTGAAATACCCATGATCTGGGAAATTTCTTTATGGCTCTTTTCTTCCAAATAAAGTAGCATCAATGCTTTGTCCAAATCCTTTAATTCCAAAATCATCTGTTGTAGAATACCCAAATCACTTTCCTTATCTTCAAGGCTGTCATTGTCGTTGAAATTGATGATCCCTTCTGTGAAAGGATTTGAGATTCTTTTCCTGGTATTCTCTTTTCGGTAAAATGATATGGCAACGTTCAATGAAATTCGATACATCCAGGTTGAGTACTTGAAATTGTTGTCATAATTGTCAAACGATTTCCATAACTGAATAATTATTTCCTGAACAAGGTCTTTTCGGTCTTCAACATTTCTACAATACGAATTTGCTACTTTATAAATAATAGCTTTATTCGATTGAATAAGAGACAGGAATAGGTCAGATTTTTCAATTTCGTCCATTCTTGTTATTTGTTAGTGTGTCAGCAGTATAGTTACTTCCAGCTTCATTCTGTTTTGTGTTTTTACTTTGGTCAGGATAACCATAATATTGATTTCTTGTGATGGTTATTCCGCAACCAGTTATCAAGGTTATGATCGAAATAAGCGCAATGACCAAAATTCTGATTCTTCTATTTCCCATTCGATTAAATAATTATGAGTTCAACTTTCTATTTTCCTAATTATTCGCACAAAGGGGCAAACTATCACACAACGTATAAAAAAATATTTTTTACCTGAGATCAAACGGTCGTCTTGATGCTTGTTAAGGTTGGTCTTACACTTACGCATAACGTCTTAGTGCCTTGGGCGGGCGGGATTTTAGAATTCCTTCTGCCCCGAAACATTGCCAATCCGAGCCATCGGATTTATAATTAAATAACGATAGCTATCGTGATCATTGTAATTACTATCGATTATCAGATTTTTTCCAACCGGGATCACAGATGAGGATGCCTGCGTTAATAAATAAATCTTCGACCTTGCACCAAATGGTACACCCGGAATTAAATTTATCGCAGCAATTAAATCAGGTAAACGTTCTTCACTGAATCATTTTCTCTTCGTAACCGCTTCCTCCTGCATCATCGCAATATGTGCCGCAGTACCACCGAATGATGTGCTCCCCAATTCGAAAAACATCTTTGCTACTTCTATACGTTCACTTTTCCTTTTCAATTAATTATAAGCTTTTAAGCTGCCCATAAATCAATAGAATGCCACTAATGACCATTAAGGCAATAACAAATTTTCTAAATGTGCTACTTTTCATATTAACCAGAAATCTTTTTCCAACAAGGTTACCCACTGTTGCGCCAATGCCCAGGGAAATCCCATACACCCACAATTCATTGTGTAAAAGTCCGAAAAAAGCATAACTGCCTATTTGTGAAAGACCCATCAAAAATGAGTTTGCCGTTTTAGTCGCAATGAGTTCTTCTTTATCCAAACCGAGATTCAAATAGAAAGGGTTCATAACGGGGCCTAATGCACCAATGATAGTACCCAATATGGAAACCAGAAGACCTAATGGAATAAAATACCAGAGTTTCATTTCAAATGATTTTCCCTTTTTTCCAAAACGATATTGCCAGACTGTGCTTATTAAGAAAACACCTACCACAATTTGTAGCCATTCGACCCTGAAATTGCTAAATATCCAGGAGCCTAGCCAAGCGCCCAATGTCGCTGTAGGCGCATAATAAAGACAAACCTTCCAATCGATGTGTTTCCAGAAAATAATAAGGCGGGAAGGGCGTCCCAAAAATGTACCCAAATTAAGTACGGGAGCGGTATTGATGACGCCAAGTGTCCAATTTAAAACAGGAACTAAAACCAACGAGCCCCCGCCACCGGATATGGTAGATAAAACAAAAGCGCCAATACCGAGAATGAATAGCAACCCGATAATACCTAAATCGGCATTTGCAATAATAGAATTTAAAAAATCCATTATCAAGCGTTATATTTTTCGGAAGGAAAGATGTTTACTTATTTTAGAATCCATTGACCATCTTCCACCACCTTTAAAGATCAGAAAAAGACATCCTAACCACATTGCAAAATCGTACGCATCTCGTGTGCCATACTCCAAAAACCATAGGTTTTAAGTTCTTTCAGAACGAAAGGGCCAAAGCCTTCCCCAAAAGCAATCGGAATTTTAGTCACAATTATAGCAATAGTCATATTGATGAACATTGTCAGGGCTGCCGCACGGGTCAAAAATCCGGCAAGTAATAACAAACCACATAGAATTTCAAAAGCGCCAACAAAGTTTCCTAAAAATTCAGGCGAAGGCAAACCAATTTTTGCAAATCGTCCTGCTCCCAGTGCGTCAGGAAATAGAAATTTCTGAATACCTTCAGAAAGGAACACAGTCCCAGCCATCATTCGAATAAGTATGGTTGTTTTTGGATTGTTTGTATTTAAAATTTTATTTCTCATTCTGAGACTTAAAATCCTGGTTGCTAAATGGTGGAGTATCCGGAATTTTCACAACATTAAATTCAAAGTCATTTGCACGGTGACAGCTATTGCAAGTGTTTGTGAGTAAAATATAACTGTTTTTAAATGCAGCAGAATCTTTTTGCTTAATAGCAGCATTCATGCTGTCAAGTGCAGGCTCAAGCATGACGATCATTTCGGTTTCCTTTCGTCCCTTCTGATACTTTTTAATAGCATCTATATTTTCTATTGTCTCATGAATTTCAAAGTCAGCCAACATCCAGTTTTGATTTTGTCCTGCAAACCAAAGTTTATTGTGATGAATCTGAATGCTGCTCATAAACTCGCCAAAACCCGGCTTGTAAGTATCCGCAAGTCTGCTCTCCAAACTGTCAACACGGTTTTGTAAAGTTTGAATTTTATCTGTTTGCCGGTTACACGCAAAAAGGCCAAAAGTAACCAGGATAAGAAAAACCTGTTTCATAGTTTGATTGTTTACTGTTTGAACTGTCACTTCATAGGGCTTCAAGTCCTTCCGGGCGCAATTTTTTAAATTATATATTACATTTTAATTCCAAACATATAGCCCACTAATGCCGATAAGCCCATTGCAATGGTACCCCAAATCGTGATACGCAAAATGGCTTTTAGAATACTTGAACCTCCCGTTTTTGCGGCAATCGCTCCCAATATCATTAGGAAAACTATAGTGAAGCCATATAGCCAATATTCCATTTCTTTTACCGGGGCAAAAAGTACTACCAAAAGAGGTAAAACACCACCAAATGAAAATGCTGTTCCTGAAGCCAACGCTGCCTGTATAGGGTTTGCTTTGCTAATCTCGTTAATACCTAATTCATCCCTTACATGTGCTGCCAATGCATCTTTCTCTGTCAATTCTAATGCTACCTGCATGGCTGTTTCTTTTCTTAGTCCCCTATTCTCATAAATCTGAGCCAACATATTCAACTCTTCTTCCGGCATTTCTGTAAGTTCTTCCTTCTCTCTGGCGATATCTGCCTGTTCAGTGTCTGTTTGTGAACTTACTGAAACATATTCACCCGTAGCCATAGACAAAGCTCCTGCAACCAGCCCTGCGACTGCTGCTAAAACTATAGGGTCTCTTGTTGAACTTGCAGCAGCCACACCTATTGCTAGACTTGAAATAGAAATTATTCCATCATTAGCTCCCAAAACAGCAGCTCTTAACCAATTACTTCTGTGAATGTAATGATTGTCTAAATAGTTGTCAACCGTGAGCATTTTCTTTTTTTAATTGATGACTTTAAATTACGCCCAACCTCTACGACTTTCTGAAAGCGGAATTTTAGAATTCCTTTCTGCGGAACCGTTGCCAAATTTAAAATAAAATCCCGATAGCTATCGGGATCATTGCAATTACTATCGCTCTTACCTTTCAGTTGCGCACCGTTTTGTTGGGTAGTTAGAATTTTTCGGGTTTATCGTATTCAACTTCTGTCACATTAAATTTTGCATAGCTGAAATCGCCTTTGACTAATCTCCATAAAACATCAAAGGCTGTCGGTATAAGTACGTTATTTAATTCCTTGTAAAACACTCTCTCCAAGCCAACGAAGTAATTCTCCTTCATTATATTTGGCTCCTTTTGCATCCGCCACATTGTACAATGAAAAAAGTGAAACAATTAGTCTGCCCTTGTCTGAAATATACATATCCCGGGCAACAAACATTGATGTTGTGCCTTTCCAAATAAAGCCTGGTTTCTCAGTTGTGGCATATTGTTCTCCCTTTATGTTAATCCAACCTTTGTCAAGGTCTGTCTTAAACTGTCCATCGTGTTTAATTCTTGCATAACTTATGTATGGCTGTCCTTCTTTTAAAATGTGCTTGAAATACCGTTGAACAAGCTCTGGTAAGCCATCAAGTTGGGCTGTATGAAATATCTGTCCAGATATATTTTTAGACTGGGAAAAAAGTTCCTTTACTTCTCTGCCGAATTTTATAGACAAATTTACTTTGCCAATAATTAGGATTAATAGAAGAAATCCAACTATGGTTATTAAAATTATCATTAGCCATTATTTATTTATTTGCATCTGCTTTTTTTTTGCATCAGTCAAAGCACAAAATTATTCTCCCTGCCGTGGTTCGTGGCACACGAAACACATTCTTTTAATTAAATCAGAATTATAAATTACTGAATGCAAATTCAAAGGAACTCTTTTTGTGAAACTAACAGAATATATTTTTTGCAGCTACTGTTCATCAATGGTTGCCATAAGGCCCCGCAATTGTTTCGTATGTCACGCTGCGTTCGTTCAACAAAAGTTCATTTCTTTTCCGTTGGGCAAAACGAAATCTTAGTTGTTGGTGATTGGTGTTCTCTATTATACCAATTTTACAAATATAATCAGAGAGGTTCTCTCGTTTTTATTTTATCAAAAGTTAAACCCAAAGTGAAGTCCTGGCTCTCCAAAAAATAATTTTGACCATTTGTTATCCAGTTGTTTAAAAGATTCAGGCATTTGGGTATGGTAAGGACGATGAGTGGCAGCTATAGATGGCTCAATAAAAAACCTGTCTTTAAAAAGTTTGAAATGATAACCTACTCTGTAAGTATTAAAAATCTGAAACCCATTGTCAATTTTGTTTCCGTCATTGCCAACGAACGACTGCCAGGCATTCATAACGTGAATACCTGTGTATAAACCTTTCCACCAAAAACGTTGATAAGCAAAAGCAAACCCGTACTCTCTGATGTATCCCGGAAACTTTTCTTCAGGTGCTTCAAAGGATTTACCATAGGGTATTCCCAAAGACCAGGCATACTTCCAGGTTTTCAATTCAAGTGATATAACATCTCTACCTGTTATGCGATAACCAAGATTTAGCTGAATAAAATCAGGGCTGTTTTTTGAGTCAAGATTTCCAAGCATAAAAAGGGTACTGCCTACAAAACACTTTTTATAGGTTGTATCCTCTTTAGCATATTGTGCTTTAAGTTGTAATGAGCCTGCAAACACCAGGGCAAAAACAATGGTTAAAAATCTCTTTTGCATATCTTTTTATAAAAATTAAATGATTCCGCAAAAGTAAATTGGTGATCAGCTAAGATTCGTTCACTTAAGTTAAGAAAGATACTGAGCTTACTTCTTTTTTTCAATTAGCCTGGTCCGCAACCGGCTTAATGATTGAGGTTTAATACCTAAATAACTTGCTATTTGATGCTGTGGTACCCGCTGTAATAAATCAGGTCTTTTTTTTAAAAGGTTCAAATACCTTTGCTCAGGTGACGAAGTTTTAAATTCATCAAAATTACTTTGGTTTTTAGCCAGAAGTTGTTCGGATAGAATCCGGCAAAGTGTTTCAAATTTTGGAAATTTTTCAAAAATCCCAACCTCCATATCAGGATTTGACACAGTAATAATTGAATCTTCAACACACGAAATAAAATATTCAGAAGGTTGCTTACTAAGGACACAGTTAGGTGTAATACCTTCCATTTCAGTATAAAATTCAGTTGTTTTTTCTTCGCCGTCAATAATATAAAATGTCCTTATACATCCTTTTAAAACGAAATAGCCATCAACAGAACACTGTCCTTCTTTGAGTAAAATTGTTCCTTTTTTTAAAGTCCGAAAAATGTCCAAAGATACCATTGCACTCTTTTCGTCTTCCGAAAGTGAAATGTATTTTGAAATAAAGTCAAAAAGAATATTCTCCATAATTGTATTTGTCGTTCAGTCTGTTGTAGGGGCTTTTACACTTGCCACCAAAAGTACTACGGCTTTGTCAAGTGGAATTTTAAAACTCCGTCTGTCAGCAACCGTTGCTAAATTTAAAATTAAATTCCGATAGCTATTGGAATCATTGCAATTACTATCGCTCATTTGAGTTTTTCAGATGGAACTACTGATGAATTATGAACTATTGTTCACTATTGCAACTAAAGCCAAAATACATAAATGCACCTGTTAGTTGCGCACCGTTTTGTTGGTAGTTAGAATTTTTCGGGTTTATCGTATTCAACTTCTGTCACATTAAATTTTGCATAGCTGAAATCGCCTTTGACTAATCTCCATAAAACATCAAAGGCTGTCGGCATAAGTACGTTATTTAATTCCTTGTAATTTGCTGCTTTGATAACCCAGGTTTCTAAATTCTTTTCACCCATATATCGTTTTGTCTCCATCTCGGTTATCTCTCCAATTTCATTAAATGTAATTTTGTAAAATAAAGAAAGTCCCTTGTAATTAAAAGTAAGTTTTGCTGTGCATGAGTCAATTGGTAACCATTGTAGTCTATCATTGGGTAAAAAATTAGTCGGATATAAAACACTCTCTCCAAGCCAACGAAGTAATTCTCCTTCATTATATTTGGCTCCTTTTGCATCCGCCACATTGTACAATGAAAAAAGTGAAACAATTAGTCTGCCTTTGTCTGAAATATACATATCCCGGGCAACAAACATTGACGTGGCGCCTTTCCAAATAAAGCCCGGTTTCTCAGTTGTGGCATATTGTTCTCCTTTTATATTAATCCAACCTTTGTCAAGGTCTGTCTTAAACTGTCCATCGTGTTTGATTCTTGCATAACTTATGTATCGCTGTCCTTCTTTTAAAATGTGTTTGAAATACCGTTGAACAGGTGCTGGTAAGCCATCAAGTTGGGCTGGATGAAATATCTGGACAGATATATTTTCAGACTGGGAAAAAAGTTCCTTTACTTCTCTACCGAATTTTATAGACAAATTTATTTTGCCAATAATTAGAACTAATATAAGAAATCCAACTATG
Source organism: Ginsengibacter sp. (assembly GCA_039935935.1). Classification (GTDB taxonomy): domain Bacteria; phylum Bacteroidota; class Bacteroidia; order Chitinophagales; family Chitinophagaceae; genus Ginsengibacter. Next base: position 6,284 of record JBDTJI010000076.1, on the reverse strand, counting down.
GTTATTAAAATTATCATTAGCCATTTTTTATTTATTTGCATCTGCATTTTTTGGCATCAGTCAAGGCACCAAATTATTCGCCCTGTCGTGGTTTGTGGACACACGAAACAGATTCTTGTAATTAAATTAAAATTATAAATTACTGAATGCAAATTCAAAGGAACTCTTTTTGTGAAACTAACAGAATATATTTTTTGCAGCTACTGTTCATCAATGGTTGCCACAAGGCCCCGCAATTGTTTCGTGCACCCTCAGATTAGTAAATGATATTTTATTCATGGTAACCTTTTTCCTCTTTTCGTTTAGAAATCCACCAATAATTTCCACACGGGTCAATAATTCCTGATTGTCTGTCTCCATAAGGCATATCGTCAGGTTCAAACTCTACATTTGCCCCGTTTTCGATGGCTCTTCTATGAATTGTTTCTACATCGTCAACAAAGAGATATAATGCTGTCCTCATTCCTTCGAATTGTTCTCTTGCCTGGCTAATCATAAAACAAGTGTCTCCAATCTGTAAAATAACATTAGCGATATCTCCTGTTTTTGGATTAACGGAACGATTGATTTCTACTGCGTAAAAAGCATTTTTCAGAAAGTCAATCATTTTTTGTGGATTGTCAACAAACAGGTAGGGTGTAACTGTGTTAAATCCTTTTGGTTTAAAGGTGTTAAATATTTTATTCATATTGTTTGGTTTTTTATACTCTGCAATGTTATCCCGCCTGTCGTGGTTCGTGGCACATGAAACAAATTCTTTTTATAGAATTAGATGTTTAGGTCGTGACTGCGTACGATCTTTTACATTGAATTTAATCGCTGTTCTGATTCTTTTTCTTTTTTGCTTGAACAAAAGACTCCCGATAAACCGGGATGCAAGCAAAAAAATTCAAGGACAACCCGATCGCTCCGCGTCCCGATTGCTATCGGGTTCCGGCCATCCCACCGCCACACCGCAATGTGTCTAACAAATAGCAGGCATTTTAATTATTTAAGGCCTTAATCATTCCTCAATTAAAACTGCTTACCACCTTATAATTTGCTATAAGTCAATAAAACTTCAACCCTGCACGTAATGAGAGAATTGTAATATAAAAATACTATAACTTCATTTTAAAATCATGGATGAATAGATTTTCCCCATTCGTCGGCAAGTTACTAATTCTGTTGTTGATCATGCTGACCGGCACGATTGGTTTTATCCTGTTAGAGCATTACACCGTCATTGACGCCCTGTACATGACCACTATTACATTGGCTACTATCGGGTATAATGAGGTAGAGCCCTTATCCGATGCAGGAAAAATTTTCAATATTATTTTCATCATTTCTTCCTTTGCTGTTTTTGCCTTCATCATCAGCAGTCTTACCCGTGATATCGTCAGTGGCGAAATGGCACGACATTTTAAAAACCGTAAATTTATGCATGCAATCAATAAGTTTTCAGGCCACGTTATCATTTGTGGCTTTGGGCGGCATGGCCAGCAGGCTGCCGAAGTTTTAGCAGTCAATAAAATTGATTTTGTGGCTATTGATAAAGATGATGTGCACATGAAGAATTGGCTGGAGGAAGATAAAAAGGTGGTTTATATTCATGGTGATGCAACGGATGATGAAACCATCATGAAAGCAGGTATTATGAAGGCAAAAGCGGTGTTGCTCACTTTGCCTGCTGATGCTGATAATGTGTTTACAGTGCTTTCCATAAGGGCAATGAATCCCGGAATCATCATCATAAGCAGAGCGCAAATTAAAAGCAGTGTGGGCAAATTAAAAACTGCCGGGGCAGATCATGTAATATTACCGGAATCGATTGGCGGATCTTATATGGCCTCCATGGTATCAAGCCCGGATGTTATAGAATTGATTAACAGCCTCTGGGCCGACCAACCGGAATCTGCTAACATAGAATCTGTCGCTTATGAAAACCTGCCTGCCGGCGTAAAAGACAAGTCCATTCAGGAAATTGTCCTTTGGGTGAATACGGGTGTCAATTGCCTCGGAATAAAAGATAAAGAAGGCAAGTATATTGTAAATCCGCCACAGGAAACCATTATTGGTGCGGAGATGAAATTAATTTTCTTTGGATCCCAGCAGCAGATTTTAGGTTTGAAAAAGGTGGTGGGGGCTTTGTAGTTAATACCGATCCGCCTAAAACGATAAAAATCAGGAATTATTCAGTCCCCATCAGAAATTGCCTCTCAGTTTTTTACATCTTTCTTCTAAGCCAGTTGAATTGGATAATCCGAAATTAGCATTAGTGAGTTCATCTTTGAATATGCTGCTTTGGCCTCCTCTCTTTTATTTATTTTAAAAGTAAACCCTTTGTTAACGCAGAAGTCAGCTTGTGCCGTTACTATTGCAAACCAAAATTCAATTAACTAATTCTTTCACTCGTTTGTACGATTTATCGTTATAATGGTGTTTGCCTTTATAGTCTTACCTTTTTATATAACATAGCACATAGCAGACTCTTGCGCTAATAATAAAAGCTCAACCCTCCACCAAATAGTGTGTTTCACAAAAAGTTATCAAGGCTAATTAGCCCGCAAGTAAGATATTTAATAATGAACGCGATTTTATATTGCGACGTTTCCTGTCGCTGCTTTCGTTGCATGCAATCACGTTTTAAGATGGCCTCATTTGAAAGAAGCTCATACAATTAATAACTTTAAAATAACGGTTTGATGTCGGAAAATACATGGCTCACATCAACCGTTCGGCCCGAATGGCATGAAAAGCAATTGCTACCCTGAGCAAATGTTTCCATTGTGGTATTGGCAAGTTTGTTTGTGCCTACCTGCGCGGTTGTGCCTGGGATAAACCATGTTGTGCCTGTCTGTATATAATTTATCCGCACATCTGCCGGATCTAATTTTGAGCGCACCGCATTGTTGGTGCTTATTACTTCAGCATTGCTGTTGGCATTGGAGCCAGGCATGCCAAAGGGCATTTCACGCCTTATGTTGCTCGGGCTAATGGTGAAGCCGCCAATCGGCACAATGTGTGTGCCATTCATTTTTATGTGCTGCTCATTAAAGGGGGCAACAGCATTTGAGGCACAAAACACCCAAAAACCTGATGTTTGTTGCGGCACATTCACTGATGCATTGGAAGTATTGATATAGCTGTATGCTGCCGCGGGAGTGCTGCTTGCATGCTCAAAAGTGGCCCATAGCATTTCGGGGTGGCTGATAGTGCTGCCCACCACATGCATACCTACCATCGCAAGTTCCACTGTTTTGGTGCCTGAAGGAACCCAGTTGTTAGCGTTAGTAGTGTTGTATACTGGTATTTCGGCTTTCAGTCGTATAAATTTATTTGAGTCAGGAAGCCCTTTCGCCTCCACCCATGCACACTTAATTTCTATTGCCAGTGCCTGGGAGTCAATTATTGGCGACCTGTTGTGTGCACCCGCAAATGCAGAAATATTATTGATATCCACCTGTGTGGTAGGAAAGGCTTTGTTGGCAGGCACTGCAGGCCCCTGCATGGTGCGGTACAGCATATACACATTGTTTACCGTGAGTGAATAATACACCAGCGAATGGTTTTGCGCCATCAGTACTTCTCCGCCAGATTGACCTTGCTCTGTTTCGTGCAGGCCACCAAAAATATCCAGCAAAAATATATTTTTATCTATAATTATTTTTTGCACCAGCTTTGACTTATCAAATTTCTCAAATTTGCGCAGCTTTTCACTAAGCTGTAACCCTTTGTCTTGCAGTTGCGGATCAATAAATGCTTTTGCGCCTATAATAGCTTTGCCATCAGTATCAAAGAATACGGGCCGGTTGCCTTCATTTATTTTTACTGATTTAATTTCTCTTCGCTTGCCTGTGCTGTCGAGCACTATAGGGTTACCAGCGGCCGACAAATTTTGTGGTAACACCTGCAGCATGTCTAAAGTCTTTCTTTCCAGCATTACCGGCAAATCAAGTATGCCTCTTTGAGCTGTTCTAATATTAAAAGGCCGGACACTACCTTGTTGGTGCGGCAAAAAAGTTCTTTCGTGTGTAATAGGATCAGGAAGTGAAACATCGAAAAATGCCGGAGATGTCATCACCAGACCGCTGTTGCCATAAGGGCCGGTGGCAGGGGAGGTGAGCCATAAAAACATTTGCTCAGACCATTTGTAAAAACTGCAGTTGGGCGTGTTGGCAAATGTGATGCTGTTGGCAGGGTTTACTGTGCCGTTCAAAGACGCAGTACCTGAAACAAACCAACTGTTGAATTCGGCAGTGTTAATGACATTGCCGCAAGTATTTTTTGGATCGGCAGGAAGCAATTCCTGGGTAAAATGACAGCCTCCGACAAAAAGAACTAACAGGCCCATTACCAGGTAGGTTTTTTTAATTTTAAATTTTGAGTGTTTCATACAATTATAATTATTGGTTTGGAAAATTATGTATAACCAGCGACTGGTATAGTTTTTCTCTCTTGTTTTTACTTTTTTAATTGTTGGTACTACAATCTGTTGATTAAAATCATTTACTTAAACATCAAAATCTTTGAGTTGTTTTATTGTTAGACTTTTTAATTTTTAAAATTCAATTCTTCAAAATTAATTAGGATCACAGAACTATCACAAGGCTTTTCCATGTAAATGATCATGGTTTTCCATGAATAAATTCATGGGTTCATTTAAATAATATAATAAAATGGAAAGTATTATTTCTTAAGATTAAATGTATGTGCTACCGTAGCAAGTGTAGCAAGTCCGGGATAATTGTGAGCGGTGCAATAACTTCAGATCCTGAAATACCAAATAAAGGGGGAAGTATTGTAATAAATACATAAGCATATACACTATAAAGCAATACCTGGAAGATGCTGTTTAGTGCAACCAGCCCTGCCGCATATTCCCGGCTACCTTCTGCCAGTTCGTTCCTGACGATCACCATAGCAATGCAACGAGCCAGGACAATGAGAATAAGGCCAACCATATATTCAGGATAACCATAAAAAAAACGTTAGCCAGCTTAAACATTGAGATTGGGCCTATTACCCAATTGAGCAATAAAGAAATGTCAAGGATTCTTGTATTCTTAAAAACTTCTTTCAGTTTGTCATACTTCACTTTTGTAAATGGCGGGTACATCATTAATATCAATCCGATCGCTAATGGAATATTAGTGGTACCTGTAGAAAGCGAATTGATGAATGTGGATGATGAAGGAATGAAATAGCCAATAGCCACGCCTACAGCCATTGCTAAAAATATCCCATAGGGTCAAGTACCTGTCTGAGAAACTTAATTTTTTTCGTTCGTGGGTTGGTGCACAGTTGATTGCTGTCATTCTAAATCATTGATTCATTGAATAATGATTGATCTCTTTAAAAGCACCTTATACATTTTGGGGATGAAGACTTTCTGTATAAAGATCAATAAGCGCTGGCAATAAATTTTTTTCCGGTATATAGGGTATGCCAAATGTTTTATCTGTCAGCTTACTTTCAATGTTTTTAATAACTTCTATTTCAGCAGCAGCACGGCCTCTTAGAAGCGGGTCTGTAATATGCGGCTGCATAGACAGGCTTTGGTTAATTACCCAGGCATACGGGTGAATACCGGCTCTTTCAAGGTCATTTTGTAAAGAAGATGCTTCCCGCATGGGTGTAGTTTCAGGTAAGGAAATCAATAAGATTTTAGACAACTCCCGGTCTTGCAAAGCCATATAAGGTGTTTTGATGTGGCCTGGATCTAAAGAACTGTTTCGAATTATTTCACGATGGTAACTGCCAGCCGTATCAAGCAATAACAAAGTATGTCCTGTAGGTGCAGTGTCAATCACCACAAATTTGCGTTTGGCATTATTAATCGCTTTTGAAAATGCATGAAAAACGGCTACTTCCTCGGTACAGGGTGATTTCAAATCTTCGAGCAGCAATTTTTTACCTTCTTCGTCTAATTTTTTACTTTTCTGTAAAAGGATTTTATCAGTATAGCGTTGTGTTTCAACTTTTGGATCAATGCGGTCGATGGTTAAATTTTTGGGCATCCCCTGTAACTGGTTGATATAATCCTGGATATGTGCTGCCGGATCAGTAGTGGTCAGGTCGACTTCAAAACCTTTTTTTGCCAACAATACGGCAATGGCAGAAGCAGCCAATGTTTTACCCACACCACCTTTGCCCATGGTCATAATCAAACCGTGATTTTGGTGTTCGGATATTTCATTTACTAAATCTTGTAATGTTTCCAGGGCATGGTCAAATTCAACGACCTGTCCGGTTTCCGCTTCCAATATCTGTTTTTGAATATCAGTATGTAAAAGAGAACG
>JBDTJI010000075.1:0-10454 GCA_039935935.1 Ginsengibacter sp. | reverse complement strand
TAGTTCCTCCTTTTATTGAAAATGAAATATTTTTTAAGGCTGGATTTTCGCCATAATAGACGCTGACATTTTTTAATTGAATATCGCCGGTTAATGCAGTGGTGATTGTTCCTTTATCCACAAAATCAGGAGATTCAAGTGTGTTATGAATTCTTTGATAAGATGCAGAAGCCCGCGCGATCACATTGCTCATAAAACCAATCATGATAATGGGGAAAATCAAGATAGCGATATAACTGTTGAAGGCTGCAAACTCGCCCAAAGTCATGCTGCCGATGATAACAAAATGTCCTCCTACGCCCAGAACAGCGATTCTTGCCAGGTTGGATGTTAGCACAATGATGGGGATGAGAGTCGCAAATAATCTCAGAATGGATAAACCTAAATTTTTAGCCTCGGTATTGGCATCCATAAATTTATTGTATTCAGTAAACTGCGCGTTGAGCACCCTAATCAGTGCAGCTCCCAATATGCTTTCATTGATTACCTTATTAAGCCAATCAATTACTTCCTGTGTCTTTTTGAATAAAATTTTTACTTTTTTGAATACCGTAAAAAAAGTGATAGCTATGATGGGTATTATTAGTAAGACCATCAGGCCCAGTCGCCAATTAATATCTAATAATAAAATACTGGCACCAATAATCAATACGATAGAAGAAACAATAGATACAATAGCCTGCGCTACGAACATTTTTATTGAGTCTACATCAGAAGTTAGATTGGTGAGAAGTTTTCCCGGAGTAGTGTCCTGTATGTAAACATAATCCTGTTGTGAAATTTTTAAAGAAAGTTTTCTTCGCATGTCCCGTGCTACTCTTTCTGATGCAAAGGTCTGAATGATGCCTTGTAAATAAGTAAAAATGAAAATTAAAATAGTCGCGATAGAAAACCAGGTGATGATTTGACGCATATCAAAACTGCCTTTTGTATAGTCGTCAATACCGAATTGAATGATTTTAGGAATTACAAGGTTAAGTCCGTTACTGAGCAAGGCAAAAAACAGGAGGATGCTAATCATGCCTGAATAAGGCTTAAGTATCTTAAATATATTCGGCTTGGATTTTTTTCTCTTTGTGGAATCAGGCTTCATGCAATATTTTGTTTCTAAAAGGCAAGAGATGCTTATTTTAATTTTTTTTTAGAATCGTGTGCAAAAATACCCTGAAATTCTTTCTGAGATAATTGATTTTCGGTAAATAATAGCCACGGAGCGGTAAAATGGGTTAATTTACAAATGGGATAGTAATAAAATAATAACAATCAAAAAAAGTAAAGCCGCCCGGCTGCGGATAAAGGAGCAAATTGCCGGTTCCGGTTTATCTATTCTTCCACAGTTTTCAAAAGGTTGTCTCGAAGATAATCTTTTTGGGATTGATTTTTCAATATGAAATTTCAGAAAACAGACGAATTTTATTACAGTGAAGATAATAGGTTTCTTAAATTTAATTAACCGGGATACCAAATTTAAAGCAACGTTCCTCGTAAAACTAAAAGCGCCACATTAAAAAAGATAATGAGACCGGTAACATCGACTAAAGTAGCTACGAACGGGGCGGAAGAGGAAGCGGGATCAGCGCCTAATTTTTTTAAAAGAAGAGGAAGCATACTTCCAATCAAAGAACCCCAAAGCACTACCCCGGTTAAGGATAGGAATACAGTAAGACCAATTTTGACCCAGTGAATCCCGTATATATCAGCCATTATTCCGTGATGCATGAGGAAGCTCCATAAAGAAATTCTGAGAAATCCGATAGTGCCAAGTATGGTGCCTAATAAGAGGCCGGACAAAATTTCTCTTCTCATCACGCGCCACCAATCAGCTATTTTTACTTCTCCCAGGGCCATTGCCTGGATGATCAAAGTGGAGGCCTGAGTACCACTATTACCCCCTGTGCTTATTATTAGAGGAATAAAATTGGTGAGAATGATCACTTTGGTCATTTCTTCATTATAAAAAGCCATTGCAGTAGCAGTAAGCATTTCTCCAAAAAAAAGGATAGTTAACCAACCAACTCTCTTTTTTACTAATCCGAAAAACGGTGTTTCGAGATAAGGCTGATCCAAAGCTTCAGCACCTCCAATCTTCTGCATATCTTCACTGAATTCCTCGGCCGCAACCCAAAGGACATCGTCAATCGTAACAATACCAAGCAGTACATTATAATCATCTACAACCGGCAGGGCTACACGATTATTCATTTTAAAAACTTCACTGGCTGTTTCCTGGTCGTCGTTTACATTTAATTCTATAAAGCGCCCATCCATCATCTCGCTTACTTTCGTCTCCGGCGATGCAAGAATGAATTCCCTTATCCTGAGGTCATCCAATAATTCCCCATGTTTATTTATGACATACACTACATCAATAGTTTCGGTGTTTTTTCCTACACTTCTTATAACATTTAAAACTTCGGCCACTGTATTATACTCATAGACATACACATAATCCGGTGTCATTAGCCTGCCTACACTATTTTCAGGATAACCTAGAAGCGAAAGAGTAATTTTTCTTTCTTCAGGAACCAAAGTTTTTATCAGCTCCCTTACTACCTCATTGGGTAAATCTTCGAAAAATGAAGTCCTGTCATCCGGCTGCATTTCATTTAATATCTCAGCGCTTTTTGCAGGAGGGAGATTTTTTATAATTCTTTTTTGCGTAGGATGTTCTAAAATCTTAAAAAGAGCTAAAGCACGATGCATGGAGAGATGCATGAAAATATCAATTTCCCTGTCCTCATTTTCGTAGATGAGTTCAGCTACATCGCTGATGTTTTGTTGATTTAAAAATTCGATGATAGCGTTTTCATCACCTTCCTTCAAAACATCTTCGTATAATTCCTGAACTGAAATTTCTTCTTCGGTCATACATTACTTGCTTTGCAGATAAGGGCGCAAAAATAATTTATTTTATCTTTAGAAAATAGCTTCCTATATGATTAAAGATTGCTTGTACATAAAAAATACCGTAACCAAAGGAAGGGGTGTTTTTACTGCTGAAAAAATTAATAAGGGAATTGTAATTGAAGTAGCGCCTGTACTAGTGATGAGCCACGAAGATAAATTATTGGTGGATCGAACTTTATTATATGATTATATTTTTGACTGGGGAAATGATAAGAATAAATGCTGTATCGCTTTGGGTTTGGTATCAATTTATAATCACAGTTATACGAGTAACTGCGAATATTTTATGGATTTTAAAGAAGATACCATTCAGATAAAAACGGTAAGAGAAATACAGTCTGGAGAGGAATTGACTATTAATTATAATGGTGATTGGAATGACGAGAAACAGGTATGGTTTGATACAATTCAATAATGAAGAACTAATACCCCTCCAAAAATGATAGCAGTCACGCAAGAAATAAATTTGGCGTTCAATTTTATTTCATTGATCTGAATTAGTGAATTTTGAAATATGTTATGAAAAACAAATAAGAGTGAACAGAAAAATTAATATTGATTGGGTTCCATGCTGGTATGCCGCATCCTGGTTATAATAATGCTTTTCGGGTAATCCGGTAAGCTATCCTGTAGCGATGCAACTCAAAAGCTCTAAAACTTCCATCATTATTTCTTTTGTATTTGTCCGGTGGATGTATTTCAGGATTAGCAACAAGTTTGCGGGTAGATGCAAAAATATCCGCTCTTACCTTCTCCGCATTTTGATATGAGTCTGATAAAATATGCCGGTATGCTTTTTCCAGTTGGCGCTGTGTTTTTGTCGGCCATCTTACTTCTTTTACCATTCAGATGCTCTTTTCTCCATTTGATCCTGGGCAATATAAATACCCTTGTTTGCTTCTTCCAATGCCTCAACTATCTCTCTATTATAATCTTCTGTACTTATTCGGCCCGAATCCACATCGCGGTGCTGTAACAAAGTTTTCAGCATCAGAAGTACAGATTTTTTTTCCATTTCATTCAGCCTTAAAAAATAGCTGTTCCACTCCTGTTCTAATACGTCATTCATAACATATATATTCTTTTTACAAAATTACTTATTTAATACGTAAACAGAATTCTTTCAGACACCATTTTGGGATATTTCGCTCCCTCTTCAACAGATGATTTAATATTCGCAAATAAAAACAGCTAATTCCCTAATTCTTTGATTGGTGTTTTTAGCTACTAAAATCTTAAATCTTTTCAATGGTTTTTTAGATTAAAAAATCAGCATTACATTTACGCAAAATTTTAAAACCATGGAATTAACTAATAGAAACGCTAACATCTCAAATATAACTTACGTGCCTACCGGTGAGCAAACCCGTACACGTTCGTTTATAGCCAATGTATTTTTACTGATGTTTATTGCCCTCGGTGTCTCTGCACTGTTCGCATGGCAATTTTCCATAAACAATCAGTTGATAAGTTACCTGGTTGCTCCAACCGGGTTGACAGGCCTGGGCAAAATAACATTATTTGCCCCGTTGGGATTTGTACTCATCATGTCGTTTGCTTATCAACGGCTTTCGTCTACTGCATTAATGGCCTTGTTTATGGCCTACGCAATAATCAATGGTATTAGCTTTAGCTTTATTTTGTTGACTTTTACACCAGGCTCGGTTTTAGGTTGTTTTCTTTCTGCTTCAGCAATGTTTGGTGTGATGGCAGTGATGGGATATACCACCAACCAGGATCTTACCAAATTTGGTCGTATTCTAATGATGGGAGTAATAGGGGTGTTGATCGCTATGGTTATTAATTATTTTTTACAGAGCAGCCAACTGGATTACATTATAAGTATTATCGGTGTAATGGTATTTACTGCATTAACCGCTTATGATGTTCAGAAATTAAAAAGAATTGGCGAAGGATTAGAGTATAACGGAGGAGGCGCGGCTGTCAATGCCAATGATGTTAAGAAAATGTCTATTCTAGGTGCACTTACGCTATACCTCGACTTTATCAATATCTTCCTTTTCCTTCTCAGGATGTTTGGAAATAGGAGATAAATAAGGCAACAAAAATATATCATATTAAAAAGACGGCTATTAGCCGTCTTTTTAGTTTATAAAAAGTTGAATTATTGTTATGGATATATTCTGAGTTAAAAATTATTCTCTATAAATTTTTTACAATAGTCTTTTATTTGGTTTCGTACAAAACGAAACTGTTCTATAATTTCCTGTTCAGTGCCTTTTGATTTGGCAGGATCAGGAAAATCCTGGTGAAACCTCTCTGCTGTTGTCGGAAAGAGAGGGCAACGATCTTTTGCATTATCGCACACAGTTATTACGAATCCGATAGCTATCGGATCAAAATCAATATTCCGGTATTCATCAATTTTACTAGACGTCTGCTTTGAAATATCAAGACCATCTTCCTTCATAGTTTCAATGGCCTTCGGATTTACACCATGCGCTTCGATACCTGCACTATAAATGTCTGCATTATCATTAGCAAAGTGGCGAAGGTAACCTTCCGCAATCTGGCTTCTGCAGCTATTTCCAGTGCAAAGCACTAAAATTTTTTTACGAGCCATAAACTTAATTATTGCAAAGCGGTTAAATAATTTCCTGAAGTAACTTAATTACAACAGTCCGGCTCACAACAAGAACCGGGTTTTTCTGCATATACGGTTATGCTAAAGATGCCGGTGTTACCCGCTTTAAAATCGATTAACTCCTTTTCATCTAAATAGTCTTTTAAAATATCATCAGGAATATGAATCGGCTTTTCTTTCTGAAGGGTGATATTGCCAAAGCCGTTTATTTGAATAAGTTCAAGATAGGTTTGTTTTTGAATAGCGCCAGATACACACCCTGCGTACATTTCGGCGTCTCTTTGCAAAGCAACAGGCAGATTACCAACTAACACTACATCTGATATACTGAAGTGTCCCCCAGGCTTTAATACCCGAAATATTTCCTCAAAAACTCTGCCCTTATCGGGCACAAGATTTAGAACACAATTACTTACCACTACATCAGCTACATTTGAAGACACGGGAATGTTTTCAATATCACCTTGCCTGAACTCAACATTGTGATAATTTAATTTTTCTGCATTATTTCTTGCCTTAGCAATCATCGTAGGTGTAAAATCAATTCCAATCACTTTGCCATCCTGGCCTGTTTCCGCTCTGGCGATAAAGCAATCATTGCCTGCGCCGCTACCCAGGTCAATTACGGTGTTACCCTTTTTTATTTTGGCAAATTGCGTGGGCAAGCCACAACCTAGTCCCAGATCAGCATCAGCGCTATAACCGTTTAAATTTGTGTAATCATCGCTCATAATGTTATAAACCTCTGTTGAGCAGCCACCGGACCCACAACATGACGATTGATTGGTTTCTTTATCCTGCAAAGCGATTTCACTGTATTTCTGCTTTACGATTTCTTTGAGCTTTTCTGAATTTTGCATCTTGGTATTATTTGATTAACAATAATTATTTTTCTTTTCTAATTGGGTAGTAATGTTAGCAAAGTAAGTTTGCAGTTTGCTGATTGCTTTTTCCTCAATGCAGTAGCAGATTGCATTCCCCTCAATATTTCCCTTGATGAGGCCTGCATTTTTGAGTTCTTTTAAATGTTGGGAGATGGTGGGCTGTGCAAGCGGCAGTTCGTTTACAATATCGCCACAAATGCAGGTTCCTACTTTCAATAAATGCTCCATAATAGCAATCCGTGCAGGATGGCCTAATGCTTTAGCCAATGTAGCAATGGTGTTTTGCTTATTGCTGAAATGTTCTGTCTTAGTTGCACCCATACTGATATACAATATTGCAATATTACGATATAGATATAAAATGACAATTTTATTTTTAGAAGAATTTTGAAATATTTTGCCTTCGATCGTTACTATGATTTTTTTTATTCGGGATCAAAGCGTAAATACAACCGTTTAATTCTGTCCCCAAATACGATTTTTTGGATAAAGTCCTTTACTCTAACAGGATTAGAGTACATCAATCTTAATATTCCATTTTACGTAAAGTCGGGGATTTGAACCAGGTAAGAATCACTACTAATAACGTCATACTGCCTCCAAAAATTACAGAAGGTACTGTTCCCATTAACTTGGCTGCTACGCCGCTTTCAAACTGGCCTAATTCATTACTGGAATTGACAAACATCGAGTTGACACTCATTACCCGCCCCCGCATGTGGTCCGGCGTTTTTAGTTGTGTAATAGTTCCGCGTACTATTACACTTATTCCATCCAGCATCCCGGAAATTAATAATGCCACAAATGACAGTAAAAATATTTTTGATAATCCAAAAATGATGATACAGATACCAAAGCCGCCCACTGCAAGTATTAATTTTTTTCCTTGTTTCCTTTTAGCAGGAAAAATCGTAAGAATGATTACAATTAAAATAGACCCCAAGTCAGATGCGCCGTTCAGGATGCCAAATCCTTCTGGGCCCACATTTAAAATATCTCTGGCATAAATAGGGATTAACGCTACAGCTCCACCAAAAAGCACCGCAAAAAGATCAAGAGATAATGAACTGAATAGCTCCTTAGTTCTATAGACAAATCGTAACCCTTCCTTCACACTTTCCCAGGTGCGTACCGCACCCTTAATAATTGACGCGGGTTTTGGTTTTAATTTTAATAAAAAGAAAAATGAGATTATGATTAATCCTGCTGTAGTTATTAATGTGCCTGTGATGCCTGTTATTGCAATCAGGAATCCACCGGTAGCGTGTCCTGCCACTGATGCAGATAGGTAGGTTCCCTGGCTCCAGGTGGTTGCATTTTGTAGATCATTTCGGGGTACAATGTAGGCAATCATAGCACCAAAGACAGGGCCTGTGAAGGCACGAAAAATTCCGGTACAAAAAATTATTAAGTAAATGCAGATAGCAATTCCGTGATTACTCAAATGTTGTGCAACAAACTGGCCTGATACAAAAATCATGGCGACTACTGCGAGGAAGTAAAAAATAATGCCTTTTAGCAGTAACTTTCTTTTTTCGCTCTGATCAATTACGTGGCCGGCATATAGTGCCATGGAAAGTGCCGGGATTACCTCAGATAAGCCAACAAGGCCAATAGCAAAAGGGTCATTAGTTAATAGATAGATCCACCAGCCAATGAGTGTCGACATCATTCGTAACCCCATAATAAATGCGAACCTGCCTATTAGTAAATTGCGATATTCAGAGACCTTTACCGCGGCAAACGGATCGATGTTAAAATTCATTAAATACGAAGGTTAAGGGAGCATGATATAGTTTTGTCCGTTTTCAAATTCTTTATTTAAAGCGTCCAATACGGTCGTTAAATGCAAATCATTTCCCAGAAAATCAGCATTGGATACATCTATGAACAGAGTTTTAATGTTGTGCTGTTTAATATATTGAATGTAGGTTTCCTGGAGTGAGAAAAGATACTCCCGCCCGATAGATTGTTCATAAGAACGGTTGCGCTTTTTAATATTTTCTTTTAATTTAGTGATAGGCGCATGCAGGTATATCAACAAATCAGGAGCTATTAACTGCGGGTGCATGATGTCAAAGAGTTTTTGATACAATAAAAATTCATCCTCTGCTAAGTTTACTTTTGCAAACAACAGGCACTTGGTAAACATGTAATCAGCAATAGTGGTGTGCTGGAAAATGTCTTTGGTTTGCAACAGCTCTTTCAATTGTTTATATCTTTCTGCCATAAAAAAAAGCTCAAGTGGAAAAGCATACTGCTGTTTATTTGAATAGAATTTTGGCAGAAAAGGATTGTCAGCAAATTCTTCAAGAATTAATCTTGTATTCAGTTGCTTACTAAGCAAGTGAGCCAGTGTGGTCTTTCCGGCTCCTATATTTCCTTCAATTGCGATGAAATTGTATTTCATTCTTTTTATTCAGATAATGTAATTGATGATCAAAAATATTAACTCAATTCCGAATTAAGGAATCCAATGAGATCCATTATGTTTTTCAAATTCCTGGGGTTATGATTAACTGTTTAATGGCATTACTTTGAGTGTGTCCTTACAAAGAGGTAATAATTCTTTGATATTTTTTTTTGATACAGGATGAATCATTTCAGGAGCTACCTCCTCTAAAGGCATTAAAACAAAGCGACGATTGTTTATCTCAGGATGAGGAATAATTAGATTAGGTTTATTAATAATGGCATCATTAAAAAACAGAATGTCAATATCGATAATTCGCGCAGCATTTTTAATCGTTCTGACTCTTCCCATTTTTGCTTCGATTTTTAAAATGGTATCAAGAATTTTATCTGCGGATAATTCACTTTTTATTATATGAACCTGGTTGTAAAATGATGACTGCGACGTAAGGCCCCAAGCCTCTGTTTCATAAATTTTTGAGCTCCGGATAATTTCTCCTATTTCTTCCTCAATAGATATAGCTGCGGTTTGCAGATTCTCTTTTCTATTGCCAATATTACCGCCGGTAATTAAAAAAACTGTGTTCATTTTAAACGGTTAATCTTTTGTCAAGCTCTAATAATTCGGAAGCAATAATCTTTATTTTTTTAAATTCAGAATGAAGCGGATTTAGTAAGAAATTGTTTTCCTGCGGAACTATGGCAGAAGGCACTTTAAGGCAGAGAGATTGATTGTCAATTAAAAAATCTTCACCTATCCCCTGTGTGTATTTTAAATCATATTTCCATCCATTTTTTAATTTGCCAAACTGAATTTGATAAATACTGTTATCGGGAATTTCAAAAGACGTGAGAGTATATGAAACAGGAGATGTAGCCCTGGTAGCTCTTACGAGAATCTCAAGTATTGCCAATGAGATATATTGCGATGTGTATAGTCCCCCTAATCCTACCGGGTTCCAACGCCCACCATATATTTTTGCACCTGTTCCGGACATATCCTTTGCAAATTTACCGGTAGTCAGTCTGTAAGTTATCATGCTAAAATTCCATGTTCTATTCGCCCCAGCTGGGTGAGTACATTATTGATACCGTCAAAACTTGCTAAAGAATGTATTGACAATTGCCCTTCAAGCATATATGGATCACCGCGCAACCAGAGGTTGAATTTTTCATAGCTACCAAAAACCTCCCGGCCGCGTAGCAGCACTTTATTAATTTGTAGAATTCTGTCAATTACTCCTGTATTGAAAGAGCCATTGTCATTGGCATATCTTTGCAGAGTTCTTTCAGAAATATGAAGGATATCTGACCACTCTTTTTGCGTAAAATCTACTTTGGCGGCTACTTTCTTAAAATCATCAAAAGTAAAATCTTTTACATATTGATCAGGATATTGTAGCTCGTATTCTACCAAAGGTTCTTCTGCTATTAGTGGTTTTGTGTTATTTTTTTTATATTCTTTTTTATTTTTCATGACATGTCATTTGTCTTACAAAGATACGTCACTTGTCTTTAATTTAAAATTATTTTCAACTTTTATTTTTTCCCTGTTAGTTTTACAGTCTCAAAAAAGATTACCTATTGATGAAATATAGCCAGATTAGGGCAATGTTAGCTATCTCAAGAGCAAGCCTGCGCGCTAT
>JBDTJI010000074.1:0-9300 GCA_039935935.1 Ginsengibacter sp. | reverse complement strand
TACCATTTCCCGGATACTGATGATGCCTACAAAAATATTGATAGTAAAATCTTGTTGCAAAATTCAAATGAACTTATTAAACAGGCAGGTTATCAGATAGGAAATATTGATTCTACCGTTTGTCTTGAATTGCCAAAAATAAAACCGCATGTATCTCAGATGCAAAAGATAATCTCAACTATTCTGTCTATTCAGGTAAATGCAGTATCTATAAAAGCAACTACTTCCGAGCAGATGGGGTTTGTTGGCAGAGAAGAGGGAATTGCTGCGTATGCAACCGTTTTGTTAACAGCAATACAATAATAATTACCTCGTCATTTATTTTTTCATCTGCTTTATTGCCTACTTATCTTTGCCACCATGCATGAGGTTGAAATCAAAGTTGTAAATACATCAGATAACGCAGTCCCGGAATACGCCACCCGGGGGTCTTCAGGCCTTGATTTGCGTGCAAATTTGTCCGCGCCAGTCACACTTCGTCCAATGGAAAGAGACATAATACCTACCGGATTATTCCTGGATATTCCTGAAGGATACGAGGTGCAGATAAGACCGAGAAGTGGATTGGCATCGAAACATGGCATTACGTGCCTGAACACTCCCGGCACTATAGATAGTGATTACAGGGGAGAGATAAAAATTATTCTTATTAATTTATCGAAGGAAGAATACCATATTAGCAATGGTGACAGAATCGCCCAGATGGTAGTGAGTAAAGTAGAGCGGGCACAATTGAAACCAGTGTTACAGTTAGATAAAACAACTCGAGGAGAAAAGGGCTTTGGTCACACTGGTACTGTTTAATTTATCAATTGACACAGATGAAAATTTGGCTTAAAACTATTATTGGAATTATTTTTTTATACGGGGCAATAGGTTGTCACTCTACCAAACAATTGCAGACCGCAGTAAATAGAAAAGATACAGAGATAGTAAACACAATAGTAAAAAGCGTAGATAGTTTGCGATTCAATATCAATGCTGCGCACGTCATTCTAAATACTTTAAATAAAAACAGGATTGATTTTACTACTTTTTCTGCGAAAGCGAAGGTGCAATATGAAGATAAAAATGGCAAACAGCCGGACTTTAATGCGTTCATCAGGATACAGAAAGACAGTCTGATCTGGGTATCAATAAGCTCGACATTTTTAGGCATTGAGGCTTTCAGAATCAAAATTACCCCTGATACATTAATCGTTTTAAACAAGCTCGATAAAACTATTGAGTACCATCCATTCAGCCATATTGAAAAAGTGGCACATATTCCTTTAAATTTTTCTTTACTCCAGAACATCCTGATAGGTAATCCCATATATGTTGGCGACAGTATTGTTTCGTTCCGCCAAACAGAAACCCATGTAATGATAGGTACTACAGGCCAATTTTTTAAGAATTTGCTTACGCTTTCGAATGATAACTATCAGTTGGAAAGAATAAAACTTGACGACATTCATTTAAATCAAAACCGAACGGCGGGACTTTTTTATGATAACTACGAAAAGAATAGTAGTTTGAATTTCTCAACCAATAGAAGTATTTCAGTATCGGAAAAAACGAAAGTAGATATTAAGATTCAATTTAAACAATTCGAGTTTAACAAGGATTTATCATTCCCTTTTAACATTCCCCGAAATTATAAAACGAAATAATTGTTACTTTAAAGGATTGTAGCCTGCATAGCTATTTATCTATCATTCTTTAAAAATTTGTGTGCATGCCCAAAAAAATTGTTGCAGCGTTTATTTTTCTTCTGATTACTACATTTGTCTCAGCCCAAAAACTTAATAAGGACTATTTGCAGGAGCAACGTGAGCAACTCAAAAAAGAAATTGCAGAAACTGAGAAGGCCTTAATTGAGACTCAAAAAACGACTAAAGTAAATGTTGGACAGCTTTCCTTAATAAATAAGAAATTGAATCTCCAGGGGAATGTGATTAGTAACATTAGTGGAGAAATAAGAAATCTTAGTGACAATATTTATTTGGCCCAATTAGAGATCAACAAAATTCGCAGGATACTGGACACATTAAAAGTGGAATATGCCAAAAGCATGGTATATGCCTACAAAAACAGGAGCAATTACGATTTTCTCAATTTTATTTTTTCAGCTAACAATTTTAATGACGCTATCAAAAGAATTGCCTATTTAAAATCCTATCGAAACTATCGGGAGACTCAGGCAGGAAATATTTTAAAAACTCAGAATATGCTTGAAGAAAAAATCGACATACTCTCTGGTAATAGGCAAAAGAAAGATTTGGTTCTCAAAGAAAAAGACCATGAATTAACCAAACTGCAAAAACAACAGCAGGAAAAGGCCACTATTGTTAATAAATTAAAAGGTCGTCAAAAGGAGCTGTCTTCCCAAATAAGTGCTAAACGGAAGCAGGACGCAAAAATAAGAAATGCCATTGCCGCCATGATAAGAAGAGAAATAGAGTTAGCCAAAGCGGAGGCGGTAAAAAAAGAAAAAGCCCGGTTAGCAGCAATTAAAAAAAATAACCCTGAAACCAATACAGCCAGCAACCCTGCGAATAGCAATGCTCCTCCATCCAAAATTACACCACCCAAAGGGAGCGTATTAGTGAGCAGCGAGGCAGATAAAGAATTAAATGAAAATTTTGAAAAGAATAAGGGTACACTTCCGTGGCCGGTGAATGGATACGTCATCTATCATTTTGGCGGTAACCAATTGCCGGGAGGAATTGATTACGATAACCCCGGGGTTTCTATCGGAGCCAAAGTGGGTGAACCTGTAAAGGCGGTTTTTGACGGAGAAGTAACTTTGGTGAGTTATATTGACGATAAGCAGGCTGTATTTATAAAGCATGGGAAGTATTTTACCGTGTATAGCAATCTTGAATCTGCAGGTGTACAACGTGGCAGCAAAGTCACGACAGGACAGGTGATTGGCAAAGCAGGGATGAATGATGAAGGACAGGGGCAGGTAGATTTTATTTTGATGAAAGAAAGTGATAATGTTAATCCCGAATCGTGGCTGCGACACTAAACTTATAAACGAGAATTTAGATCCTTTTTAATTTTTCATCTTTTTAAAAAGATGATTATAAATTTTACAACTCATGGCACTGGTACTCGATGTAAAAGGCATAAAGCCTCAATGGGGAAAGGAATGTTTTATTGCCCCCAATGCAACTCTATGTGGCGATATTATTATGGGTGACGCCTGCAGCGTCTGGTTTAATGCGGTCATACGGGGAGATGTAAATTTTATTCGTATGGGTAATAAAGTAAATGTCCAGGATAATGCAGTCATTCATTGCACTTATCTAAAGTCCAGCACTATTATTGGAAATAATGTTAGCATCGGACACAATGCAATCATACATGGATGCGTTATAGATGATAATGTATTGGTGGGCATGGGAGCGATCATTATGGACCATGCAAGAATAGGTAGTAACAGTATCATTGCAGCGGGTGCAGTTGTTCTCGAAAATACCATAGTGGAATCAGGAAGTATCTATGCGGGAACGCCTGCTAAAAAGATAAAAGATATTTCGGAAGAGTTGATTACAGGTGAGATAGAACGGATCGCTAATAACTATGTGATGTATGCGAGCTGGTATAAAGATGGGGGTTGAGGGCTGAGGAATGGGGCTGAGTATTTAGATGATTTGGAAACGCGATTTAAAGATGAAGAAAATAATAACTTTTGCGGCTTGCTTCTGGATGTTCTCGGGTTGCTCTTTGTTCAGACATGAAAAGTATGGCTGTCCAACAAATGGTAAGAACATAGGTGCAGAAAGAGTTTTATCTGGAGACAAAGCGGCTGTTAAGGCATCTAAAAAAGCGGCAAAATTTAAAAATTGAAAATCATTATCCCTATTTCATAAAACTAAACTCATGTATTATCACCTAAGAACAAATTTTGGAGGCACAGAGGCCGTTATTGATGACAATTGTGGCATCTCGAAATTCTATTCAATTGCAGGTACTCTTGCCGACCATTTAAAAATAAAATTTTTGAACCAGGTAGACGACGTAGAAACACTTGACTGGGATTTTAAATACAAGAATATCTTATTAACTCTCCGTTATAATATTTTTAATGGTGTTTCAATTATCCCTAATCGCACCAGCGGTACTGAAAAAATAAATAAGGCAGTCGCCGAGGTAGCCAAATTCCTGAAAAAAAATGCATATTAATACTTGATGATATTTCTTCGCGACAATCTGATGGTAACTGAAGTTGATAATTCTGTAAAATTAGTTGTTATTACCATTTCTTATTTTCCAGTGAATCGAGGATATTTAGATAATTAGCATATCGTTCATAGGAAATTTTATTTTCTTTGACTGCATCTTTTACAGCACATCCGGGTTCTTCAATATGTACGCAATTATTAAATCTGCAATGGTTCAGAAGGTCTCTCATTTCAGGAAAGTAGTGAGACAGCAATTCCGGCTCCATATCCATCATTGCGAATTCTCTCATACCGGGTGTATCAATGATTTTTCCGCCAAACGGCAAATCATACATTTCTGCAAAAGTAGTGGTGTGTAAACCTTTCCCGCTCCACTCGCTTACTTGCTGCGTTTTTAATAAATTATCTGGCAGTATCGAATTGATAAAAGACGATTTACCAACACCGGAATGACCACCGATCAACGTTATTTTCTCTTTTAGCAAACCTTTTACCTGCTCAATACCTGTGCCCTCATTAATACTCATAGAATATACCGGATAGGCAATCTCTTCATATAATTTTTTTAACTTTTCAAAAAGTTCTGATTCTTTGTTTTTATATAAATCACTTTTATTAAAAACAACAATAGCCGGTACATGATACGCTTCTGCGGTTACCAAAAAGCGATCAATAAATCCCGTCGAAGTTTTAGGATGTTTGAGCGTAGCAATTAATATTGCCTGGTCAAGGTTAGATGCTACGATATGCTGTAAATGCCTATTATGCGGAGATTGCCTTGTAATGTAATTAATGCGGTCATATATCCTGGAAATAACTATTGATTCATCCCCATCGTCTTTGTTTATTTCCACTATGTCGCCGACCGCTATGGGATTGGTGGAAGTAATTCCCTCTATTTTAAATTTCCCCTTTATTCGTGCCTTAAATTCCTCACCCTCTTCATTCTTTACCAGGTACCAACTGCCGGTGGATTTATATACCAATGCTTTCATAATGGGGAATTAATTGGTGAATGAAGAGTTGAGAATGGTGAGTGTCAAATGTCTGTTGTGAGTAATGAATCCAATTCACAACTCACATTTGCCACTATCCTGCCTCTTAATTTTTAATTTTAAATACATTCTGAGTCAAGGAAATTTTCTAAACAAAGAGTAACGCAACACAAGCTCTATCAAAAGAAATCCCATTGCAGCAAATATAAATGGATAAAACTTTTCTGAATAGCGATGGAAAGTAATAACCTCTACTTTCGACTTTTCCATTTTGTCAATTTCATTGTAGATGTTTTCAAGGCTGCGATTATTAGTAGCCCTGAAATATTTGCCTCCGGTTTCGTTTGCTATATCTTTAAGAAGCGCTTCATCAATGGATACTTTCTGGCTTTGCATCACGATACCCATTGGAGTGCTAACCGGCGTGGGTGCATAACCATCCGTTCCTACCCCAATGGTATAAACTTTTATATGAAATGTTTTGGCAATTTCCTTTGCAGTGGAGGGATCAATAAGGCCTCCATTATTTACACCATCAGTTAGCAGAATAACTACTTTACTTTTTGCCTTACTATTTCTCAACCGATCCACGCTGGTAGCCAACCCGGAACCTATCGCAGTCCCATCTTCCAACAATCCGTTTCTGATTTGGGAAATTTGTGCTTTTAGTACATCATAGTCTGTCGTAAGAGGGCACTGGGTAAAGCTTTCACCGGCAAAGATGACAACTCCTATCCTGTCTGAAGTACGATGATTCACAAAATCTATTGCCACCTTTTTTGCAGCTTCCATTCTGTTGGGTGTAAAATCCTGTGCGGTCATGCTTCCACTTACATCAATGCAAAGAACGATATCAATACCTTGCCCTTCTGTTTCTGTCTCATCAAACTTGGTTTGCGGCCTCGCAAGCGCTATGATGATACAACTCAATGCAAGTAATCTAAAAATAAAAGGAAATTGCTGAATAGCATTTTTCCATGATTTTGATTTATCCAGTCCTTTAGTAGTTGAAACACGAATGGCTGCTACGCTCTTTTTTCCTTTGCCAAATCTCCAGAAAATCAATAAGGGTATAATGAGAAACAAAAACAATAACAGCGGTTGCCCAAAAGTAATATCGTTGAAATATTCAAATATCATTCTCAGATTTTTTAACAATCTTGTTATTAATACTTGTTATTATTTCTTTTGTTTGAGAAAAACAATTTTCATTTTCATAAGTGGGTGGAACATACTTTGCAAATTTTACGGCATTGCCCATACGAAGACAATTCGCAAATGCAGATATCTGCTCTTTTGACAAATCGAATAAATTCAATTCCATTAAGATTTCATCTGTTGTGAGATGGAGTTGATAGGTATTCATCTTTCTCGATAAATACCGTTTAAAAATTTCGGTAAGCCTGCTATGAAATTCTTTCGCCTTGTTATTGGCAGGTAGATTTTCTTTCTCTAACGCAGACAAAAGTTGCATTGCCTCGTCGATTGGAGATAGTTTAGATTCAAAAATGGCGATATCTTTTTTCTTCTTAAAAAATTTAAAGAGGAAAAGTATCCATATAATTAATAGAATAAAACCTAATGCTGATAAAGCCCATGCCCACCAGGGAAATGGTTTCTTGACTCCTATGATGGTTTTTATGTCGTGAAACGGCAAGATGCTATCTGTCGGGGCGTAAGCGACATTTACTGCGATTGAATCAGTATAAATATTAAAAGTCGAATCTCCGTCAAGCATAGTAACCGTAAGAGGAAAAGAAGGAATTACCTGTCTTCCTGAATCAAAACTGGTTAATATAATGTTTTGGCTGAAATTGAGATTTTCATTGGCAGATGCAGTATCAATTTTATTTTTTGTAATGGTAATAAAACGATTAAAACTATCCGGAATCGCTAGCCAAATAAGCCGGTAAGTATTATCAGGCATAGAAGCATGGATCTGATAATTAATTTGCTGCCCTATTAAAATTTGATTTTTGTCTACGGACGATTTTACAACAGGTATCTGTGCAAAATCCACCTGTATACCTAAAAAGTAAAAAAGGACCAGGGCAGGGATAAAAAGTCTTGTATAGTAAGCGCATTTTTTCAAATTCCGTCAATGTGTTTTTTTTCTTCTTGTAAAAAACTTTTTCAGCACCTTTACATAGTCCTCGTCAGTTCGTATGTGCAATAAGTCTGCGCCTGCTTTTTTAAAAATGTGTTTACTTAAAGAACTCTGATCAATAAAATTCTGATGATAGTTGTATCTCACTAATGCATCGGATGTATTAAGCCATTGCATTTTTTGATTTTCAGCATCTTCCACTTTTATCATACCAATGTCTGGCAACTGGCTATCCATTTTATCATATACTTTCACACCTATTACATCGTGTCGTCGCGCAAGCACCCGTAGCAGGTGCTCATAATTTTCATCAATAAAGTCGCTCATGATAAAAGCAATGCTTTTTTGATTGTTGGACCTTTGAAAAAATTTTAATGCTTCACGAATATTGGTACCACTACTTTTTGGTATCGCAGTTAGCATTTCTCTTACAATAAATAGCGCATGTTGTTTTCCTTTTTTAGGAGGAATGTATTTTTCAACTTTATCACTAAAAAAGATAACACCCACTTTGTCGTTATTGTTGATTGCGCTGAAAGTAAGTACGGATCCTATTTCAGTGATCAGGTCTTTTTTATTCTGATGCACTGTGCCGAATAAAGAGCTCGCACTTACATCTATCAACAGAATAACAGTGAGTTCTCTTTCTTCTTCAAAAACTTTGGTAAACGGATGAGCATAACGCGCGCTTACATTCCAGTCTATAAACCTCACATCATCACCATGATAATATTCCCGCACCTCTCTGAACCGCATACCTTTCCCTTTAAAAGCTGAATGGTATTCACCGGTAAAAAGCTGAGCTGTTATTTTTTTACTGATGATTTCCAGCTCCCTTACTTTTTTTATTATGTCGGCAGTGGTGAGCAATGATTAAATAGTTTATTCGTTAATTGGTTTATTGGGTTGATTGGTTAATTAGTGATAGGGATCATTCTAAGGGCTGAACCCTAAAGGCTGAAGACTTAAGGTACATTTACTGCTTTTAAAATCTCATTAATAATCATCTCTACATTCACATTCTCGGCTTCAGCTTCATAAGTAAGCCCAATACGATGACGTAATACATCTTTACATACATTTCTCACGTCTTCAGGAATTACATATCCACGCTTATTTAAGTACGCGTAAGTTTTTGCGGCTAAAGCAAGGTTAATGCTTGCCCGCGGTGAGCCACCGAATGAGATCAAAGGTTTCATTTTTGATAAATTATATTCATCGGGAAATCTTGATGCAAATACAATATCAATTATATATCGTTCCACTTTTTCATCCATATACACTTGTCTTACCAGTTGACGTGCAATTAATACTTCAGAAGAAGACACGACAGCATTAAGACGAGGATGTTCCATCTCAAGTACGTTCTGCCGAATGATAGCCTGTTCCTCTGTTTTAGAAGGGTAGTCAATAATTACTTTAAGCATAAAGCGGTCAACCTGTGCTTCCGGTAATGGATAAGTACCTTCCTGCTCAATAGGATTTTGTGTGGCTAACACAAGAAATGGTTCCTCAAGCTTATAAGAACTGTTGCCAATAGTAACCTGCCTCTCCTGCATGGCTTCAAGCAGAGCGCTTTGCACTTTTGCAGGTGCTCTGTTAATCTCATCTGCCAGGATAAAATTGGCAAATATGGGTCCTTTGCGTACTACAAATTCATTTTTTTGTTGATTGTAGATCATGGTCCCTACTACATCCGCCGGTAGCAGGTCGGGGGTGAACTGAATACGGCTGAACTGAGCGTTGATTGTGGCTGCAAGAGATTTGATCGAAAGTGTTTTAGCCAGGCCCGGCACACCTTCCAGCAAAATATGACCATTGCTTAGGAGACCAATTAATAGCCTTTCTACCATGTGAGTTTGCCCGATAATTACTTTGCCAATTTCCTCGTGTATCTTTTCAATAAAAGATGCTGAATGATTTATTTTTTCATTCAGCAAGCGAATGTCTTCTGCAGTTTGTAACATTTGTGTCAATAAAATTAGAATATGTGTATTATAATTTCGCAAATTACGAACAACACATA
>JBDTJI010000073.1:0-10465 GCA_039935935.1 Ginsengibacter sp. | reverse complement strand
GGTCGGCTTCACCCGCCGGGAAAAATATTTTTATTACAGAGACTTCATCAACTACCCTGATGTGAGCGTTCATCTTTAAAAGTATTTCAAACAATTTACTATTATCAGATGCAGCTACTTCTATGATGTCTTCACCCGATAGTATCTCATTTACTTTTCCTGATGTTATCATTTTGCCATTTTTTAAGATAGCAACATGAGTGCACACTTTTTCAACTTCATCTAGCAGGTGGCTTGCCATGATAATCGTTTTTCCCTGGCGGTGAAGTTCCTTCATCAATTCCCTTATTTCTGCGATACCTGTTGGGTCAAGGCCGTTAGTGGGTTCATCAAAGATTAATACGTTGGGGTTGCCCAACAGACAAGAGGCAATGGCAAGACGTTGCTTCATACCTAAAGAATAGGTGCTGAATTTTGATTTTTTTCTTTGGGTAAGATCCACCACTTTCAAAACATGGTCTATATCTTCTTTACCATGCTGTTTTATTTCCGCTGCAATTTCCAGGTTTTTTACGCCGGACAGGTAATGATAAAAATTGGGAGTTTCTAACAAGGTTCCGATTCTGCGTCGATTAGCCGCTGAAGCAGGCTCATCAAATAGGCGGTAACTTCCTGATGAAGGTTTTAGAATATCTGTAATGGTTGCCAGCGTGGTGGTTTTACCGCTACCGTTTGGACCGAGTATGCCAAAAACAGTTCCTTCCGGCACAGAAAAACTCACATTGTTAAGTGCCTGTATGTGTCCGTAGAATTTAGTTAGATTTTCTACAGTGAGTATTGACATAATAGTGAATTGAAAAGACAGTGCAATATAAACGATCGAAGTTGAAAAATCCCAAGTCTCAAAAGTGACAGGAAACGCTGATCAAACTTTTTTATTAACCATTCCTTATTTCTTTCCCATTGCTATTGGGAGTCATTTCCCTTTTCCACATGCGCTTCATGCCACACACTTGAAAATTCGCCAAGTACCGCCAGATTGCCCCTATTGAAGCTAAGTTTATTTAACCGGAGATCATTTATATCTTCCTGGAAAATTTTACGGGTAAAAGGATTCATGGTGCCACCGGTCAATCCTGCCGGTATGTTTGGGTCGTACTGAAATTCCGGATCTACCAGTGTTCCGCGTGGATACATAATCCCAGGCTGACCCTTGCCACGGATGTCTAAATATTTGGGATGATCCAGGCCCAGAGTGTGGCCATACTCATGGGCTGCGGTTGTGGAATTATTTAATAAATTTTCCAGTTTAAAATATCCTGTGTTGGACCCAAGACCATCTACAAAAGAAATATTTCCATAAGCATATTCTTCAATACGAATATAATTATTACGGGGATTGGTATTTTCAAAAATATTGTCAGGTGTGAGTGACGGCTCATAAATTCCCTCTATATCAAAAAGAATGTGGTACCTATTCCTTTTGATGATTGCCTGTCCTCCTGGTTCATTCCAGTGATCGGCAATGTCCTTCGCAATCTGGAAACTTAAAATATTATCAGCAGCATTGCCATAAAAATAAATGGTTGAATGTATAATCAGCAATTTTTTTTCCGTCTGTAGTTCTGCGTGGCCCATAAAACGAATCGCTGAAAAAAATTATAAAATGTAATGAGTGGTGTAGTAACAAAATCAGCCGTAATGTAGTAATTACGGCTGATGATTCGGTTCCAATTATCATCCAAAATTATTAGCTTAACGTAGCATCCATTGAAATATCAATACTTGAATTTAATGACTTGGAAACAGGGCAATTTTCTTTTGCATCTTTTGCACATTCGTCAAATTTTTCTTTGGGGATGCCGGGGACTTTTGCATTTACTGTTAGGTGCGATTTGGAAATAGCTCCATCGCCAAAAGTGATGTCACATTTCGTTTCAATCTTATCAGCCGTAAAGCCTGCTTCACTTAATACAATGGCGAACTTCATAGAGAAACATCCAGCGTGTGCAGCAGCAATCAATTCCTCCGGATTAGTGCCATCTTTGGCGTCTCCAAAACGTGTTGCAAATGTAAAAGGCGCATTATCAAGCGCTTTGGTTTCAGTAGAAATTTTTCCTTTACCTTCTTTAGCGCCAATCCATTCGGCGTTTGCGTATTTACTCATGATTGTATGGTTTTTTTATGATTAAAAAAATTGGTTTATTCGTTTATTTGTTAATTGGTCTATTGGGATATTCGCTTCTGACAGATTCCGGGTACTAATCACTCACAACTAATTATTCACAACTCACCACTCACATATGCCTCATCCCTCCATTATCTTATCTATCTTTTCCAATAAATCCGGTGTCAGTTTTTCGACCACGTCTACTGCTTTTAAATTTTCAAGTAATTGTTGTTTTTTAGTTGCACCTAAAATGACCGAAGTTACATTTAGATTCTTTATGCACCATGCTATCGAAAGCGCTGCAGTAGTCACTCCTATTTTTGATGCGAGCTCGCTTAATTTTTTTACTTTCTTAATTTTATCATCCACAACGAGGCTATCCTTTAACCAACTCATTTCATTTAAAGCTAACCTTGATCCTCTGGGAATTCCATTATTATATTTACCGGTAAGTAATCCGGATGCCAGCGGGCTCCATATTGTGGTGCCTAATCCTACAAAGTCGTAAATATCAGCAAATTCCTTCTCAACTTTATTTCTTTCAAATAAATTGTATTGTGGCTGTTCCATCGTGGGGCCGATAAGCCGGTACTCCTGTGCTACACGGTGCGCTTCCATTATTTCTACGCCACTCCATTCACTGGTACCCCAATACAATATTTTCTCTTGTTGTATCAGGGTATTCATTGCCCACACCGTTTCTTCTATAGGAGTATTTAAATCGGGTCTGTGGCAAAAATATAAATCCAGATATTCTACCTGCAATCTTTGCAGTGCATCGTTACAGGCTTCCATCACGTGTTTGCGGCTTAGCCCTTTTTGGTTGGGCTTATTGTCTTTACCATGCAATCCCCAGAAAACCTTGGAAGAAACGGTGAATGAACTTCGATCCCAATTTTTCTTTTTTAAAACCCGCCCCATCATTTTTTCACTTTCACCTCCGGCATAGGCTTCTGCGTTATCAAAAAAATTAATGCCGTTATCATATGCAATACCCATTAACTGGTCAGCCATCTTATCATTTATTTGTTTCTGAAAACTTATCCAGCTTCCAAAACCCATCACACTTAATTGTAAACCTGATTTACCCAAACGCCTGTATTCCATAACAATACTTTTGTTTTGTTGAAAGATATGAATAAGATTTTAAGAGTTTAGTAAAAAGTGATTGTTGATTAAAGCCAATTGGCAATCGGAAATAGACAATCGGCAATGAACACAATAAAAATCAATCGGCATAGGCACTGGCAACGAACACAATAAATTTAAATGCCAACATTTAACAAACTACTAAACCTTTCGACAGCTATCCGGATAACTAACAAACCTTTACTCAGGAAATTCTGCTGAACTCACTCTTACAATTCCCCTGCCATTTATGAGATGCCAGTTGCTGAAGTCCTGTGGAGCGTCCAATCCATCACCATCTAAAATTTGTGTAGGAGTTCGAATCCTTACAGGTTTATCTGTATAAAACTCGTGGTCTTTTTTATTACGGTCCCAGTATAGTTCATTACAATAAAGAGTGTCGCCTTTAATATTCATTACAACTACACTATCTTTTAGAAAGACTTTGCTTTCTCTTTCTTCATATTTGGCGTAGTGAGCGTCCAGACTGCTTTCTACACGCAAGCTGTCGTCAAAGAAATCGGCGTGTATTGTTTTTGTAAATTCAATAAAGGGAACTGCTTCCTGGTGTCTTAGCATTAAAGGTGCAGTAATTACTGCACTGGTCTTTTCGCCTATTGAGTAAATTATTTTCACTCCTTTGCCCACTTCTACGCCTATTCTCTTTGAAGTAAGCTTGTTAATATCTTCTAAAGAATTTTCGCATGCAGAAACAAAAAAGCAGCCTGCAATACAGGCTGCTTTGATGTAATACGATATGTAAAATTTAAGAAAAGTCATTTTTCATGAAGTAATATATTACATGAAGATAATAAAGCCTGCTTTAAGATTACTTGGCTTGCAACTATTGATATTTTTGCCTGCGGAACCATACATCACTCAATGAAAAACCAAGGCATACTTTGTATATATTTTCAGTAAGATTATTATTGTTATTTCCTCTGCTGCCGTATTCAAATGTAAAATTCATTACACTGTATTGCAGGTCGTAAAAACTATGTTTTAATTTTAATGGAAAAGCACCACCTAAACTTATAGTATAGACCGGGAGTGAGTGTTGTACTGCGACATAGTCATTTCCAAAAGAGAAGCCAGCTCTGTATTTCACGAAGTTAAAGTATCCCGTGGTACCGATGGAGGCGGGGAAATATTGTAGTCCTATTCTTGCAGTCCAGTTGTTCTTAACTAAATCCTTTTCCCCATAAAAACGATAGTCATCCCATTTGGCAGTAACATAATCAGCGCCAATTAAAAAATGCTCTTTTTCAAATACAAATCCCACACCCAATGAAGCGGGTAACTGCACCTTACCTTTTTGGTCTTCTTTTGAAAATACACTATCAATCGGCTGTATCGTACCTGTCGAAGATTCATCGTAGGTCTCTATTATATCGTCCTTGGAAGCGCTATACTTTTGTTTAAGGTCACCATAAGCGCCTATTCTCAATACTCCATTCTTTTTGCCATTCTTTTTTAAGGCAATTTCATATTGCATTCCGGCATTAAATAATAAACCGCCAAACCGTGTTTGAGTACCGTAGTGTGCCTTGTGATAATCAACAGTGTCGTTGTTGAATGATAAATGGGTATCATAATCCTTTTCTCCAAAGAGGTAACCTGTATTAAAACCAAGGCTTAAATTCTTCAGTCTTAATCCTGTTCCAATAAAAAATTCATTGGTTCCGCCATTTCCTTCATAAACGGTAGTAGTACTATCAAATGAGGAACGGGCTTTTGTCTCTATTTTATAATTGATCTTAGTAATTGGTTTGAGGCCAATAGCTAATCCCCAGGAGGTTTTACTTTTATTAGCTTTTTTATTGCCACTCAATAAAGGGAACCCCACCTGTAAATAAGATATAGTAGCATTATTGGAAAGGAAATTTGCCGCAGGCTCTTTACTTTCTATTTTTCTGCCATTATACTCAAACCCCACATCAAGAGTAGTATAAATTAAATCACTGTATGTAGCAGGATTTAGAGAGTTCACTGCAGTGGGATCAGAAAAGCCCGCAGAGATTCCTCCCATGGCTCTGTTAGATATATTTGAAAGGGGAACGGTGTTTCCCACTCCATACCGTGAATAGGGAGAATTTTCCTGCGCAAAACAAAATATCGGCAATATCCCTAATAGCAAGCAGATGATTTTAATTGTTGATGTCATGGTTGTATTTGCTGATCGCATATAATCCCTTAAGAATCAAATAGGGGTCGGCAAATATCTTATTTTTAAGATGCTGCACAAAATTGTCAGTATTTCCACCGGTTAAAAGCACGTTAAAGTTCTCAACCTTTTCCTTGTATTCATTGATGATCCCGTCTATTTCAACTGCCATTCCCAGTATAACTCCACTCAATATATTTGTATGGGTGTCATATCCGATAAGTGGGAAATTCCATCCGTCAGCAGTTGGGCCGACTTTTACCAATGGGAGCTTAGCAGTAAAAGTATTGAGTGCTTTGAATCGCATTTCCATACCAGGGGAAATACTTCCGCCTATAAAGCTATTGTACTTATTAATAAAGTTGTAGGTGATACATGACCCAAGGGAAATAATAAGATTGTTCTGATCTTTATAAAAATAAACCGCAAAAGCAGCAAGGGCTAACCTATCAGCGCCAATCGTTTCGGGTTTTGAGACAGGAGTAGTGAAAGGTAATAGGGTAGCAGAATCAAGTTGCATAAATAAAGAACGGGCTATTAATAATTTTTCAATTTCGGTATTGTGGTTAATTACAGATGAGAGTATGGTGCATTCAGGGTTATATTTATCCAGTAGAGTTAAGATTCTCTCAATAGAATCATCTTCTAATGATAAAACTTCCTTTAAATTATCCAGAACAAATACTCCACATTTAAGTCTAGTATTTCCAAAGTCAAAACAAAGGGTAGTAGTATCCAAATGTTGAATCTTTTTATAGATGAATGGTTGTTGCGTTTTGTATTGAGCCTTCAGTCTTTAGCCTGTTTATGATAGATTGAATCCAGATATATTCTTAAAATGACCGTTTAATTTTATTTTTTCTTTTAATGATTCCATCTCAGCCATTATCGGTATCACTTTTGCAAGGTGCCTCTTCAGGTACTCCTGGCGGTGAAGTTCATTCATAAATGTTAGTAATTCATATTCTTCTTCAAGCGTGAGACCTACAGAATGAGCGATGTCATAACTCCATAATTCATCTTCATTTTTATATAAAGGCTTATCTACTTTCAGCACCTTATGCAACTGTTGCACGGCGATAATTATTTTTTTCATTAAAATCCTTTTTCCATGCTCATGATTGAGAGGATAGTTTACAATAGCGCCACTATACAGTTTTCCAGGTACTTCATTAATAACTTCTAAAATTTTGAAAACCTTTTTTCCCTTTGTTTTTATGTCAATCTCACCTGTACTATATATTTTGGATATCCCGGTAACTTCAAGAAGACTGCCCCATTCTGTCATTTTATTATTAACGACAACCGGTATCCCAAAAGGTTTTTTTTGTTCAGAACATTCATGAATTAACTGTTTATATTTTGGTTCAAAAATATGCAAGTTTAAATGTTCATGAGGATAAACAACGATTGACAAAGGAAATATGGGAATAAAATTGGTCACGGCATTTTGATTTATCAAAATGCAAATTACAGCTAAAAATAAAAATAAGAAAAGCATAAGGTGGATAAGGCTTTTACTATCAGTTTTTGATATGACTAAATGTTGATTTAGAGTGATCAGGTATTCCTTCAATTCAGAATATTATTCTTTTATAATTGTCTTTCTTGTTGTAATTCCTTTGCTTTTAACCCATCATTGATTGCTGCAACGTCTGGACCCGAAGTAATAACATTATAATTATCATAAGTAGAGAATAAATGATCATTTTCATGCCATATAATAGTAGAACCAGGAAGCTAAAAACAGCAAGTGCGGCGTATATCTGAATATCAATCCCGTTTATTATGGCTGTTCCTCCTTCGCCATCGTGCGCTATACCCGCAGTAGTACAATTTGCAGCACTACTCTTGAAAGAAAGGATATAAGGAATGTTTACCTGTGCATTAATTTTCGAACTATAAAAAGTGCAATTTAAAAGTGCAATTTAAAAGTAATAATAGATCAGGGATTGATCTTTTCATAGAGATATTTCAGTACCCCTGACGTTTGAATACTTATTCTATTTTTATCCCATAATAAAAAAATTCCTTCTTAATAATTTTTATTTTTAAGTTAACATCATTATCAAAACTTATTTTAAATAAAATTGTATAGATGACACGCCAATGTCATTAGCCGACTTTGTATCTACGGTTTTTACAATGAAAACATTATGAAGTTTACCATCGTTTACCTGTTTCAAATCAGATTTAATAATTGTTGATTGCGGATAAACTACAGTTTTTGGACCGGAACTTTCAATTTTACCTGCGAAAGAAAATTCTCCAATTTTGTTTCCATCAGGAGCATCAACGTGTACTTCAAAAGTGCATGGAGAAACCGGCTCTTTCTGCCAGTTAAGTGTCATGACTGCCGAAGTGATACCAGACATATCAATACTATCAATTCTAAACCATCCCGGCGTATCGGGTAACACCATATAAGTAACATCATCTTCTGATGCCTTTTTGAACCCTTGCATACCGCTTACATTTTCAAAAGTAACTTTACTGTTACTTAGTGCAACGGAATTGCTTCCCATAAGTGGCTTAATATTATTGCCGCCCTTATCAGTATAGGCTGCGGATATATACAACACTCCGTTATCCTTTACAGGTTTATTTAGTGTTGCATTCAATGCACCTTTCGCAGGCAGTGACTTTTGCTTTTGACCTAAAGAAAGTATCCATGCGACTATCTGCTTCGCATCGTTTTCTTTTAGCTCGGGGTGCGCAGCCATAGGAACTGGTCCCCAGGCACCGCTTCCTCCCTCTATTATTTTTTGCGCAAGATAGGATGGAGCCTTTGCATCTTTTTGATAACGTTGTGCCACCGATTTGAATGCAGGGCCGACGGATTTTTCATCTAGCTTATGACAACTCATACAGTCCAGCGTAAGCATCTTGTTTTTTCCATCGAGCGTCTCACTCAGTCTTTTATGTCCCAAAGATCCCGCATTGTCCGCTTGCTGCACATAATCTGCAGAAACAATTAAATTGTTTAAATCCTTCAATTTGGACGTGTCGTCTTTATCCGAAATCTCTACTTCATATTTCACTTCTTTGCCCGGAAAATAAAATGTTTTGTTACCGTCAATTTTAATCTGTACGGTTGGAGCTTCATTTCCAGCATATACATTCACGGCATTACTTTTAGAAGAAGCATTCTTATCATCTTTCACTTCCACAGAAATAGCATAATCACCGGCTTTAGTGATTGTATATTGGAGTGTAGGCTCAGTTGTTTTCTGGGTAATGCCATTTCCAATATGCCATTCATAGGACAGCTTATCATTTTCAGGATCTTTTGCATTTACACTTGCTGTTATATTAAAGGGCAAATCTCCGGAAGTCTTATTAACCGTGATTGCTGTTATCTCAGGTGGCCTGTTGCCCCCATTATAATCTATGCGGACCAGCCCTGCATTCGGATTTTTGGCAAACCAGCCGGTTCCATATTCCAGAATATATAATTTACCATCTGGCCCTACCTCCATATCGGAAGGATTTGCAAATTTGGTATTCAACATAAATGGCTCCATATTATCAAAATCCCCGTTTGGCTGCATTGTTACCACTTTTATCCAGCCGCGTATCCATTCATAAATAAATAATTTGCCGTCATAGTAGTCAGGAAGACGTGTTTCTTTCGGATACAGGCTTGTATGATATACAGGGCCGGCCATTGCAGTTCTTCCGCCAGAACCCACATGAGGGAACTCTTTAGATGCTCCATAAGGATACCAGATAAAAGCAGGCTGTGCAGGAGGTAACTCTTCGAGTCCTGTGTTATTACGTGAATTGTTTATTGGTTTTGCAGGATCAAATGGAGGCCCTGATACACCTGTAGTATAATCATAAGCGCGATAAGGAAGATTATTTGCGATAAATAAGGGCCAGCCGAAAAATCCTGCTTTTCTCGCCTGGTTCACTTCATCATAACCCCTTGGACCGCGCGTTTCCATGCTATCATTTCTCGCGTCCGGGCCTACCTCTCCCCAATATAAAAAATTATTCTTTTGATCTACAGATATACGATAAGGATTACGGTCGCCCATTACATAAATCTCGGGCCTTGTCTTCTCAGTTCCCTTAGGGAATAGATTATTATCAGGTATTGTATAAGTTCCATCTTCATTTACTTTGATACGAAGAACTTTACCCCGTAA
The DNA here is from genome assembly GCA_039935935.1 of Ginsengibacter sp. Lineage (GTDB taxonomy): Bacteria > Bacteroidota > Bacteroidia > Chitinophagales > Chitinophagaceae > Ginsengibacter. The sequence goes on along the minus strand of JBDTJI010000073.1, from coordinate 912 downwards.
ATCATTGGTATTGCCTGCACTTCGGCGGTCGTCATATTGTAAGTGCCCCGGACGATCATCTAAAGGTGCGAAGCCATTCGTTTGATAGGTCTCACCTTTTTCATTAAAAGGGGTAGTGTTATCGCCGGTAGATACATATAATAACCCATTTCCTCCAAATGCGATTGAGCCTCCTGTATGGCAACAGATTTCTCTTTGAGAATATAATTGTAAAATTATTTTTTCTGATGCTGGATTTATTGTGTCATTTTCAAAAGTAAAACGGGATAAGCGATTAACAGAAGTATCTGCGGGACTGTAATACATGTAGATATAATGATTCTTCTCAAAGTCAGGATCTTTTTGAAGGCCAAGCAATCCTTCTTCTGCATTTACATTTGGTGTACTAATTGTCTTCCAATACACGTTCAAAAATCCAACCTGCTTTACCTTTTTGGTATCATTCTTATACAACATGACCTCTCCTCTCCGCTGCGCTACTAACACATCGAGATTAGGAAGTATCGTCATTTCTGTTGGCTCAAAAAAAGTACCTTGCACCAATTGTACTTTTGTAAAGCGGTTTTCTTCAGGTAACACTGGTGTGGCTACTTTTGCATAGTTTAATTTTTTGTTATCCCCAATTGCATATTTAATTCCACCTAAAATATGTTTCAAATAATTAGGTTCACTGTAGGATTCTTCAGTATGTCCTAACCCAGTGTACCAGGCTCTCCCACCATCATAATCATGATACCATGCTACAGGATGGCTGTCTCCATCAGTGCCACCTTCGTAGGATTTTTCATCAAGATTTAGCAGTACGTGTATGTCCTTACTAAGATTCTTATAATTATACCACTCGTCTTTCCTTATCCAGGGATCGGGTAAATGTTTGGTAGAAATATTATTCTTATCAACCACGTGTATCGT
>JBDTJI010000072.1:0-4558 GCA_039935935.1 Ginsengibacter sp. | reverse complement strand
TCTTCATGACATCAGCGAAATGTGCTTCGTGGCCTTGCATGAATTTTTCCGGAATGATCACCTTCCATCCATTTTTATAATTCTCCACTGCCACTCCGGGAAATTCTTTATTGATCTCTTTTATCGCATCTTCTAAATTACTCTCAAAACTTTTAATGTTTTTTTGATCCTTAGGCCAAACATATAAGGCTGCTTTCCATGATTCTTCTTCGCCCTGCCTTATTTCCAGGTTGGCTTTAGTTCCTGATAACAATGCATAATACGTATCACCTGCACCCTGAGGAGCATCATACGTCCACTTCGCAGTGATTCTTGAATGAACTCCTTTGATGGTATAGTTTATAGTTCCGTTACCATGAGTTAATAGCAAAGAATCTTTGATATACTTTTGCAAAAAATCAGGAAAGTGATCCTCATTGGTAATCTTAGAATACTGGGCAAGGTTAAGAGGCGTAGGCCAAATCTTTCCTGACTGAATATTAATATCAGTTTTATAATCGAGAGTCACGTCCGGAAAACAAACCCATTGTACCAGGTCGGCAAGATGAGTGCCTACATCTGCAATAGCATCTCCTTGCTGCAGCGGATCAAAAAACCAATCCGGGCGAATTAGTGGTTTACCAGATACTTGCTTATAGTAGCGGTGCACACTTTCCATTACTATTGCAGGCGAATCGGTGGTGCCTTTTTCTAATTCTCCAAAAACTGACGACATCATTGCCAGCTTTTTCTGAAGCACAGAAGCAGCTACAGATCTTTCTGTCATTATATCGTATAGGAGTACTCCTTTTTCTTTTGCATCGGTAAAGGCCTTTCTAAGCGTATCAAAACCTTTAGTATTTATTGCCATTGGCTTATCGGCCAATACATTCATACCATTGTCCACCGAACTTTTAATATACTCAGTTTTCAACTTGTTACTGCCTGCAATTACAACCACATTCCCTTTTTTATCATCCAACATTTTTTGCAAATAATCGCTGCCCGTGTAAACTTTCTCCACCCAATGAGTTGGGTCTTCAGCACGGCTATTGTATTGCTTTATATAATTAAGTTGTTCATCTAATCCCAGTCCACCGGGTGAATACACATATACCACGGAATCTATACCAGGGTACATGCTTTTTTGTACCAACGCTGCGTGAAAGTGACCTGGGTCAAGTGTGATCAAGGTGATTGAGGCACGCTCATTTTCATCTTTCTGAACATCACCGGTCTGGCATCCTGTTGTCATAAGTAAAGTAATTAATAAAGTAAAAGTTGTAATAGTCCGAATCGCTTTCATTTGATGAATGTTTCAAAAGTTAAGTAATAGGTTGTAAAATCGTGTGGCAAGATCGTAATTATTTGTAGTTTTATTTTTTTATTCTACCTTAACTCCCGAATGAAAATCACGAATAGCGGGAGGATTTTAATTTGAGCAAGCTCAAATATCTTTGCCACGAATTACACAAATTTACCCAACATCTATAGATTAATAGGGTAACGGATCATCGGGCCTGATAGCATGTGCTTTGGAATAATCCAAAGGCTTGTTCGTTCCGATTACCCACTGAATGCCGCCCAAAATAAATTTTTCAAATACCGGGTCAGAATAAAAGGTTGAATCATGCCCAAGCGCAGTGTACCATTGTCGTCCACCATCAAATGTGTGGCACCATGCAGATGGAAAAACTGTTCCATAAATAGCTGGCTTCTTGTCATCCTTAACGGTGCTAAGATCGTGCACCATCACTACATGCAGATCTGGATTAATGTCTGTTGTGTAATAACATTCATCATTTACATTCCATCGCCGTGGTAAAAATGATGTAGAAACATTGGTTGAGTCAATAATAATCTGCTGGAAGGCCTGGTGATTTGCATGGCGCACAAACGTTCCACCCACCAACCTGATAAACCACGGCCATTTCCTTTCAGTACCTGTAGCCGAATGAATGCCTACAAAACCGCCTCCTGCCTGCGTATAACGCATGAAAGCTACTTTTTGAGCGTCAGAGTCGAAAACGTCATTGTTGGTGCTGGCAAAAATTAAGGCATTGTACTTTTTAAGATTGGCTTCATTAAAAACCGCAGGATCGTCGGAAACCTGTACCCCAAAACCATTTTGTTTTCCCAAACGCTGAATGCATGCTACTGCCGATGGAATACTATTATGCACATACCCTTTTCCATTTTTTGTAAAAACTAATACGTTGACATTTTTCCAGTTCACAGCAGAGTTGCCGGAATGCCTGGATGCTGAGCAACCGCAAAAAATGATTACCGGGATGATGAATCCTGCAAGGAAAAAATAGGTTCTAAGTAGCTTCCTACTTTGCCAGGCTATTTTAAATCGTATTATTTTCATGTTTTTATATTTATCCTTTCCATAAATACAACAAGTCAGTGAATTTTTTAAAACTTAATGTTGTGATAAGATATCATTAATAGAAATCTATGATCTTCAAGGCTGTATTTCAAAAATATGGATTTAGTGTTTATCACAATGAATTAATATCCATAACCGGGGAGAGAACAACTATTGCCAGACTCCAACAAGTCCATTATCTTGGTGATTCATCTATTATTGCTGATGTTCTTACATGGGTCTTATGCCAACTTCGTTCAATCTCTTCAAGTGTTTTTCCTTTTGTCCCTGGCACCATCTACCATACGAATAAAAACGCGACCAGGGACCGATCATAAAGAGCCAGAATGTATAGGCCATGAACCTAATAGCGCCGGCAACCACAGCGGTATCATAGCCTAACAACAATCCGCCAACTGCGGCTATAATGGTTATCTTATAAATGTATCCGAACTTTTTTTGATCTTCCACAAAATGACTTAGCAGTAATGGATAATGTGATATAGTTAATAGCTGTCAGCCCTTTTTACTGCCGTGGATGGCAATACCCTATCCTCCATCTATTCGTATAGCCTGCTCTGTTATAAATGCCGCTTTATCATCGTTCAAGGACACCACCAGTTCAGCAACTTCTGAGGCACTTCCTATAGGTCCTGCAACATGTCTGTCAATACATTCCTGCATCACTTTATCCGGGTCGGGAGTTAGAGCAATAGCATCGCGTAACGTAGGAGTGTCAATCGTGCCCGGACACACTGCTACACCTTATATAAGGACAGTAATCTATAGCTATACTCCTGGTCAATCCGAGAATAGCAGATTTTGCGGTAGTATAAGCTGTTGTTTTAGGCTGGCTTAAAAGAGCCTGCACACCCGCAATATTAATAATCACACCTTTCTTTTTTTCTATCATCAATGCGATCGCACTTTTGGAACAAAGAAATAAACTGGCAAAAAATTACAATATCTATCTAACAACAAAATTTCAATTTCTATAAATCTATCTTGTTCAAATCTTTTGTAGCCGGTCCATTAAGGACTTTTCCCTCTATGTCAAAACGAGCGCCATGACACGGACAGTCCCATGACTTCTCGGTGTCATTCCAGCCCACATTGCCACCCATATGCGTGCAAGCGCTTGATACTGCATGCAACCGGCCTTGCAAATCGCGATAAACCGACATTGTTTTACCATCAAGCGATACTGTTTTACCTTCATCATTTTTTATTTCTGCTAAGCTCTCAATTTTTTCTGCAGTAAACTTGTCTTTAATTAAATGAAATACAGCGTCTGCATTTTCTTTTAAAGTATCCTTAATACCTGCCCCAATATTGAAACGCGATGGGTCAAATAATTTTTCATATTTGTTTTCCTTTTGTAATATCATATTGGAAATCATCATTGCAGAAAGGGTTCCAAATGTAATCCCATTACCATCATATCCTGTTGCCCAATAAATATGATCTTGTCCCGGTTCTTTACCAATAAAAGGTAAACCGTCTACTGGTGTATAAAACTGCGAAGACCACCGGTTGGTAATTTCATCTATATCAAAATACTCACCGACATAATCTTTTAATCTCGCAAAACGTGCTTCCGGATCTTCCTCATGTCCTGTTTTGTGATCTTCACCACCTGCAATCACGAATTGCTTTCCATCAATTTCCTGTGTCCGGTAATAATGGTAAGGTTCACTCATATCAGCTCCCTGTGCTTTAGGATAATTACCCGTTTTTAAAGTAAATGCCAGGACATAACTTCTGTACGGTGCGGCCAAAAAATTCATCCTGTTGATATTCGGTACCACGTGGGTTGCCCAGATAAAATCAGCAGCCTGGTATTTTGCCTTAGATGTTTGAATCTCTAATCTGTCGTCTTTTTCTGAAACTTCAGTTACCTTTTCGCCCTGCAAAATAGTACCACCTGTTGTTATAAATTCTTCGCTAACCGCTTTAATATATTTTGTGGGATGAAATTGTGCTTGACCTTCAATTTTAATGATTGCATCAAAAGGAATTGGAAAAGGATTTTCAGAAATCTTTTCTGTCGAAATTCCTACCTGTTTGGTAGCTTCAAACATTTTGTCCAGTTTTTTTGTCTGCTCCTTGTTCAGTGAAAATATATAGGAATCCCTACTTTCGTATTCACAGTCAATGTGCAATTCTTCAATGATGTTTTTTATTTGCTGAATTACTTCCGGGCCGGTT
>JBDTJI010000071.1:0-11904 GCA_039935935.1 Ginsengibacter sp. | reverse complement strand
CAGGAAGAACATAAGATGGGTATCAAAGGCTCTTCTACTGTACAATTGTATTTCCAGGATTGCAAAGTGCCGGTAGAGAATGTGCTGGGAGAAATCGGGAGAGGTCACATTATAGCTTTTAATATTTTAAATATAGGCCGGTTAAAATTAGATGCGGCGGCTATTGGAGGCGCCAAAGGTGCGTTGGATGTATCTATTGAATATGCTAAAACCCGCGAACAATTTAATTTACCTATTGCAAAATTTGGAGCGATCAAATATAAATTGGCAGAAATGGCCATCAGAATCTATGCAGATGAAAGCGCTCTGTACCGCACTGCTAAATGGATTGATGAGAAAGAGCATGAGTTATTGTCTGCCGGGAAACCCTTTAACGAAGCGCTTTTAGGGGCTGCAGAAGAATTTGCTATTGAGTGCGCAATCTTAAAAGTGCATGGCAGCGAAGTGCTCGACTATGTAGTGGATGAAGGTGTGCAAATACATGGTGGTAACGGTTTCAGCGATGAATATAGTATCAGCCGTGCTTATCGTGATAGCCGGATTAACAGGATTTTCGAAGGCACTAATGAAATCAATCGGTTACTTTCTGTGGATATGATGTTGAAGCGTGCCATGAAAGGACAATTAGATTTGATGGGACCGGCTATGGCTGTGCAAAAGGAATTGATGAGCATTCCGGAGTTTGGTGATGGCGACGATACACCTTTTGCTACCGATTTAAAAACCATCAGCAATATGAAGAAAAGCATATTGATGGTAGCTGGTGCAGCAGTGCAAAAACTGATGACAACGCTGAGTAAAGAGCAGGAAATTATTATGAATATTGCAGATATGGCTATCAAAACTTTTGTAGCTGAAAGCATGCTGCTGCGTGTAATAAAATCCGTAGAAAAGACCGGCGAAGATGCTAGAAAGGTACAATTAGCCATGTTGCATGTTTATCTGAACGATGCGGTAGATGACTTGGCGAAAGCAGGCAAAGAAGCTATTAATTCTTTTGCCGGAGGCGATGAACAGAAAATGATGCTGCTCGGATTGAAACGTTTTACAAAGACAGCACCTTTTAATGCGAAAGAAGCCAGAAGGCTGGTAGCCGCAAGACTTATCGAAGATGGGAAATATTTACTTTAAATAAATTTTTTAAGAACAGGCCGTTGCTAACATGAACACCATACAACCTATACTCAATTTGACGGCATTTTTAAACCTATAGGATTAAAAGATTAATCTGCAGGAGTGGTAATTTCAATAACACGGGTATTCCCGGGTGACTCTTCACCCGGGAATACCTATTTTTCTCCCAGATTATTTTAGGAAAACACGTACCTATTAACGGGCTGGATTCTGCATCCCAATGTGTTTTCTTTAATGTTTTTATAAACATCCGTTCCTATTTAAAAGTGTGCTATAATTTTATATCTTAGCCGCTGGGACCCCCTATTGTTTCTATATAAAATTTATTATTTTGAAGAAAATTTACTACTCTATACACTTTGCAATTGCAGCTATATTTTTTATCATGCCACAGGCAAATGCTCAAAGGCATGAAGGCATTATTAAAGGTAAGATAGTTACCAGCGATGGCAAGGCTGCCGCGTCCGTAACTATTGAACTTCAGGGAATGAAAAGGCTCACTTTTTCAAATAACGATGGATTATTTGTTTTTAATCATTTACCAGCCTTTCGCGATACGTTAATTATTTCATCTGCTGAATCAGAAGTATATACACAGGGAATACACCTAATGAAGAATCAACACATTGATCTTGGAATTATTCGTCTTAAAAAAACCATTCCCCAGTTGCAAACGGTAGAAATAGAGGGAAGGACAAAGCAGTCTTACAAGAGTGATTATTCTTTCTTCGTAAATAAAACAGAAACCCCTCTGATCAATATCCCGCAATCTGTTTCAACGGTTACGAAAGAACTGATCAGGGATAAAATGGCGCTTAATCTCAAAGATGTAGTAGATGTAATGGCCGGCGTTAATCAATATTCAGGGTACGACGAATACACCATCAGGGGATTCAGGGCTGAGAATTCCAGGAACATTAACGGTTTGCGTGGATACAATACAACCTATACCAATTCTATGCTCTTAAACATAGAAAGGGTTGAGATCATAAAAGGGCCGGTATCTACGCTCTATGGCAACGGCGATCCGGGAGGCACCATTAACCTGGTTACTAAAAAGCCACTTAAAGAAGAGAAATCCGAGATCAATATCTTTGGAGGAAGCTGGAGCCATTTCAGAGTATCAGGCGATAATACCGGCCATCTTAATAAAAAGAAAACACTTTTGTACAGAATTAATGCAGGGTATGACAACAGGCAATCTTTCCGTAGTGATATTTTTTCCAGGTCATACCAGGTGGCGCCATCCTTATCTTTTATACCTAATGATAAAATTTCACTCAATTTCGATTTTTCAATATCCCATATCAACACCGTACTTGACAGAGGACAACCCGGCATTATGGATGATCCTGATTTGCTTGCCACGCCAATCAAATTATCTTTAAGTCAGCCTGGTGATTATTTGAATGAAACTGACTTAGCGTCTGTGATTTCTTTTTCTTATAAAATAAATAATCACTTTAGTTATAACCTGGGTTATCTTAATTACATCACCAGGCAGGGAGTGGCCGATCATGGCTTAAAAGATTATATTACGAATGATTCCGTAGGGTTGTATTTTACGCAATGGGATTATCATACTGTCACCAATACTCTTTCCAATTATTTTAGTTACAAGTTCAATTCAGGCCGAATCAATCATCAATTGGTAGCGGGTTACGACTACATCCAAAGCGAAGTAAACCTAGACCAGGATAACTACAAAGTTCCTGATCAATTCGGCCTCGGAAGCGGCGTTGTCGGTACTTTTAGTTTACGAAAACCTGTTTATTTTAGAAGGCCGGTCAAGTCTTATAAACTGTCTGATGAAGATGCTGACGAAACAGAAGTTGATGCAAATGTTTATCATACACAGGGTATTTATATACAAGATCAAATCAGCCTCAATCGCTGGAAATTGCTTGTAGGCTTACGTGAAGAATTTTATAAAGGTGAAGGTGAGGACGAAGATGATGAAATAGATCAACGGGTTTTTCTGCCACGTATTGGCCTTGTGTATTCTATAAAAAATAATCTAAGTGCGTACGCAACCTATAACAAGGGGTTTGATCCATTTGAAGCATCGGGCGAAACGCAGGTTTTTGATGCACCTATCAAGCCACAAATCAGCGAACTTTTCGAAACAGGATTGAAGGGTAATTTTTTTGCAGGCAAACTTTCTGCTACTCTTGCCCTTTATCAGTTAACTGTTCAGAATGTAGCGGTAAACGCCAATCAAATCGGCAATCCAGATCTGTTTGTGCAGGAAGGACAAGTAAGATCTAAAGGCATTGAGTTGGAAGCTGATGGTAACATTACTTCAAACCTGGGTGTTAGTTGGTCTTATGCCTATTGTGATGCGAAAATTACAAAAAGCAAAACTGCTTCGCAAATAGGAACCCGCCTGGAAAATGCGCCATTAAATTCAGGCAGCAGTTGGATAAAATATAACTTTAGAAAAGGTACTTTAAAGGGTTTCGGCATCGCTGCAGGCCATTCACAGGTAAGCTACAGAAGAACACTTGATCCGGAAATTGATCTCCCGGGATATGTTATCATCAATGGCACCATTCAATATACTTTTAAAAATTTCACACTTGCATTGAAAGCTGAAAACATAACTAATAAAACCTATTGGATTGGAGCCTATAACAACGTGAGTAAATGGCCCGGCGAACCCAGGAACTTCATGCTAAATTTCAGGTACAGTTTTTAAGAAGAATTGAAATAGCTAATTCATTTTACTTTAAAAAGTACAGAAATATCAGCTTGTCGACAATGGAGTTATCGTAGAAGTAATTGCCGGTAAATACCAAGTTGTGAACGGAGCAACTTCTACTTTTACCTCTATAAATTTATTGAATGTCCGGATGAATAAAGGCGCAAAAACAGATTTTTCTCTCCTGCAAATTACAACACCGCATTACTTCTGAGCGAAGGAAGTATCAAAACAAATGATCGGGAACTGGACCGCAAGACCATATTGCTTTATTTAAAAATGACGGGGAAGATTTTATCATTGAAGCAATGGAAAACGCCGTGGTATTGATATTGAGTTGCGAACCCATTAATGGAACTATCTCAGCTCATGGGACATTTGTAATGAATACCAAAGAAGAATTAAGAGAAGCATTTGAAGAGTTTAATCGCAGAAAATTTGGTTATTTACCTAATTGATCAAACATATCTTAGTGATAGAAAGCGCTTTGCCAAAAATTAAAAAATTATGGCAGAGTGTTTAATTGATAATCAAAAGCATTTCTCTTAAAATGGCTATCTTCATTCAATCGCCTCTTCAGTTAAGATTACAAAACCCATCATCAATGCATCTTTCAAAAAAAGAGAGAAAAACAGCCCGTGAAATAATTGAAAAAGGATTGCAGAAAGAATTGGAAGAAGGATTGTCTGACGCTCAAAAAATTTTACAATATTGGGAGAATAAACGCTCTTCCAGCCATGAAACTTATCGTTCCCTCTATAAGCAAATAACAGATTTTGATAAGCAGATTGCTCAAAAGTATGATGGAATGACAGCATCAAATTATCTGTTAGTGATTATTGGCCAGCTTCGTGATGGGTTCATCTTCGAAAGTGATTTGCAGGATTTTCCCGAAGATTTGCAGTTAAGGTTAAAGAGTTTTATAGATTGATTCTATTTACTACTTCCCTCTATTAACTTGAAATTAAAACAGTGGCTCCCCGGTTACAAATAGCTTAATGCTTAAAATACAAGTTTATTTCCTGCAAAGCATTTCGCTATTTATTTCTCACTTTCATTTTTTTACCTTCGCTTTTATGAAAAAGCTGTCGGTTGTCTTACTCCTGTTTTGTTTTTTAAATTCTTGTTCTCAAAAAAAACTCCCCGATTACTTTTATGTCCGCACGAGTGATTCACTTCCTTTCTTAAAATATGGATTAGGTGAAGACAGGTTAGGAGGAGCCAAGATGACTTTTCTCGATAGCAATGTTGTGCTGAGAGTAGTGGATAGCGTGAAGGATGATTATAGGATTCAACTTTCCGAATTACATTCAGCCTATATACAAAAAGAAAAAGTTCATAAAATTGCTCCGATAAATTATCAGCAACATCTTACTGACAGCTGGGAAGTTCACGGCGATTCGCTTTACGATTATGTAACGATAAAGCTCGACGAGAAACTACCTTACAGGAGTATGATGGAAATTCATCCATCAAGAATCGTTTTAGACATTTTTGGAGCGTTAAGCAATACCAACTGGATCACCCAACTTTCTACGGCAAAAGAAATAAAAAATGCCTGGTATGAGCAACCGGAAGATGATGTAATGCGTGTTATAATAGAATTGACACATCAGCAAAACTGGGGCTACAGAATCTTTTATACTGACGATAATAAACTAACGGTGATGGTAAAACGCCAGCCTGTAAAATTAGATATAGGCCATATTAAAATTGCCGTTGATGCAGGCCATGGTGGGGAGAATATTGGAGCCAGGGGAGTTTCTACCCACATCAAAGAAAAAGATTACACTCTTTTAATCGCAAAGGAAGTAACCAGGCAATTAATAAAGAAAAAAGCAAACGTGGTAATGACAAGAGTCAAAGATACTACGCTCAGCATGTTTGAAAGAATTCAATTCCTCGGGCAGCAAAACCCGGATCTTTTAGTGAGCATTCATTTGAATTCTTCATCGAAAGACAGTATTAGTGGCGTGAGTACCTATTATCGATATATTGGCTTCAGGCCTTTGAGCCAGGCCATTTTGAAAAGTATGCTTCAAACCGGGTTGAGTGAATTTGGCAATGTGGGTAATTTTAATTTTTCGTTAAACGGGCCAACAGACTATCCCAATTGCCTGGTAGAAGTTGCTTTCCTTAGTAACAAAAAAGATGAAAGGAAAATCCGCGATCCGAAATTCAGGCAACTGGTAGCCACGAAAATTATTGCCGGCATCGAAGCTTTTTTAAAAAGCAGTGCTTCGCAATAAATTTGAGTTTTCGATTCTTTAAGAGAATTTTATAAATTTTGACCTTGCAAATCAGGTTGAGGAAATAAAAACACCAATATTTATAAGTAATTTTATCAGATACCATGAAAGAAAACACCACCAAAGCTTCGTTGGCTAAAAAGACCATTTTAGGGCGTTTGAGCCACCTTGCAGAAACATTAATAGGCAGCGAAATAGTTAAACTGGGTGCAGACATAAAATCCAAGATAAAAGGAGGAGAAAAGATTTACAACTTTACGATCGGAGATTTTGATTCGTCGATTTTCCCAATTCCTAAAAAACTGGAAGAGGAAATTATCGAAGCCTATCAGAACAAATTCACCACCTACCCACCGGCTGAAGGAATAGTTTCGCTGAGAGAAGCTGTTTCAAAATTTATTAAGGAAAGAGAAGGCCTTGAATTTGGCATCAATGAAATTCTAATTGCTGCTGGTGGCCGCCCACTTATTTATACTTTATATCGTGCCATTGTTGACAAAGGCGATAAAGTGATCTATTCGGTTCCAAGCTGGAATAACAATCATTACGTTCATTTCACGGAGGGCCGTCATCTACTGATAGAGGCCACGAGAGAAAACAACTTTATGCCTTTGGCAACAGACATAAAGCCCCATATTAAGGATGCTGTTCTTATTGCCCTATGCTCGCCTTTAAATCCAACCGGCACTGTATTTAAAAAGGAAGAACTGGAAAATATCTGCGACATGGTACTTGAAGAAAATAAACGCAGGGGTGAAGACGAAAAGAAATTATATGTGATGTATGATCAAATGTATTGGACGCTCACTTTTGGTGACACGGTACATTATAATCCAGTAAGCCTTCGTCCCGCAATGAAAGATTATACCATTTTTATTGATGGTATCAGTAAAGCCTTTGCCGCAACCGGGGTGCGTGTGGGCTGGGCCTTAGGGCCTGAAAATGTGTTGTCAAAGATGAAGGCAATTAATAGCCACATTGGCGCCTGGAGCCCTATGGCAGAGCAACATGCTACTGCAAAATTCCTGCTTGAGGAAAAGAGTGTTAATGATTATCTGTCTGATTATAAAAATGAATTAGAAGAAAGATTACAACTCATTTATCAAGGATTTCAAAAATTAAAGTTGGGAGGCTTCCGGATCGATGCGTGCGCTCCACAGGCGGCGATTTATCTTACCATTCAATTGAGTCTTGTTGGAAAAAGAACAAATACCGGAGAGCTACTTACAACTCAATCTGATGTTACTTCTTACGTTCTGAATGTGGCCAAATTGGCTGTAGTGCCTTTCTATGCGTTCGGCGCTCCTAAAGATTCTGATTGGTACCGTTTAAGCGTGGGCACTTGCCGAAAAGAAGAAATTCCTGCAATGCTTAAACAATTGAAAGATGCTCTGGAGCAACTGACATGATGCATTTTATATTAAAATATAGGAAACTATTCCGGTAATTATAATTATTGAAAATTAGCTAATCACTTTTTTAGTGGATATCAACCGTATATTTCAAAATGAATTGATTTTCTGTCGTATCCTAATTCGGCAATTTTTTTTCTCGCATCGTCAATCATGAATTTCCATCCGCACAGATAAAACGCTGCGGGTTTTAAATTTTCAAGGCTTTCACAAGCCTCGTTGTTCTTTTTGCAAATGTCTTCATAAAGGTTGTGTACATAACCGGTATGGCCATCCCAGGTTTCCCTGCTTAATGTAGGCATGAAATGAAAATCGGGCATCTCACTTTCCAACTTTTTCATCTCATTGAAATAAAGCAAATCCTTTTGAGAGCGACAGCCATAGAGTAAAAACAGCTTTTGGTGCGAAACATCATGCAACTTCATATAATTGAGCATGCTCCTAAAGGGTGCAATTCCGGTACCGGTACAAATAAAAAAAATATCTTTTTCAATAGGATCCGGTAAAGTAAACACTCCCTGTGCTCCACGAAATGTAAGCTCAGAGCCAACCTTTATTTCGTTAAATAAATAAGTAGTTCCCAAGCCACCTTCCAGCAATACAATCAATAATTCATATACATTGCTTCCATCGGGCCAACTTGCAATAGAATAGCTGCGCCATCTTTTATTTTTCTGCTCATGGATCGGGAGATCAAGAGTTACAAACTGGCCAGCCTTAAAATTAAAGGAATCCAGTTCATTTACTTTAATGAAAAAACGTTTGGTATTGTAAGTCTCATCATCGATGCGAATTACTGTGCCGGTGCGCCAGGGTTCAAGTGCCATGGAAATATTTTAACGAAAAATACAAATGATATTTTAAATGGAAAATTAAAGTTCTGAAATTCTTTCTTAAGCTACCAGAATAATAAAAGTAATTTAGGTATTTATTCTTTTAAATGTTACGTTGGCCGGTACGATTAACACCTATATATGTGGCGTTGTCTGCCGATAAACCAATACCTCTATTAGAAATAAAAAAATCAGGCACGCTTGAGAGGGAAGACTACCTCTCCGTACACGTAGAGCTGTACATAGACTGTTATAGCATTCAGGGATTGGATGCATTATCGAGGGGCGATTATGCCGGCGGTTACCTCCGGCAATGGAGGTGAAGTAATGGACCGTTGTAAAGATTTTCCAGGGAGATTCATGCCGCTAACATCACTCCATTTGCATTGAAAACCTGGACCGATGGAGGATTGCTTCGGGCAATCACTACAGGAGCAAACAATCAGGGAAAAGCCTTGTTTTCATTGATGGCCTATCCAAGACTCGGTAAAATTGTAAAGAAGATATTTTATAGTATTATCACCTATGTTCGCCCATTAGCACCCATTGCGAGTAAGGTAAGTACCTGACACTGATAATTTTAATCTGAAGTGACTTTATTTTTAAAACAGAAAAAGCTCTTTATATTTTAGCGTTATGATTAATGAACTAATAACGACTTACACAATTCAATTAATAAAAAAAACCTGCTCAGAGAGCAGGCTTCTTTTATTAATGTGCTAAAAGAATATTTATTCGGCAACAACTTCAAAATCAACTTCAGTCTCATGACCTTTGCCAAAATCAATTTTAGCCTTATAACTTCCTAATTCTTTTACATCATCTATGATGGCTATCTTTCTACGATCAATTTCATAACCTTTCTGTTCACGAATCGCTCTCGCTATCTGCACAGAAGTTACACTTCCAAAAATTTTACCGCTGGTACCTGTTTTGGCACCAATTTTTAACGGAGACGCCTGTAAAACACTGATCACACTATTGATTTCTGCAAGAAGCTTTTCTTCTTTTTTAGCCAATTGTTTTTTGCGTTCTTCCAGTTGTTTCAAATTCGACCTATTGGCTTCAATAGCTAACTTGTGTGGGATCAAATAATTTCTTCCGTAACCATCTTTTACAGTTACTAATTCATGAGCCCCGCCCAAATTGTTTACGTCTTGTATTAATATTACCTGCATTTTGTTCGCATTTTTACCCAATTCCGTCCTGATAATTATCGGGATTCGGAACTTTCTCCCGGCTACAATCTTTGTTGAGAATACCTGGGATTAGGGTGGTGAAAAAGTTTATTTCATCAAATCCGTTACATAAGGAAGGATAGCCATTTGACGGGCTTTTTTTACTGCTTCACTTACTTTACGCTGATATTTCAATGAATTACCAGTGATACGGCGTGGAAGAAGTTTACCTTGTTCGTTCAGGAACTTTTTCAAAAAGTCGCCATCTTTATAGTCAATGTATTTGATGCCCATCTTTTTGAAACGGCAATATTTCTTTGGCCGCTTTTCAGCCTTGATGGCTGTAAGATATTTTATTTCGTTTGCTTTAGCCATGGCTTACCTCCGCTTTTTCAGTGGATACGCCTCTTTTTCTTGTAGAGTTGTACACGACGGCGTATTTGTCGAGTGCAGTAAACATGTGACGAAGCACTGATTCGTCTCGCAGAAGCTGGATCTTCAGCCTCTCATTGAAGTCGGTTGGCGCCTTGTATTCCAACACCCAGTATAAACCTGTAGTTTTTTTCTGGATTGGATACGCCAGTGATTTTAGTCCCCAGGCATTTTCGTGCACTACCTCTCCTCCGTTGTCAGTAAGTAACGAAGTAAATTTTTTCTGAGCGGCTTTATATTCCTCTTCAGAAAGGACAGGGGTAAAAATCACCATCAATTCGTAGTTCTGCATTAATAGTGTTTTTTAGTTGTTTATTCAACAACCGGTGAATGAATATTTATTTGGGCGGCAAAAGTAAACTATTTTTATCATAAAACATTTATGAAAATTCTGGCTTTTCAATAGTTAAAATCAACTTTTTTCTTCCCATATCATACATAAACGCACCACTGTTTCAGCAGCTTTAGCCATATCATTTATTCCTATCCATTCCAGTTTTGAATGGATACCCTGCATACCTGTAAATAAATTGGGACAAGGCAGTCCCATGTAACTCAATCTACTGCCATCTGTACCTCCGCGAATGCTTTCAGTCACTACAGCCAATCCAGCAAGGTTAATAGCTTCAGCAGCATATTCTACTACTTGGAGATTTTCATCCAGGATTTTTTTCATGTTCCGGTACTGCTCATGAGTAGAAAAATCAATACTTGCACCCTTATAATGATTTACTACTTCGTCGGCAATTTGTTTGAGTCTTTCTCCGTGCTGTTCTAATTTTTCATCATCAAAATCCCTGATAATAAATTCAAGCGTTGCTCTTTCCGCAATTCCTTCAAACCGGACAGGATGTACAAAACCTTCTTTTTTTTCTGTCGCTTCAGGAGCCCACTCTGTTGTTGGCAGTGCATGTAGAATTTCGGCTCCAACTTTTAAGGCATTCACTAATTTATTTTTAGCATAACCCGGATGGGCAATTACGCCATTAATAATAATCGTTGCAGCGTCAGCGCTAAAAGTTTCATTTTCCAAACTTCCTGCTTCACCTCCATCCAGGGTATATCCAAAATGAGCACCTAATTTTTTCATATCCAATTTTGCCGTACCCTCGCCTATTTCCTCATCCGGGGTAAATAAAATTTTAATCTCGCCATGCTTAATGGAAGGATTATTCACTAAGTATTCCGCGGCCTGCATGATGGCTGCCACACCGCTTTTATCATCTGCGCCTAAAAGAGTTTTTCCACTTGCCGTAATGATTTCGCTGCCTATGTGCTTTCTTAAATAAGGATAAACAACTGGCGACAAAATCTGTGTATCATCATCTGGCAAAACAATATCTTCTCCATCATAATTTTTATGAAGTATGGGTTTCACATTGGTGCCGCTGCAATCAGGCGCAGTGTCTATATGGCTACAAAAACAAATTACGGGAATATTTTTTTTATCTGAATTAGAAGGAACCGTTGCATATACATAGCCGTATTCATCCATTTCCGCATTGGATATTCCCATTTGCAGTAATTCATCAACCAATAAACGGCTTAAATTTTTTTGTTTTTCCGTTGAAGGGTGAGTGCCACTTTGAGGATCACTTTGTGTGTCTATCCTTGCATATCGCATAAAGCGTTCTGCGATATGATCTTTATTTATTTCTATTGACATGGATGAAATTTTAAAATGTGAAAGTATGAAAATTAGCTCATAGCCCTAGATAGCAAACCAACGGGATTGAGGATTCTAACACAATCAGCAGTTGAACTTTTCACATTCCGATCCGATTGAACTTCCAATGCATCCGCAGTCTATGTTTTGAGGGGTTTAGATTTAATAATAGACAGAAAATAACATTAATTTTAAATTATTTGAATATTGCAAATATGGAAACGATTTTAATCACGGGAGCATGTTCCGGTATCGGTCTTTCATTAGCTCAAAATCTGCATCGGAAGGGATACAAGGTT
>JBDTJI010000070.1:0-9823 GCA_039935935.1 Ginsengibacter sp. | reverse complement strand
CGAACTACAGCCTTTAGCTTTTAAAAACGTATTGAAATATATTACTTGAGATCTATTATTTAAAGTGATATGTATACCGCGATAATTTTAATCTTGTTTAAAGGCAATGAATCTTGCAGAAATTTTTCAAAGATAAAAATGGCTTTAAAGCCAGGTAAATAACGGCATTGGGTTCAGTGGCATCCCGGCTTAAAACCTAAAAGAAAAAAGCAGCGGGAAGCAGGATAGCAGAAAGCGGTACACCCAGTCTGACAAGGTGTTTCCACCTTTCGGACAGGGTGGCTTCATCAACATATCGTAACACAATAAGAGACAAGACCAATAGCACTCTGCATCGAAGGTTACATTTTGTAAGAAACTGATAATAGGAAATAATTCTTTCTCCGCGTCCGGTCTCTATTAAAATCTACTTGCCTCAGCCATCCTGATTGCAGGGACATATTCTCATCAAAAACATATCCGACACCGGCATGAAAACGATTTCTACTGAAATGGGGCTGTTTGTCTGTGAAAAATAATTCATTAAAAACCGCCATATACAATGCATTGGTGGTTATTTCTCTTTTGTTAATGGGTACAGATACATTTAACCTATAGCGAAAACGATTTTCAAAACTTCCTTTAAATCGTTGTTCCGCACGGTACCTGTGTTCTATTTCCACCACTGATAGTTTTTGATCCATGATAAATTGCTCCCAAAGGCGTACTTCTTTTTGCCTGGAATAATGTTCATATTCTTCGCCTTCATTAAATGTGTTATAAAGGCCGGTGCCAATAGTAAAGGAATATTTAGGCAGGAATGACCAGGTAACGCCTCCTTTCAGTTCATAATAATAAAACCGGTCATAAAAAGAAAGGCTTCTTAGCTGAAATTCGGTATAAGCACTCCACTTAGTGTTTAAAGTGGCTTTTGCATTTAATGTACTCCAGGAACCAGCCTCTTTATTTTGAGCATTGACAACTTTAGTTATAAGTAAAAATGCAATTAGGATGAATATTGTTTTTTCTAAAATAGCCATTGTGGACCAGGTATGATAACAATTATTAAAATAAATTTCCCGTCACCTAACAATAATCATCCCAAATAATGTATATTTTTTAATGATAGATACTGTTTTGAAAAAAATGGAGCGGGTTTATTAAAACAATAACATTTGTCCGTTTATTTTTCTGATATATTTGCCACCTAAAATTTATAAAAAAAGATGCCTTGCAGCAACTACAACAGGTTTAGAAGAAGTGTCCTTGCTGTTTTTTTCCTGTTTCTAAATGTTATTTGCATTGCATCAACTGTTATAAAAAATACTGCTGACGGTTATAAATCGTTAATCTCTGTACCATATGGACATGATAATACTTTTGAGTCAGAAGAAAATCAACTCTCCAGGTCTTCATTTGTAAGTCGCTTTTTTTCACGGAGTTCTGTTAACCTGAAGAATCATAGTTGTGCTGAAAACTTTAATGTCCAATCCTTATTGTTGACGGTACAAAAGTGTTCGAATGCTATTATTGCTACCTCATCCCTTTTACAAAAACCAGGATATTACACCTGTCTGTTTCTCTACACCTTATTTTAATTTCATTTATTCGTACATCGATTGATCCTGGATTTCAGATCAGTTTGATGCTGACAGTAGTCAGTGTATAAAGTGGAATTACAGGTCATCTGTTTCACTTTGAATACCTGTTATTTTAAGAACCCTTCATTATTATCACTCGAAAACATGTTAACCATAAATACATTAAAATGGAAACTATTATTGAATTCTTACATAATCTGATCAATCCTGGCTGGATCGTTCAGCATGGCGGCTTGTATATTGTTGCAATCATCGTATTTATTGAAACAGGATTCGTCTTTGGGTTTTTTCTCCCGGGCGATTCTTTATTGTTTATCGCCGGAATGATCATTGCCAATACCCTGTCACCCTTTGCTATCCCGCTTATCAATCTTGTTTATTGGATTGGATTAATAACAATGGCCGGCGTTCTCGGATATTTCGCGGGCTATTGGTTTGGGAAAAAATCAAATCACTTGTTTTTGAGGAAAGACAAGGGAATTTTCAAAAGAAAATACCTTCACCAGGCTCAAGAATTTTATGCTAAAAAAGGAGGTGGGGCTATAATAGTAGCCCGCTTCCTTCCTATTATCCGCACGTTTGCGCCCATAGTGGCAGGTATGGTAAAGATGAAATTAGCCACATTTTCTTTTTATAATATTCTTGGCGGCCTCGTGTGGGTAGCTGGTATTGTATCAGCAGGATTTTTACTAGGCGAAAATGCATGGGCAAAAGAACACCTGGAAAAGATCATACTTTGTATCATGTTGATAACGACAGGCCCTGTTGTAATCAAATTGCTCGTAAAAAAGAAGAAAAGTAATTTTCACAACCTCGCTGTTTCGAATGTGCCACCACAAAAGGTAGGAAAGCAGGAAATAGTAACGGCTAATCATTTTAAAATAACAAGACAATGGAATTGATGCTTCCCGACTTTGCTAATCCCGCTATGTGGATAAGCCTGCTTACGCTTACATTCCTGGAGATTGTATTAGGGATAGATAATATCATCTTTATCTCTATTATATCAGGTAAATTACCCGAAAACAGGCAGCGGGCTGCACGAAACATCGGATTGCTGCTGGCCATGTTGTTTCGGATCGGATTGTTGTTGTCCATAAACTGGATCATTAGTTTTAAGGATCCTGTACTAACTATACCAGCACTGGCTGGTATTTCAGATGAGCCTTTGGGATTAAGCATTAAAGACCTGATACTACTGGCTGGGGGATTGTTTTTGATCGTAAAAAGTACCCTGGAAATTCACCATAAATTGAGGAGCGGCGAGGAAACCGAAGTTAAAAAGAAGATAAGGCCCATTGGATTTGGTGCAGTTATTTTTCAAATTATATTGATCGATGCAGTGTTCTCTTTCGATTCCATATTAACGGCCGTGGGGTTGGTGGATAATGTGACGGTGATGATCATAGCAGTTATTATCTCCATTATCATCATGATGCTTTTCGCCGGGCCGGTTACCAGGATTATCAACCAGCATCCGTCGCTGCAGATGTTGGCGCTATCATTCCTTGTGGTAATAGGAGTAGTACTTATTGCAGGAGCGTTACACCAGGAAATAAGCAAGAGCATCATCTATTCCTGTCTCGGCTTTAGCCTTGGTGTAGAATTGCTAAATATTCGGTTAAGGAAAAAAAGCTAAATGTGGGCAAGTAGTCAATAAATCTATGGATGAGCGCTATTATTATCGAAGGAATTAGGATTAGAACAAGAGGGTTGGCTTCTTGTGCTTTGCCAGAGGAACAATACTTATTCTGTATTACGTTTGCTAGGACTCAACCGTGCCCTGCAAATGTGAGTTGGCCTGTCCCCTTCTCCTTGGGGAAGGGTTAGGGATGGGGCTTTTAATTGCCGCTGTCTGGCCTGCCCGGTCTGGTAGGCGGGTCTCCTGACCAACGGCTTTTGACATAAATGTGTCCTGTATTTTCGGCTCGCGGGAGACCAGTATCCCCGTTGGAGGAGATCAAACGAGGACGCTCCAACATGTCTTTTAAAACAATTCACGGCAGTGTCTCTACTCCTATCAAGAAGCGTTAACATGACACGGCGACCGAAAAGCTATAATTTTTTTGTAAGCTTAGTGCAACATTAGATTCAGAATCAATTTTTTTGATAGATTGCAACAGCAATATTAAATGCACGTTACCTTTAGCATGACTTATTTGCTTTTGCAAAGTCGGAAGTTTGCTTAATGTTCTTCCGATAAGAGAATCTTAAATTGTTAAAAGGATAGAGTAAAAATATGAATGATCCTACTAATAGCCGATATCGGTATCTCGATATTAAAGATGCTGGAATTTATAGGCGATTCGTTCAGGAGAACAAAAAATTGCACCAGGGGGTATTGGTTCCTCAAAGCAATAATATACCAGCGCATGGATCTTATGGTGCTCTCCTTTTTACTCCTCAATGGAAGATTAAAAGAGACGAGATTCTAAAAAGAGATTCATACCGATGTGTTATGTGTCATGGCAAAAATGGGATAAAGGTTCATCACCGGCAATATCATTTTGTAGTTAGCAGGAATGAATTTAAGCTGCCTTGGGAATATCCGGATAATTTGTTATTGACTCTATGTGAATCTTGCAATAAGAGAGGTCATAGTAAATATAAAGTACCAACTATAAACATTTAAAATAAATTATTCATGGGCTTATTTAGTTTTTTTAATCGAAAAAATGGGAATACAAATAGGTTTGATGGAGCTGGTCTCTCATCAACCGAAAAATTGCCGGAAGTTCCCGAAGATTTATTTATTGAAAAGGATAAATCTGTAAATACAGACTCTCCTGAACAAAGTACGCCTTTCCGTACCGAAAATGGAATTAATCTGTTATTTCAATTTCTTGAAAAGAACTATGAAACGAAAGGCTACGATGATGCCTTAATCAATCCTGACAATACACACCTCGAACAAAATATCGCTGCTTTAAAAAATGACCTTGAAAGGACTATCAGAAAGGTCAAAACTTTTTACGAAGATTTTATCAGGGAAATTAATTTTCACATTTCAAGCCGAAGCAGAAGTGGAATGATAGATACTGTGGAAGAATTACAGGTAAAAAAGGAAACAGCAGAAAATCACGTCAAACAAGTTATTGAAATTGAGCAAGAGGCAAATAATAACAAAGGCGTAGGGCAGGGAATTATAATAAGCTATACACGCGGATTCAGGAATGGTTTGGCAGCTATATCGCATCATTCAATAATGAACAGGAACTTTTAAAACACTATTATGAAAAATTGGTGGGTTCGGTTTGGGTGTTTTTTGACAGGATACAATTATGGTATTGTGAGAAACTCAAGTGAAGTGGCCGCTAAAACAGTTAAGCGATATACTTCTGCCATGTTAATCGTATGTATTTTATGGGCATTTATTGGATATGTGTTTACTGACAGATATTTACATGGTGGCCAATTCGGTTCTATTGTGGGAGCAATTCTTTTAGTGGTGATTATTATACAGATAGAAAGACAGATCATATTATCTATTAATCCTACATTCTGGCTTTACCTGGCAAGAGGAATTATTGCCTGCACAATGGCTATCATCGGAGCTATTATCATTGATCAGATTATTTTTAAAGAAGATATTGAATTAGAGAAGATTACTTCTATTGAAGAAAGAGTAAGAAAGGCATTACCGCCTAAAACCGAAGAGCTTCGAAATCAAATTACTGCGTTAGATTCAGCAATCAATAAAAAAGAAGAAGAAAGGCTTAATTTGATTAGTGATATAGAGAAACGTCCAACTACAAAAGTCTTTTCTACTCAATCTGCGGTAACAACAGAAAAGCGAACCATAATTGATTCTATAACCGGCAAGCCAATTATAATTGAAAGAACAAGTCCGCAAATGGTAACCACCACTTCAAATGTTCCCAACCCTCAAATTGGTTTGATTGCACCGCTTGAACAATCAATAAGTGATTTAAGAATTCAAAAATTATCTAAAGATTCAGCTCTGTTAAATGTAAGGCCTGCACTTGAAAAAGAAATAAGTTCTAAAGTTGGTTTTTTGGATGAATTGGAAGTAATGTATCGTTTAATTACAAGATCAAATGTAGCATTGATTGTTTGGTTACTTTGGTTCTTCTTTCTTTTTGGGTTAGAAATGCTGGTGTTAATAAGTAAAGTTAATGAGAAAGAAACCGACTATGAAAAGACGGTCAAACATCACATGGATTTACAAGTGAGAAAGCTTGAAGCTTTCGCTAAGGCTGCTGACGGGAAATAAAAAGTTTTCCAAAAATTTTCTTATAGAGAATTGCTATAGCAAAAAAATTTAAGAGCGTTTACCTCAATGCACGTTTTTTGCATAGGAAGATGACGGGGCTTCATCCTGGAAACTACTGTATGTTTTCCTCTTTTAACTATTAAAATCCCGATAAATACCGTAATATTCGCGTTATGAAATTATCAATCGTTGATCTATCAACCGTATTACCGGGAGAGACACGTCATGATGCCTTAATTCACACCATAGAAGTAGCGCAACATATTGAGCGCCTGGGTTTTACCAGGATATGGGTAGCCGAACATCATGGTGCTGGTTTTGTTGCAGGAAGAGCGCCGGAAGTACTGATTGCAGCCATTGCAGCAAATACAAAATCCATCAGGGTAGGCTCGGGCTCGGTATTGCTGAACCATTATAGTTCCTTTAAGGTGGCAGAAGTGTTTTGTACGCTGAATGAATTGTATCCCGGGCGTATTGATCTTGGAGCGGGCAGAGCAACCACAGGGCCTGTGACTGACCTGGCACTGCAACAAGATCGCAGTAAGCGGTTTCAGAGTGATTCAGATCAGCAGATTGCCGAACTGGTCGCATGGCTGGATGATAGTTTTCCTCATGATCATCCTTTTTCGCAATCTCCGATAAAAACGCTTGGTGAAAAACCAAAATTATATTTGTTAGGATCCAGCTCATGGAGCGCGAGTGCAGCCGCTGCATTAGGACTTCGGTATGTTGTGGCTGGGTTTATAAATCATAAAGGCGCGGGAAAGCTATTGGATCTTTACCGGTCAGGATTTAAACCAGCGACCGGTGAAAGCGGTGTAGCAGACCCAGAATCGATATTGTCAGTTCATGTAGTTTGTGCGGATACTGAAGAAGAATCGCGCAGGCAATTAGCGCCGGTGAATGTGATGTATAATAACCTGTCGATGGGCATTATTGATGGCGTGCTGCCTGCACCAAATGATGCTTTGAGAGAATTGGGTGGTTTGCCAACACTGGAAAAATATGTAGCAGGCACCAGGGAATTACCAAAATTCATAGGTGGCGATCCTGAAAGCGTTCAACAACAATTAAAGGACATCGCAAAAGACTTTGATGTGGAAGAGATCATGATACAGGATATGATGACTGAACATACAGCACGATTGCATTCTTATGACTTGCTATCACAGTTGATTAAACAGGAGTGATATGGTATCCTTCCCGAAATTAAAACTGGTGAGAAGCGATAGCAGTATGTGGAGTCCGGTAAAGAAGATTACTTATCTTGTAATCAGGTGTTAGAACTCAGCCATATCCCTCAAGTGCACAAAAATCCGGATAGGGAAACGGCAGAGGAGAAACCACATTTTTTTCAAAAGTTTAATTTTATATGAACAAAAAAAAATTACGTTTTATCAAAAATCTTCTGATGGCGGTGTTGGCAATTATGACAATTGCCGGTTGCAATAATTCTTCATCCGCAAAGAAAATTTTACCTGTAACAACAGATACGACCATCACTACGGCCAATGCCTATTCATCGTTAGACCTGGACAGCATGATGCTTGAAAATTATATTTCAAAAAATCAATTAGAATCTTCGATGGCAGATAAAATGCGTAATTTTTACAAAAACAGGAATTATCATTTCGCCTGGTTCAGTACTGATGGCCTTACAGAGCAGACGCTGGCTTTTTACAATCTTCATAATACTTACGTAAAGGCTGATATAGACACATCGCAGTACGATAAACAATTGGATACAACGATGAACAAATTACTCAATGACGATAGCTTTAATTTAACTCCGCAGGAGGTGACACAAACAGAAATTCATCTTACGCAACTTTTTTTTAAATTCTCTAAAGAGGTATATGAAGGGACTATCGATCCTTTACAATTGCAATGGCATATTCCAAAGAAAAAAATTGATGCCGTGTCTTTGCTTGATTCGCTGATAGCAAAAAACGGGGCAAAGCTGGAGGACTGGGAACCGGTAAATCTTTTTTATCCTTTGCTGCGAGACAAGCTAATAATGTATTATCAAATTGACAAAAAAGGCGGATGGGATTCAATCAATTTAATAAATAAAGTCTACCGATCCGGCGATTCCGCTGAGGCGATTCCTGCACTCAAAAAACGTTTAACCATTACCGGTGATTACGCTGGAGAAGACACTTCATTTAAATTTACTGACCAATTAGAATTAGGGCTACAGCATGCACAGGAACGATTAGGATTAAATGCTGATGGCGTATTTGGAAATAGAACGGTCAAAGAATTGAATGTTTCCGTAAAAGACCGGATAGAGCAAATGCTCATAAATATGGAACGCCTTAAATGGATGCCTAATGAGAGCAGCGGCGTTAGGCTGGTCGCTAATATTCCTGAATTCAGATTACATGTTTTTAATGGAGATCAACAGAAATTTAGTATGAAAATTGTAGTCGGCACAGCCGCCCACAATACCGTTATTTTTACTGATTCAGTGGAGTATGTTGTTTTCAATCCGTACTGGAATATTCCACAAAGTATTGTAAGAAATGAAATATTGCCGGCAATGAGAAGAGATAGAAATTATCTCAGAAGAAACAATATGGAGCGGACAGGAGTCAGCAATGGGCTACCTGTCATCAGGCAAAAGCCAGGACCATTGAATGCTTTAGGAAGGGTAAAATTTATTTTCCCCAACAATTATAATATTTACTTTCACGATACACCTGCCAAAAGCTTATTCAATCTTAGCGATCGGGCATTCAGCCACGGTTGTGTCAGGCTCAGCGAACCGGAAAGGCTTGCAGATTATCTCCTGAGAGATAATCCTGATTGGACTGAATCAAAAATCAATAACATAATGATGCATGGCGGCAAAAATACCTGGGTTAAACTAAAGCATAAAATCCCGGTTTACATCGTCTATTTTACGGCATGGGTAACAAAAGATGGTACTTTAAATTTCCGGGATGATATTTATGGACATGATGCAAAAATGGAAAAGATGATGTTTAAAAATGAATAGCAATTTTGGAGCCATGGCTGCTACAGCAAACAATGATAGCATGTGGAACTCCTTAAAGACTATAGTATTGGCCGGTGATGTTATTTGACAATTTTTATACACAGCCAGAGTGCAATTAAAACCCCGATGGAATCAGCCAGCCAATCCGACAAGTCAAATGATCGGCCTGGAACTAAAAATTTTTGTATCAACTCAATACTAATGCCCCACACGATAGCTGCTGAGGATATCCAGATAAAATAATTTAACTTTTGACGATAGGAAATGGGAGCCTTAAAATAGGGCATGCAGAAAAGAAAGATTATTCCTCCAAATAAGCCTGCGTGCACTACTTTATCAAAATTTGGGATTTGATCCAACCACCCTACTTTTGGGATATCACTCCCTGGCATCAGGGTCAAAACACCGACAATAAAAAACCAGGCAATGCCTGGCAAAAACTTTTTGAAAGGAATTTTCTGTCGTTTCATTTTTGAGCGCTACTATGAAACGAGCTTTTGATAAGATTCGACATCCATTAGCTTACTTACATCTTCCGGGTTGTCCACTTTTAGTTTTACCATCCAGCCCTCACCATAAGGGTCTGTATTTACTTTTTCAGGCTCACTCTCCAGACGAGGATTTATTTCTGTAATCGTCCCGGAAACAGGCAGAAAAAGATCACTTACTGTTTTTACGGCTTCTACAGTCCCAAACACCGTTTCCGCATCCAGCTTTTTGCCTTTAGAATCAATATCTACAAACACAATATCGCCCAGTTCATGCTGGGCAAAATCGGTAATACCAATGGTTGCGACATCTCCATCAATTGAAATCCATTCGTGGTCTTTAGTGTATTTAAGTTCCGGGGGGAAATTCATAACGTAGTTGATTAAATTTTAAAATATTGGATCGCAAATTAATATTTTTATTGATACTTCTTGTATTCACTCTTTTTTAAAAGGGTAATCTTCATTTTTATGTCTGTCAAAGGCCTGTCGTTTTTATCTGTCTTCGTATTGGCGATTT
>JBDTJI010000069.1:0-3254 GCA_039935935.1 Ginsengibacter sp. | reverse complement strand
AGAAAGTGAGTACGATGCATTTGGAGTAGGGCATTCTTCTACTTCCATTTCTGCTGCATTGGGAATGGCGATGGCTTCGCACTATAAAGGCGAAAAAGACAGGCAGCATGTAGCAATTATAGGAGATGGGGCTATGACAGCAGGAGAGGCATTTGAAGCTATGAATCATGCGGGCATTGAAAAAAGTAACCTGCTCATTATTCTTAATGATAATTGCATGAGCATCGATCCCAATGTGGGCGCTCTCAAAGAATATCTTACTGACATTACAGCTTCGCAGGCGTACAACAAATTACGTGATGATTTTTGGAAAGCCCTTGGCAAACTACCCGGGAAAAAGTTTTCAAGAAAGATGGTATCTAAAATTGAAACCTCACTGAAGGGAATGGTCAGCCGTAGCAGCAACCTTTTTGAATCACTGAACATACGTTATTTTGGACCCGTTGATGGACATAATATTACCAACCTGGTAGATGTACTTAACGACATGAAAAATATTGCAGGCCCTAAATTATTGCATATTAAAACCGTGAAAGGGAAAGGATACGACCTGGCCGAAAAAGATCAAACAAGATGGCATGCACCAGGGTTATTTGATAAAATCTCAGGTGTTATTTATAAGAAAACATTTGACCTCCCTCAGCCCCCGAAATACCAGGATGTGTTTGGATATACCCTTATCGAACTCGCGGAAAAGAATGATAAAATAATGGGCGTGACGCCCGCAATGCCCAGCGGGTGTTCATTAAAGTTTATGATGGAGCAAATGCCCAATCGCGCATTTGATGTAGGCATTTGTGAGCAACACTCTGTTACCGTAAGTGCAGGGCTGGCTACACAGGGGATGAGAGTATATTGCAATGTTTATTCTTCATTTATGCAGCGGGCATACGACCAGGTAATTCATGATGTAGCTATACAAAATTTACCGGTTATCTTTTGCCTGGACAGAGCAGGACTGGTTGGGGAAGATGGCTCCACACACCAGGGCGCATATGACATTGCTTATATGCGTTGTATTCCCAACATGATCGTAAGCGCTCCTATGAATGAAAGTGAACTAAGAAACCTGATGTATACAGCGCAGTTGGAATCTACCAAAAATCCTTTTGTGATTCGGTACCCCCGTGGTGAAGCAGTAAAATCCGACTGGAAAACAAAAATGGAAGAGATAAAAATCGGAACAGGCAGAAAATTAAAAGACGGAGAGCTTATTGCTGTTTTGTCATTTGGTCATCCTGGTAACTTTGCCGCTTCCGCCATCAGGGATGTCAGGACGGAAGGATTAAATCCTGCACATTATGATATGCGATTTGCGAAACCCCTCGATAAAGAATTACTTCATGAAGTGCTTCAAAAATATTCAAAAATAATTACCATAGAAGATGGTACTATCATTGGTGGATTTGGATCCGCAATTTTAGAATTTATGAATGAACACCATTATAAAGCAGACGTGAAAATTATGGGAATTCCTGACAGGATTATCGAACATGCTTCTCAAAAACAACAACAGGAGCAAGCTGGAATAGATACGAACCATATTACAGAAGCTATAAGAGAAATGTCTAAGATGGATGTGAATAAATTAGTCTCCGGATCCTATTAATAGGCACTTCGGCTAAGGAATAGCTAGTCTATTTTATAAGCTGCATAGAAACCAATAATCGATAAGGTTTCATTAATTTTTCAGATTACTATGGAGTATCACGTAAATTATCAATCGTTTACTTAGCTGTTACTTTTTAAAAATAAAAATACAGAACAAGTTTTTAGCTTTATACTTATTAACCGATAAAAGACTATTTTTGAAAATCAATTTAAAACCTCTTTTATGAAAAAATGTTTGCTTTTAGTTAGTTGCCTTATGCTCATAGGCACGTTAGCCTATTCTCAACGTTTCGTGCCATTATTTAATGGTAAGGATCTTACAGGATGGAATATACATGGCACCGAGAAATGGTATGTTGATAAAGGTGAACTTATTGCTGAAAGTGGTCCTGATAAACAATATGGATATCTCACTACGGACAAGCCTTATAAAAATTTTATCTTAACCCTTGAGTTTAAGCAGGAGGCTAATGGAAACAGTGGAATTTTTATACGTTCCACAGTAGAAGGCACAAAAGTCAGCGGATGGCAGGTGGAGATAGCTCCTCCAAATCTTTTTACAGGTGGCATCTATGAGTCTTATGGAAGACAATGGCTTATAAAGCCAAAACCCGAAGATGAAAAAGTGCTTAAATACGGAGAATGGAATAAAATGAAAATAGAAGTGAATGGTGATGAAGTGACCACCTGGCTAAATGGAAAAGAAATGGTTCATCTTAAAGATGAATTGATTGGAAAGGGCGAAGGTTCTATTGCACTACAAATCCATTCAGGTGGAGGGATTAAGATACATTTTAAAAATATGCGTATAAAAGTTTTGAAATAGTATTCAAATAAAACAACAATATCACTATTTGTAAAATGTCCCATAAATTATTCGGGCGAGATCTCCATTAAAATCATACGTCATCATCTTAAAGACAAGTCGCTCTCACATATTAATAAGAGCGACTTGTCTTATTATTTATGCAAAACCTTTATCACCTTTCTTATACGGTATATCTGCATCAAATCTACCCGGTCTTTCTACATAGCGCCTTGCTTGGGTACATCCAATCTCTGAAGTAAAATATCCTAATAAAGTAAGTTCTTTCATCATCTGGAAATAATACTCGGGATTCTCACGCTTTTTATCTGCCAAAGGATCTCTGCCATCAAAATCTTGTTGTATTGCCATTGCAGTTCTTTGTTCACTTGTTAGACCTTGTTGATAAATATTGATTTTCTTACTATAGTCTTTTACTTTACTATCCAACTCTACCAACAAGTCATGACGCTGTTTGGGCGTGCTTTCCATAAACGATTTTCCATTTTTGTCTTTAGAAGCCTCATGCAGCTTGCTCAATCCTTCATGGAATATTTTTTGATCAGATGCTTCGTAACAATCATTGACCATTACCGCCATAAACTCTCCTACTTTTGCGGCTTTTGCGCCTGGCGTACCGGTAGCAGGCAAAATGGTATCTGCAATTTCATTGAGCAGTGATACGTCATCATCTGTAAAGGTCATCGAAACCCCGGTATTGCTTTTACAACCGGATAAAAACGCATTACTACCTACAATTGTTCCGCCTACAAGGAGCGAAATATATTGTACTGCTTCTCTTCTGTTCATAAATAATATTTTTAAGATTTACACTACA
>JBDTJI010000068.1:0-4889 GCA_039935935.1 Ginsengibacter sp. | reverse complement strand
GATGCACAAAATAAGAGTAATGATGGGGGCCAGAGATGAGAAGTATAAGCTGGATACGTTTATTGAAATGGATGAGGGTTATTTCCCTGCTCATCGGAAAAAAGAGAGTAGTGATGGGCTGATATCTTTACCAGTAAAGGAACTGGACAGAAATGTAACAGCGATAGTTGCTGTTTCTACAACCCCTTTACCTATTGCTGAAAGTAAGGAAGGACGACCGGGATCCATTCCACATTATTTAAAAATCAATGTAGTAGAATCTATCTCTAAAATTGATATTGCTTATGAAGCTGAAAAAATGGTATCAAAAAGTTCTACCGTGCAGACTGACGGAAAAACGATTTATAGAGTATTAGACAATATTGCCAAAAAACACAAGGCAGTAATTGTAAAAGATAAAAAAGAAGTTTCTAAAATATTCCCGTGGGTACATATTGCAATAGCAATGTGAAAAAGAAAATATTAGGCCTTCATCACAGCGTAAACGACACCTACATGCAAAATTATCTAAACGAATTTTGTTATAAATTTAACCGAAGAAAACATGGAAAAAACTTGTTTCATAACTTCCTGAACGTGGCAACTTCTTACGCATGGTATGCTCCTTGCACCTAAAGACGGATTGTCATTTATATTTATGTATATGTTGGTAATGAAACGCCAAACATAGACGTGTTCTTTGATAATTTGCAGGTAACTCATATTCACGGCGCTTTGCTAGAAGAGACACATTATTATCCGTTCGGTTTGACGATGGCGGGGATATCCACGAAAGCATTCGGTGGTGTAGAAAATAAATTTAAATACAACGGAAAGGAACTGAACAATAACGAGTTTAGCGATGGAAGTGGATTAGAATCTTATGATTTTGGGGCGAGAATGCAAGATCCACAGTTGGGAAGGTGGTGGACTGTTGACCCATTAGCGGAACAATATCGAAAATGGTCTCTTTATAATTATGCTGTAGACAATCCAATTAGATTTATTGACCCGGATGGAATGGGCGTGTATAGTCCAATCTATGGAAGAAATGGTAATTTCTTGGGAACAGACGATCAGGGATTGCAAGGTGAAGCAATAGTGATGAAGGAGAAAAATTTTAAGCAAGGAATGAAACATGAAGATGCAGTCAAAAAAGATTTAGGTGGAGATGGATTGAAAGGCGATGCTGCGTTTAATAAATTAGCAAACCATTATATTAATCTTCCGACAAGACCCGATTACTATGGTTTTGTTTCTATTACGGACGGGATTGATTGGGCAAAAGCTCATCCTGGTGCAATAAATAATCCTACACCTGATAATATGCTCTATATAGATGCTTCAAAACTTAATTTCGGCGATGTTTCGATTTCGGATTTCCCCGCAGTTAATCAGACTACCGCGATAGGAACGCTTACATTTCACAATTTAACAGTGGCAACGGAGAATGGAAAAGTACGAGCAACTGTCTATGCGTTAGGTGCTGTTGATATGGTACTTACCAATCGAGAAAGCAGAAGTGTTCAGATTGTAAATGATTTTAACAAGCCAGCAGGTAGGGCAACAGATTATGATTGGAATACAGGCGGGAGCCTTTTACGAAGTGCATTAATTAGAGCAGAAAGATTGCGAGCGGGCCTTAACGATTCGCATGGATTTAGGGTTTATTATTATGGCACAGGAACACTGAATGAATCGAAAAAATCTACGTTAACACCCTCTCAATGGAAATAGTTTATGAAGAATACATTAATATTAATTTCAATGGCAATATTAGCAGGATTTTTTTTTCATTCTTGTTGTAGCATTTGGGGGGCTCATGATTTAGGGAACAAGCTTATTTTACTTGAGGGAGATAAAACTGAAGACAGGGCAATCGTTTATTGTACTACTCAAAAAGGATGTTGTCGCGGAGGAATGTATGTTATTCCTTCTGTTGGGAATCAATATCACATGTATGTAGAAACAGCCAAATCAAATAGGAATTGGGTAATTGCAAAGACTGTTCAAATAAAAGATAAGAAAGAAAATTATTGGATTATCAACAAAAATTTTGATATTACAAATTTAAATTGTGATAAAATAAACTGCGACAGCATTATTCAATCACACATTATAGGGCCTTTAAATTTTATTGATTTTGAGAAGAAGGTAAAAGGATTAAACATAGACCTG
The DNA here is from genome assembly GCA_039935935.1 of Ginsengibacter sp. Lineage (GTDB taxonomy): Bacteria > Bacteroidota > Bacteroidia > Chitinophagales > Chitinophagaceae > Ginsengibacter. Next base: position 2,732 of record JBDTJI010000068.1, on the reverse strand, counting down.
AGTCTTAAATAAAAGCTACACTAAAGAATTAATAACAGAAGACCTGGATTAACCAGCTTTTTGTTATACAGCATAAGTTTGTCTTGCCCCAGTGTTGGCGCAAGCCTGGTAGCAACGGTTTTGTGAGTTAGCCATGCTTGTGCTGGTTAATAACAAAGCTCAATATTCAAAACCGAAGATTCTCTTTTAAGCTTTAGGGAAATTCATCTCTTTGTGTAAAATTGTAATATTTGATAAAAATATCTCTCAGAACATACCATTTAGTAAATCATCCATGGTAATAGCTGGTAAGTATTTTTCTATTGGATATCGACCAAGCATTTCTCTGATCCTGCTTTCTTCATGCGGGACATTTATCAAAGTATTTTCTATTTCAGAAATATTTTTTTCATTAAAAAAGTCACCTCCAATTTTTACTTTTTTTATAATCCCTTTTTCTACTTCCAGGTTCATCTCAAGATTACCTCTTTCAGTTTTGATTTCTTTTTTTAAGCTATAATTGGGGGATCTTTCAAAGTTCCATTCCCAGGTAGCATATTTTTCATCTCGTATCTTTTGAATAGCATTTGAATCTTCTTCAGAGAATTCATAGAGCACCGCATCATGGTGGGTTGCAAGAATATGATCCATTACCTTTTGAATAAACTGTTCAATGCTGAGAGGAGATTTTAGATGCTCAGAAATATTGGTAACCGGTTTTGGTACTGATTTTACCGCCTTATCTGAATATTTCAGGGAATGTATTTTTAGTGCACTACCCAGGTTTTTCATCTCTGAAGTGAATAGAAGCGTACCATGATGTAATACCTTATTCTTGTAAACATGTTCGGCATTTCCGGATATTCTTTTTCCGTCAATCATCCACCCGATTGGTGCCAGGTTGTGATTGTTTGAGTTTTGGCGCAAGCGTGTAGCTAAGGTTTTGGGTTTTGGCTATGCTTCCCGAATTGCAGGACAAGTTGTGCCTGTTAATAAGAGAGTTTGATACTCAAAATGCTGCATCTGCTTATGATGAAAACGGAAACATTATCAGGATGTTTCAGAAAGGTATTCTTGGTGTGGCGGGTGGGGATGTATTTTTAGTGCACTACCCAGGTTTTTCATCTCTGAAGTGAATAGAAGCGTACCATGATGTAGTACCTTATTCTTGTAAACATGTTCAGCATTTCCAGATATTTTTTTCCGTCAATCAGCCACCCGATTGGTGCCAGGTTGTGATTGTTTGAGTTTTGGCGCAAGCGTGGTAGCTAAGGTTTTGTGTTTTGGCTATGCCTCCCGAATTGCAGGACAAGTTGTGCCTGTTAATAAGAGAGTTTTATACTCAAAATGCCGCATCCGCTTATGATGAAAACGGAAACATTATCAAGATGTTTCAGAAAGGTATTCTTGGTGTGGTGGGTGGAACTGTTGACAACCTTACTTACCGTTACTTTAGCAGTTCTAACAAATTGAGCGATGTTAGTGAGGCCACCCCGGTTGATAATAAACTGGGTGATTTTACAGATAATCATTCGGGAAGCAACGACTACGGTTACGATGTAAATGGTAACCTCATAACAGACCTGAATAAACGATTAAATGGAACAACAGGCACTGACCTTACATCCGGCGGCGCTATCACCTACAATTTTCTCAATCTTCCATCAGTGATCGCTGTAAAGAATGTAAATGGCAGCAGTAAAGGAACCATTACTTATATTTACGATGCAGCAGGCAATAAGCTGGAAAAGCGAACTAATGAAACTGCTTTATCCAAACAAACGATTACAACCTATCTCGGCGGCTTTGTGTATGAAAATAATGTGCTACAATTTTTTGGCCATGAAGAGGGACGTGTAAGGTGGACACTTGTAAACGGGATGAATGCATTTGTATATGATTACTTCATAAAAGACCATTTGGGAAATGTGAGAATGGTGCTCACGGAAGAACAGAAAAAAGATATGTATCCCGCCGCCACCATGGAAACCGCACAGGCAGCTACCGAGGAGTTATTATATGCTAATCTTAATGCCACGAGAGATAATAAACCAAAGGGATACCCTAACGATTCCTATACCAACCCTAACAATAAAGTAACCAAAACAAATGGCACAGTTAACAAAATAGGCCCTTCCATTATTTTAAAAGTAATGGCTGGTGATCAGTTTAATATAAGAGTTAGTAGTTGGTATAAAAAGAATGGCGCTAATCCTGTCAATCCTAAAAGCATAACATCTGATTTGGTTGCCAATCTTATCAACAGCCTTACTGGTGTGGGTGGACCAGTACATGGCGCTATCACATCCATGCAATTGCAAAATAACGGAGTAATATCGGCAACGGCTACAAGCTTTTTAAATACCCAACCCGCGCCGGGCACAACAAAACCAAAAGCGTATCTGAATTGGATACTTTTAGATGAGCAGTTTAAACTGGTATCCGGCAGTAGTAGTGCAGAACAGGTTGGAAATGACCAGGAATTTAAAGTACATGTAAAAAGCAATTTGCCAGTTACAAAAAACGGTTATCTTTATGTATATGTTAGTAATGAAACACCAAACGTAGATGTGTTCTTTGATAATTTACAGGTAACGCATATCCATGGAGCTTTGCTGGAAGAGACGCATTATTATCCGTTCGGGTTGACGATGGCGGGGATAAGTTTGAAGGCTGTAGGAACTCTTGAAAATAAATACAAGTTCGGAGGCAAAGAATTACAGGCAAACGAGTTCAGTGATAACAGCGGGATA
>JBDTJI010000067.1:0-11105 GCA_039935935.1 Ginsengibacter sp. | reverse complement strand
GCGCGGTCCATTTTATTTACAAAACCAATACGTGGAACCTTATACTTATTGGCCTGGCGCCAAACAGTTTCACTTTGTGGCTCTACACCACTTACAGCGCAAAACAATGATAATAAACCATCCAATACACGGAGTGAACGCTCTACTTCCACCGTAAAATCTACGTGTCCAGGAGTATCAATAATATTGAACTTATATAAGTGGGTATCAGGAGTTTTATTACCCTGAACCATAGGGAAATTCCAGAAGCAGGTAGTAGCAGCAGACGTAATCGTAATACCTCTTTCCTGCTCCTGTGCCATCCAGTCCATCGTAGCAGCGCCATCATGCACCTCACCTATTTTATGGTTTACACCTGTATAATACAGAATACGCTCTGTGGTTGTAGTTTTACCTGCATCGATGTGAGCGGCAATACCAAAATTTCTCTGAAATCTTAAATCGGCCATTTGGCTTGTTTTGTTTTAATGTGTTAAATATGATAACTAAATTGGTGATACTTACTGAATTGAAACCGACCTTTTACACTTACATTATTTGAGTCTTTTATCACTTCTTTTTCTCACTAAATTTTAGAGGGCGCAAAGGTACGAAGAATTAGGAAAAAAATATAGACTTTAGGAGGTGCAATTTGTAAAATCAGGAGGTTTTAACAAAAGACGAAACACGAATCTTTTATCAAAAATATCTTATATTTTATTTACACTATAAAAAGGAATATCAATTTATTAACTACTGATTACACAAATGCAGATAAGAAAACAACATCATTCTGTTGCATTTAAAATTCAGATGGAGTATAGCATCTCAGTTTTATGGCTTTGATGTTCGGCAAAATTTTGTCCATTAAATGTAATGAAAGAATCACACTTATTTAGTGCCGAATATTGTTGAAAATCCTATTGAATTTTATATTGTTATAGCAATTCCACCAAAAACAAAAACCCTTCCTGAAACAAGAAGGGTTTAATAATGTTGTCCAACTAATATTATATACGGAAATGAGCGAATGCCTTATTAGCATCGGCCATACGGTGTGTGTCTTCTTTCTTTTTAAAGGCTGCACCTTCACCTTTGCTGGCTGCTACTATTTCATTTGCCAACTTTTCCGACATGCTGCGACCATTTCTGTCGCGACTGTATTTAATAAGCCATTTGATGCTTAAAGAAACTTTTCTGTCAGCACGCACTTCAGATGGTATCTGGAAAGTAGCTCCGCCAATTCTGCGGCTTTTCACTTCTACACCCGGAGTGACATTCGTCAGGGCTTTTTTCCACACCTCGTAACCGTTCTCACCTGAGATTTTAGATACCTTTTCAATGGCATCGTAAAATATATTATAAGCGCCACTTTTTTTACCTTCCCACATAAGGTTATTTACAAAACGGGTAACTAATTTATCCTGAAATTTTGGATCAGGAGCTAATGGAAGTTTTTTTGCCTGTGCTTTACGCATTGTTCTTTATTGATTTACTTTTTACCAGGGCAATAGCCCTATTTATTTTACTACTTTTTTGCTTTTTCTTTTTTGGTTCCGTATTTTGACCGGCTTTGTTTACGATCTTTCACACCCGCCGTATCTAGGCTTCCTCTTACAATATGATAACGCACCCCGGGTAAATCTTTTACCCTCCCACCACGAAGTAAAACAATGGAATGCTCCTGGAGATTATGACCTTCACCTGGAATGTACGCAATTACCTCTATCTTATTGGTAAGCCTCACTTTAGCCACTTTGCGCAAGGCTGAATTTGGTTTTTTTGGAGTAGTGGTATAAACCCTGGTACACACGCCTCTTCTTTGCGGACAGCTATCAAGTGCCCTTGATTTGCTTTTTGCTCTTATAATTGTTCTTCCTTTACGTACTAACTGTTGAATGGTGGGCATGTTTTAACCTTAAATTTTTTGGACGGCAAAGGTAAGTGGAGGTTTGTGAAAAACCAAAATTATTTGATTGGTTAAAAATATAAAAGTGAACAAAATGTTAGTTTATAAATCATCCCTTACTAATGGAATAGCAAAAAAGCATTTTCATCTAAAGCTTCAAAGCAATTTATATTTTTATCATCCACCCGAATTTATCTTTCTCTTTTCCTTCTTTTATATCATCTAACCTGCTTTTTATTTTAGGAGCTAACATCCAACTATCTGTATCAAAACTCATTACAAGATCTTTGTAACGAAGTTCTCTAATCATAGAAATAGTCGCAGCGGTTCCTGTTCCAAAAATCTCGTGTAACGCGTCTTTGTTAAATGCGTCTATTATCTCATCAATACTTAGCGGCCTTTCTTCTACCTGCATTCCCATATCCTCAATCAGCTTAATAACGCTATCTCTTGTAACTCCGGCCAAAATAGTTCCACGCTCAAGATCTGGCGTAATAGCCTTATTACCAATAATAAAAAAGATATTCATGGTTCCACATTCCTGTACATATTTGTGCTCAGTCGCATCCATCCACAACACCTGGTCATAACCTTTTGTTTTTGCCTCAGATGTAGCCAGCAAAGATGCTCCATAATTTCCCGCAACCTTAGCAAAGCCAACTCCACCTTCTGCCGCTCTTACATATTTTTCTTCGGCATAAATACGCATCGGAGCGCTATAATAAGGGCCTGTAGGGCTTAAGATGATCATAAATTTATAGTGTGAGCCCGGTTTTACGCCTATCATCTGATCGGTGTTAAACATAAAAGGTCTTATATACAGAGAAAAATCATGCTTTTCAGGTACCCATTTCTCATCCAGTTTCACCAGTTGTGTCATGCCTCTCATAAAAATTTCTTCAGGAATCTGAGGCATTTCCATTCTTTTCGCAGATATATTGAACCTCTTAAAATTTTCGTATGGCCTAAAAACACCAACTTGATTTTTTTGATTTCTATAAGCCTTTATTCCCTCAAAAATTGCTTGCCCATAATGCAATGCGGCACAAGAAGGATCTATTGTTATAGGCTGGTAAGGGATTATAGACACAGATCCCCATTCGCCATTCTCATAGTCGGCGACAAGCATGTGATCCGTAAAGTATTTCCCGAACGTAAGATGATCGTAATCTATGGAGGATAATTTACTTTGCGTAGTTTTTGTAACTTTAAAATCTTCTAAAGTCGTCATATGATTAAATTTGTCGCAAAGGAACGAAAAAAAAGAAGTTAAAATGTTTATATGAGTTTAAATAAAATCCAATTTTCCGGTTATCTATATAAGAATCTTTACACTAAAAACTTGATTGCCGCCACACAGATTTCAAATACTGATAACAGCCAGATAAAAATAAGCAGTCTGGGCGGCAACCAAAAAAAACTACTTTTTTTAGTTGATAATTCTACCACCAAATTTTTAGACAATGACGAAATGATTCTGTTAACTAATCTTATCACTGCCTGCAAATTGTCAATGGAAGACATTTCCCTTGTTAATTACGCTAATTGTGATAATATAAATTATAAAGATCTGATTGATTATTTTCAGGCAGAAAAAATATTAATGTTTGGCATCCCATTTCCGGAAATGGATCTGCCTTTTATCATACCGGATTTTCAAATTCAATCATACGGGGGAAAGCTTTTTATGGCAGCGCCGGCTTTAAATGGATTCATCAATAATAAAGAACTGAAAAAAGACCTCTGGAAAAGTCTTCAAAAAATTTTTTTAAAATAAATGAACACTATAATCTTCGCTACGAATAACCAGAACAAAGTGATTGAGGTTCGGAGCATTCTAAACGACAAGTTTAATATTATTTCTCTGAAAGAAGCGGGTATTGATATAGATATTCCGGAGCCTTTTGATAGTCTTGAGGCTAATGCAATGGAAAAGGCAAGAGTCGTTCACCAACTAACCAATCAAAATTGCTTTTCTGAAGATACAGGCCTCGAGGTAGAGGTTTTGAATGGTGAACCGGGGGTAAAAAGTGCACGCTACGCAGGTAACAGGCGCTCTTTTGAAGGCAATATTGATAAACTATTATTTAATTTAAAAAAGCACAAAAACCGTGATGCACAATTTCGAACAGTAATAAGTATTATCATTAATGGAGAGGAAAAAAGTTTTGATGGTTTATGCAAAGGCACTATTATTGCAGCGAGACGGGGAAATTCTGGTTTTGGATACGACTCAATATTTGTACCTGACGGTTCCTCCATTACATTTGCAGAAATGACCATGGAGGAAAAAAATTACTTTAGTCACCGGAGAAAAGCAATTGAAAAGTTAACCGCTTTTTTAACGTAAATAACTATACTTGTAAAAAGACTGACAAATATTTATAATAATTTGATAGAACCAGGCAACTATATACCGTCAGAATCCGACTTGATAAAAGGATGTATTGATAGTGACCCGCAAATGCAAAAAATGCTTTATCAGATTTATTCGTCGAAAATGTATGGAGTTTGTTTGAGATATTCAGAGAATATCGATGACGCTAATGACATTTTGCAGGAAGGCTTCATTAAGGTTTATAAAAATATAGGTAAATTCAGGTCAGAAGGGTCATTTGAAGGATGGATACGACGCATTTTCATTAATACTTCAATTGAACATTTCCGAAAGAAGAAAAAACATCATAATATAGCTGAGGTTCATGAGAATACTGTGGAAGATGATGGCGTTAATGTATTTGATTCACTTTCTACCAAAGAAATTTTAATAGCGATAAGCCAATTGTCACCTGGATATAAAGCCGTTTTTAACATGCACGTTATAGAAGGATACTCCCATAAAGAGATTGCTGATATACTCGGAATAACCGAGGGAACCAGTAAATCTCAATTGGCAAGAGCAAAAGGAATTTTAAAAAAAATATTAAGAACCGGTATAAAAAATTAGTCTGATATGCAACCTTTTCAAGACAGGCTATATCATTACGAGGCAACACCCCCCGAAAAAACCTGGGATGGCATAGCTGATAAATTAGCCAACGAAAAAGTTGTGGGCTTACATAAGCATGGAAAACTGAAGCTATTATATTATGGTATAGCGGCGGCGGCCTCTATCGTGATTCTTTTTTTTGGATCATTGTTTTTCAATGATACCAAGCCATCACAAATCGCCGACAATGAATTACAATTTAAAAAATTTAATAACCTGTCGAGCCAAATAGTAAAAGATTCCATCAAATTAAATCAAGAAATTTTAAATTCTATTATTAATAGCCCGCAAGAAAAAAAAGAAATTGTGTCAAACAACTTCGATTTGAGTAAAACCTTAAAAAAATATTTAACAGTAGAAGGACCTTCAGGTGAACCTGTAAAAATCTCACCTAAGGTAGCTACTCTAATATTATATGCCGATAATGAATACCCTCCCAAACCTATTTGGAGTAATGAGATAAAAAAATGGCAAAAAATCATGTTAAACACAACGATTTCTCCTACTTCTACAAATCTTTTAGACATGGTCACCAGCGCCTCTAATAACGACATAGAGTAGAACATTGTGTCATTTATGGAAAGATTAAAAATAAATATCCCGGAAATTTTTCTTGCCACTTTTGTTATTCCTGTCCACATAACAGTTATCAACTATGGAATCCACGTGAGAAATATTGACTCGTAGATATCATCCACGAAGTGCGGGTTCAGTTTTTAAGTCAATATAGATTTACAGAGTTTGATGCATCAGGTGTTTCACTAATTATGAGTGAGATATTAATTGAATATAAAAAGGAAGCTTTTTACAAAGATAAACTCACGGTATAAGTATTCCGGGAGAAATATCAGGAATTGGTTTTGATCTCTTTTATTCAATATCAGCATCAAGGGATGATAGCATGGTCACCATTGCCCATGCAACAACCGGGATGATATGCTATAATTATCAAACAAAAAAAATAGAAAAGATTCCTGAAAAACTAAAATCGATTCTCAGCACTTAAACATTCCATATGTCCCAGCTTTCTTCAGCCTGTATAGAGAGCATTTTGTCTCCATTTTCAATAAAAGCTCCATATTCTTCTGCAAGAGAGAGAAACAGAGTTTTGGCCGGATTATAAATTAAATCGAAAAAATAATGCTTAGGAGTTACAGCTTCGTAAGGCAAAGGAGGGTACTCATCCATCCTGGGAAACATGCCTACCGGGCTGGCGTTGATGACAATATTATAATCTTTTAATAGTTCCCTGGATACTTGTTCGTAATTTATAATCCCATGCACATTCTCCCTTTTTCGTGAAACTTTTAAAAAATCAATATTTAACTTTTTCAGTACAAAAGCCACTGCATTAGAGGCCCCGCCGGTACCAAGTATTAACGCTTTACGATGATAAGTTTTTAAATGAGGAACAAAAGTTTTTTCAAAGCCTATAATATCGGTATTGTAACCAATCCATTTCCCATCTTTAATTTTAATACAATTACACGCATTTACCTCCCGGCACTCATCAGTTAATTCATCAAGAAAAAGAATTATTGCACTTTTATAAGGGATGGTTACATTCAGACCTCTAACATCAGGGTTTCTTTTTAGGGCTACTACCTCTTCATCAGGATTTTTTATTTCAAAATTCTGGTATTCAGAATCAGTAATATCCTCTCTTTTAAATTTGTCAGAAAAAAATCTTCGAGAAAATGAATGGCGCAGTGAAAGGCCAATCAAACCATAAATTTTCATTATGCAGTTTCTTTGTCGAGATAAAGATGAAAAGTGTCCCCACGAAGCCCAATGCGCATAGCCTCCAATGGAATAATCTCAGAAGGTGCTATATTGCCCAGATTTACATTACATCCTATCAGTTCAAGAAAATAAAGTTGTTGTGCTTTTTGTGGCGCTTCCCAAAGAATTTGATGTTCAGGAATTTGGGTTAGTATTTCCTGCACCAGTCCTTCCCTTACTTCACCAGTGCCACGATATATTCCGACATTACCTGCTTCGCGCGCCTCAGCAATCACATACGAAGCCCCTGAAGCTAATTCTCCTTTCATTTGTTCTATCCATTTGTATGGAGGAATTATATGCGTTGCATCTTTACTTCCAACTTCGCTCAACACAGTGCCATATTTGGTTAACTTTTCTATATAACCACATTTTTCTGAATGAGGAATTGTAATGGAACCATCACTGACTTCCATATAAGTAATCTTAAAATCCTTACAAAGTTGAATATAATCGTTGAATTGATTTCTTACTAAAAAAGCTTCAAATAAAGTGCCCCCAAAATAAACTGGAATATCGAAAGACTGATATAATTGAATTTTTTCACGAAGATTGGGAGTTACGTAAGCTGTGCCAAACCCCAGTTTAATAATATCTATATGTGGGTGAGCTGCACTTATGAGGTTTTTACTTTCTTCCAGGCTCAGGCCTTTGTCCATTATCATGGTTATCCCATATTCACGGGGTTTTTCTACTCTGAGAGGAATTTGATTAAGCTTAAAATTCATTTTAAATTATTGAGATGCGCAAATATAGTTTGGTGAAAGCAAAGATTAATAAAAAAAGTTTTTGTGATCGCTAATAGAAATTGGCTCAATCTATTTGCTTTGATCCATATCAGGACTTATTAAAAAGAAAAACATTATTTTCTTTTTTTCTTTTCAGAATTCTTATAACTACCTATAATATTGGCTACCGATGAGTTTTGCAATAACGAAGGATTTAATTCTATAAAACGCTTTATCAATCCCGGAGCGTTCTGAATACCGAAATGAAGATTCAACAATGCCTCCTTAGACTTACCCATTGAGAATAAAACGGCTGATTTATAATAAAAAAACAAGGGTTTATTGTCTGTGTTCTTTTGAGCATTTTCTATTTGTTCAAGCGCCTCCTCAAAATATTCTGCATCATAAAGGCACCTGATTAGTTCTTTCCATCCTTTGATGTTCCTGGGACGGGCTTTTATGAATTTTGCAAAGTGCATTACAGCATCTTTTATCCGGCCTAGTTGAATATAGCATTGAGCTAATGAAAAATGAAAATCAGGATTTGACCTGTTGATAGACATTGCACTTTCAATATTTTTGACTGCGCTTTCCCACTGGCTTTCCTGCATATAAGTGCCTGCAATCTTAAAGTATAAACGGCTTTGAGCAGAATTTAAGTGCACCGCTTTTTTATAGTTAAACCTTGCCTGAGCGGGATTTTTCAACTTTTCATAACAATAGCCAATAGCCTCATAGATGACATCTTCAGGCATAGAAAGTTCCAATACTTTTTGGAGTGCTTCAATCGCATCTCTGTACTTTCGCAATCTTAAATAGGCATCTCCCAGGTTGCGATAGGCATAATCAAATTTTTCATCAATTGCTATCGCATATTTATATGCATCTACCGCTTTTTCGTAAAGTTTCAGGCCTTGGTACGCAGCTCCAAGATTAAACCATGCCAATTGAGTATAAGGATATTCGTCAATTATCTTATTGTGAATATCAATACTCTCTTCATTTCTTGCAGTGTAGTCTGCCCAAAAGCAGATTTTATAAAGTGCTTCTTCATTAGTGGGTTCTTGTTCCAGAATTAGCTTGAGACAATTAAAAACCTTATCAAACTCTTCATAATCATCATATACATCCGCAAGTTCAAAAAGTAATTCTATTCTTTCAATACCCTCAAAAACAATAATAGCCTCTTCTAACAATGCAGCTGCTTTTTCCTGGTCGTCTAATGCAAGGCAGGCATCTGTTCTTAAAATATAGATATTAATGTTTCTACTATCTAATACTTCTGCCTTTTCAAGGAGAAGGAGGGCTTCCTGATAATTTTGAAAAGTAATCAAAATATCGGCTTTGCGTATATAAAGAGATGATGAATAAGGATATTGTTTCACCGCAAAATCCACAGCCTCCAGTGCTGCAGAAAGATTTTCATTTTCATCAAAGTAATCTACAAGCCGGAGGAAAGATTCTTCTTCAATAAATTTAAATTTTTTGCCGGCTTTAAAATTGTTGTATTGCCGTAGCAATTCATCCATTTCTTCTTTTTCCTGGCGATATTGATTTTCTTTCATAGACACTATACTTATTGACAAAGTACTACTTATTTCAAATAAAAGATAGAATTGCATTTAAATTTCCCATTTTAAGAAAATAAATGATAAACGGCTTTTAAATTTCATAATAATTTCTTAATTTTGTTAAAAATTATTAACGTTCAGTGATGAAGGTGTTTTCAAAAATATTAATATCGGGCTTATTTATATGCGGTGTAGGTTTTTATACATTGGCAGATAAGGGGAGGTTTGTGAAAAAAAATAAAACTCAACTTAACATTAAAACAACAGAAACCTTACAAAATTCTATTCCATTCAATCTTAAGTCTGGTCTGGTTTATCGTGGAAGTATCTTATTAAACAAACAACAAATCGGCAATAGTATTGTAAATGATGTATATATATCTTACAGAAAAGGAAACACTGTTTACATTCTGCCTTACAAGCAAAGGATATTAATACCAGAATACAGCCAAAAAGATGGCTATAAATTAATCATCAGGAGCAAAAAATAAAATAAAATCCATATCTTATACCCTAACCTGGACAAGCCAGAACCAAACAGGAAAAAGCGCTAACTTTCCAATAAAAATATGGAACTTTTAATAGATCGTTATGCCGAAAATATTTTAGGTGTTTTGGGTTGCTATGACCGGATCATTATCAGAGGAACACTTCCCACAATTTGCTATGCAGATGGTATGGCTCGTTATCTGACAAGTAAAGAGATACGGCTATTCGATTATACACAATTTGCCGATCCTTATCGGGAGAAATTAAAAGCTCACGCCGAAGCATTAGCAACCAAGAATTCAATGCCGATAGAGTTTATAAGGAGTAGCAATGCCCGCAAGGAAGACATAGCCAAAAAGCATTTGGATAATAGTAAGTTCGGATTGGTATGCATATTATCGGCCATGGAAGCTTGTGCCACCTATAAGCCCTGGCATGATAAAGTATCTCACAGAACTTTTTTAAAAAGCGCACAGGGCAAGTGCCTGCATTACTATTTTTATTTTAACGATCCGGATATTGGATTTGGTTATGTAAGAGTTCCTACGTGGTGCCCGTTTCAGTTGCAGGTTTATTTCAATGGCCATAATGTACTGGCCAATCAGTTATCAAAAAAGAAAATCGGCTATTCAATGGTGGACAATGCCTTTGATTATATTGAAGACCTGCCTACCGGACAGGCAGGTTTTGACAAGGCACAGAACCTCTCAGATAAAATGGACATTAGCAAGCTGTTTAAAAAGATGGAGTGGCTCTCCAAACTATATTGCCCGATCCATCAGGATTTTGGTCAAAGCTATCATTGGAGTATTATGCAAATTGAATACGCTACTGATATTGTATTTGATAATGCCGCTACACTAAAACCTATTTATGATGACCTGATAGCTACGGCTATACATACTGTTAAACCGGCAAACATCAGCACCTTCTTTGGGCAAAAGCTCCATGGAAACTATGAAGGCCAGATGGGCAACAATTATAATATTCGCCTGGAGGGTAGCAGGATTAAACATTCAATGGGGCCGGTCTCAATTAAGATGTATGATAAGTTTAATAAAATTTTACGCATAGAAACAACGGTAAACGATGTTTCATTTTTTAAACACTACCGGACAGTAGAACACAGGGATGGAACCACATCTCAACAACAGGCAGCACTAAAGAAAAATATTTTCAGCCTGCCCATACTTTGCGTCCTGATGAAATCCGCTAATGGACGATACCTGGAGTTTATATCAGCTATTGAAGACCATACAATCGGTAAAAAAAAACTGGAGAAAATTTCTAAACCAAAAGTAGAAAACGACAGAACTTACAAGGGCTTTAATTTCTTTGAAAAAATTGACCAGGATATTTTATTGCATTTGACAAGTGGAGAATTTAATATCAGCGGATTCAGAAAAAAAGATTTTACAAAACGATTTAAAAGATTATCCACCTTTCAGATTTCAAGAATATTTAAACGACTACGAGTAATCGGCTTAATCAAAAAAGTACCGTCAACGTATAAATATTATATTACAAAACTTGGCAAGGAAGCAATCCTCACAGCTTTAAAACTAAAAAATATGGTTATTATACCCTATCTCAATTATAATATAGCTGCATAAATATCTTGCCATTATTTGCTTAAAATTGAAAGGTTACATACTAAT
>JBDTJI010000066.1:0-2607 GCA_039935935.1 Ginsengibacter sp. | reverse complement strand
GGTTTCTTCATGAGCTCTTGCCATTACTACCACATGAGTCGCTCCGGCTTTGGCCATCATTTCAGCTTCAAGGTAGCCGCCATCCATTGTTTTTAAATCGGCAACAATAGGAACTCCCGGAAAGGCTTCCCGAAGCTTCCTCACTCCATGCAGTCCTTCTGCAAGAATGAGTGGCGTACCTGCCTCCAGCCAGTCAACACCTGCACGCATGGCCATAGCTGCCGTTTCAAGTGCTTCGTCAATGTTAGTAAGATCAAGAGAAATCTGAACAATAGGAGTCATGTTTTACGAGACTTTAAATTAAAAAATTTTGAGAAGGGAACAAAAGTACAATACATATTCCATCGGAGCGTTCTAATAGCTTCAATTCAATGTTTTTTGAAATTTGTTTTTTAGAAAACCCGAATGATAATTAGGAATGAACCCGAAATTATCTACTAAAATATAGTTTATGGTAACGGCCTAACCATGATATCTTTAAAAAAGATAACACTTTTAGGGTCATGACCCTGCAAACAAAAAGTACCTCTGTCGATAATGCGGCCCGAATGATCCTTGGTTGGAACATATCCATCGGGCTGTGTCCAGTCGGTAACAACAATATCGTTGATTTTGGTGATAACATGTTTGCCCTCTACTTTAATGTATTCTGTAAACCATACATCATCTTTTACGTAGACTTCTTTAGTATCTTTAATATCATACAACCCCGCAGTTCTTTTCCAATCACTATGAGAATTATTTACCTGCACTTCAAACCCTTTATCAGGAAAACCTTTTTCCTGGAAGGCTGTATGGAAATATATTCCCGAATTGGATCCGGGCCTTGTCATTACACGAGCTTTAAACTCGAAGTTCTTAAAATTATGATTCATCACAGGTCCTTCATAATATAAATGAGAACGCGGCCCAGCCACCTTGATCGCTCCATCTTCAACTGAAAAAGTTCCGGGTGTTTCGCTGGCTTTCCAGCCATCGAGAGTTTTACCATCAAATAAACTGATCCAACCTTTTTTACTATTTATCTTGCCTGAATTTGAACAGGCAATTAAAGCCAATAATACTACTGCAACGAATAAAATATTCTTTTTCATATTTTTTTATTTTAGCCAGCCGTTAACATTTTTTATACTCCTAATGACCATCCCTGACGGTAATCTCTTTTCACAAACTGATTGGCGTCATCAAAATTAGTGATCTTCATCGATTTTGCATCCCATAACAGTCTTTTCCTTCCAGGATAACCGGTTTTCCCATTTGGCTTTTTATTTTCTATGTTCCAGCTACGGATGGCAAGGTTACCAATTAAAACACTTTCAGCAAATGGCCCGGCATATTCAAAATTAGAGCTGGTGATTGCATTGCCGTAACCGGCTATACAGGCGTTCACCCATTGAAGATAATGTCCTTCCGGAACGCGTGGTAATGTCGCTTTGGGTAGGGTAACTTCAGTCATCAATTTGGTAGGCAATAACCTTGGATTTTCTCCATAGCAATCAAATAACAATTTACCTTTAGTTCCTATAAATAGAATACCTCCATCACTATTTCCAAAGGGCTCGCCTGGTAATAGTTCATCAGGCAAAGCAGGTAAAATTCCTCCATCATACCAGGACAGATTAATATCTCCTTTACCATCCTTTCTTGGATATTTTAAGTGTATCACTGATGCAGCAGGATATCCATCGGGGGACTTGGCTTCTTTCCCGTCCAACGTCCAGCTTTTAGGAACACTGCATTCTATTTCTGTAGGGAAATCAATAGGCAAAATACGAAATGCCGGATCCATCATGTGACAAGCCATATCTCCCAGTGCACCTGTGCCGAAAGCATTAAATCCTCTCCAGTTCCATGGCATATAAGCGGGATTATAAGCTACTTGTGCCGGTGAAGGGCCTAACCACAGATCCCAGTCTACTCCTGCAGGAACCGCAAAACTGCCGGTAGGTGTGGGCAATCCCTGTGGCCATACCGGGCGATTGGTCCATGACTGCACAGTATGCACGTCTCCAATTAATCCGGCATCATGTATTTCCTTTCCCTGGCGTACTCCATCGCCTGAACCACCCTGATTACCCATTTGGGTAATTACTTTATAACGCTTTGCCGCTGCTGCAAGAGCACGGCATTCATAAATATCATGTGCCAATGGTTTTTGTGTATAAACATGCTTGCCCAGTTGCATCGCAGCTATAGTTGCTACAGCATGGACATTATCGGGTGTAGAAATATTACAGGCATCAATATTTTTTCTCTCAGCCTCCAGCATTTTTCGGAAGTCTTTGTAATATTTCGCTTTTGGATAAGTAGCTCTGGATTCTGCCGCCCGTCGATCATCCACATCACACAAAGCAACGATATTTACATTAGGACTTTTTGAAAAATTTTCTAAATCACTCTGACCTTTACCACCTGCACCAATAGCAGCAATATTCAATTTATCGCTGGGAGCTACGAACCCCTTTCCACCTAATACGTGACGTGGCAGAATCATAAAGCCCGCAGAAGCTAAAGCACCTGTCTTAATAAAGTTACGCCGGGAATTATCAGACATTTTTTTCATTCTAACCTTTTTCATTTTTTTTTAATTTTTATTTGTTTTTTTCT
>JBDTJI010000065.1:0-8311 GCA_039935935.1 Ginsengibacter sp. | reverse complement strand
TATCAGATGGCCGGGCAGAAATATTTGCAGGCCGGGGTTCTTTCATAGAATCATTTCCATTATTTGGTTATGATCTGCAGGATTACGAAGAGTTGTTCACGGAGAAATTGGACCTGTTGATCCAAATCAACCAAACTGAAAAAGTTACCTGGAAAGGTAAGCATCGTGCTTCGATAGATAATCTTGGTGTATATCCGCGTCCTTATCAGTCCAAACTTCCTATCTGGCTGGCAGCCGGTGGTACACCCGCATCGGCAGTGAGAGCTGCAACATTAGGTTTGCCTTTAATGTTGGCTATTATTGGTAGTTTGCCCGAGCAATTTGTTCCTTTTATCAATTTGTATAAAGAAACTGCGAAAAAAGTTGGTCAGGATATGTCTCAATTACAGTTCGGTGTCAACAATCATTTATATATAGGAGAAGATTCTCAAAAAGCAGGAGACGAATTTTATCCTTATTATGCTACTATGATGAATCGTGTAGGACGCGATCGCGGTTGGCCGCCACTTTCACGGCAGCAGTTTGATTATTCCTGTTCGCCAAAAGGTGCTTTGATGGTGGGAAGCGTACAACAGATAATTGATAAAATTATGTATGAGCATGAATTATTTGGTTACACTCGTTTTCTTGCGCAGGCAAGTGTAGGTAATGTACCACACGCAATGACCATGAAGTCTATAGAATTATTTGGATCGAAAGTAGCGACTGTGATTAGAAAAGAGGTCGATTCAAAAAATTAAAGCGGTATTATAAATTTGGTGCTTCACAACGTAACATATGCAGATAGCTTATTCTAAGGTCTCAATTCTTATTAAAAATTCACCCAATATTTTCTGCTTTATAAATTTCCAGATCTCAACGTGATGCTACTATCACAAATCAATTTTAAAAACGCATTACCTTAGCGAAAATATTTACTTCCGGATCGTAATAGAATATTCAAAATTATTGGTGTTTTATAAGTTAACTTACCTTCGTACCCGCAAAGATTATGTTACCTAAGTTCAGGAAATTACTATTAAAACCTAAGCTATATCTCAGTGAGATTACCGGTGTATTACTTTTAGGCCTGGGTATTTATTTTATAAAAAGCCAGGGAACAGAATTGAGAAATGTTGGAGAATATATAAAATCCGGTAACTCTTTCTGGATTGCTGTGGGCATTTTCATTACCATTGTTTACATTTTTCTTCAGGCTGTTATGTACATCGCAAGTTTCAGAGCGGTAGGGCTGAGAGTAAGCTTATGGGAAGCTACTATTTTATTTTTGAAGAGAAACCTCATCAGTATATTTTTACCCGGTGGTGGGATTACTTCTCTGGCCTTTTTTACAAAGGATATTCAGCAGGAGACTAATGAAGAAAGTAAAACCAAGATTCATCTCGCCAGTACGATATATGGCTTTACGGGTATTTTATCTATAGTAATCATTGCTATCCCCGTGTTGATCTACCTCGCTTTTATAGGCGAAAGCTGGAAAAACGCGAATGACGCGGCGGTAATCCTGATTTTTTTTGTACTCCTTTTAATTTACCTGGTTTTTTCTTTCATGAAAAGAGGTTGGGTTCACCGGCTGGTTCATCGCTTTTTGCCACAGGTAAATACTGAATTCAAAAAGAATGCCCATTTCAAGTTCCAGTTCTTTATGGTAAGCGTCTATGCTGTGCTTATTGACCTCGCAGGTATTGTGCATCTGTACGTAGCAATGCGGGTAATGGGCGCTGATGCGAGTTGGGAAATTGCGTTGATAGGTTATGTAATTGCGACTCTTCTGCTACTGATCTCTCCTTTTTTAAGAGGTATTGGTGCCATTGAATTTTCTCTTACTCTTGTCTTAAAACATTATGGATATTCCATTTCAGAAGCATTAGCTATCACTTTAATTTACCGGCTGTTTGAATTCTGGATCCCAATTGCCGCCGGAATTGTAAGCTTTTTGCTACGCAAAGGAAATATGTTGTTAAGAGTTGCTCCTGCATTATTGCTATTTGCTTTGGGTATCATCAATATCATTTCTGTACTTACTCCTGCCCTGCGTTATCGTGTAAGATTTTTACGACAGTTTTTGCCAGTGGAAACGATTCACATGTCCAATTATTTGGTATTTATTCTGGGTTTACTTTCTATCATTACATCAGCATTTCTTTTTCGAGGCTTAAAAAACGCGTGGAGGTTTGCCATAATTCTTTGCGTATTATCATTAATTGGTAATCTAACCAAGGCTATTGATTACGAGGAAGCTCTTGTAGCCTTTTCTACATTGCTTGTTCTTTGGTTTACCAGAGAACAATATTATATAAAACACAATAGGCAGCTCCAAAGATTTGGTATAGAAACTTCCCTGATCATTCTTGCAAGCGTAATTATCTATGGCGTAATTGGGTTTTACTTTCTGGATAAACGCCATTTTGGAATTGATTTTTCTTTGATGAATTCAATCAAACACACTTTTCTTAATTTTATTTTACTGGATGTACATTCTCTACAACCACGTACCCGTTTTGGAACAGTTTTCTTAAATACCATTCATATAAGTGGTATCATTTCTATTGGCTTAATATTTTATGCGTTAATAAAACCATACTTCATAACCATTAGCCAGGACGGTGAAGATATTTTAAGGGCAAAGGAAATCATTGCAAAATTCGGATCATCGCCGGTAGATTATTTTAAGACATCAGAGGATAAATTATTTTATTTTGGAGATCAGGTAGAAGGATTAATTTCCTATCGGGTGGCTGGTAGTTTTGCCATAGTATTAGATGAACCTGTTTGTGCAGGCAGCAGAGAAAGGCTTATTCTTTTAGAAGAATTTGAAGATTTTTGTGCCGATTCAGGATTGAAGTCTGCGTATTACAGAGTAGAAGAAAATAGTTTGCAGTTGTTTAATGAGATTGGCAAAAAATCATTGATCATTGGTCAGGAAGCTGTAATAGATCTGCAAACTTTTACGCTTGAAGGAAGAGATAAAAAATCAATGCGCAACGGACTAAAAAATATTGAAAACAAAGGGCTTAAATCGGTTATTTATCAGCCGCCTATAAAAGACGGGGTAATGCAAAAATTAAAGTTTGTTTCTAATGAATGGCTAAAAATTACCAACCGTGACGAGATTGTTTTTACACAAGGAATGTTTGATTGGGATAAATTGAAGCAGCAAACAATCATTACTATAGAAAATAAGGACGAACAGGTCTTTGGATTTTTAAATATTATTCCTGACTATGCGCCCGATGAAGCCACCTACGACCTTATAAGAAAAACAGAAGATGCGCCGGGCGGGGTTAACGATGCGCTGGTCATTGCATTGATAACCTATTGTAACGAGAAAGAAATCAGGTACCTCAACCTTGGGCTGGCACCGCTTTCAGGCATCGAACAAGCAAAAGGGCTACCGGAAAAGACATTAAAATTTGCGTATGAAAAATTGCAACAATTCCGGCATTATCGCGGCCTGAGAGATTTTAAAGAGAAATTCTCTCCCCGGTGGAGTAACAAATACCTGATCTATGAAAATCATTATGACCTGATCAGTTTACCTAAAGCATTAAACAAAGTAATGAAACCATAAGCCTGTATGAAGTATTTACTATTTTTTATCATCACTTTTTTAGGATTGCCTTTCGGCAATCCCGTACACTCGCAGGTAAAAGAAGATATCGCCGACCTGCCTGTAACTCTTATTCCTGCTAAAAAGCAGGGCGGTGAAACAATGGTTTTATTTCTAACCGGAGATGGAGGATGGAATACATTTTCTCAAAAGTTAGCTGATCAGTATGCTTCATCAGGCATTCCGGTAGTAGCGCTGAATTCTTTAAAATATTTCTGGAAAAAGCGAACCCCCGAAGGAACTACACAGGCTGTTTCAGATTTGTTGTACAAATACAGCAAAGAGTGGGGAAAGAAAAATATCCTGTTGTGCGGTTATTCTTTTGGGGCTGATGTAATGCCTTTTATTTATACGCGCTTACCTGTAGATATGAAAGAAAAAGTTAGTAGAATTCAATTACTTTCACCGTCTGCCTATACCGATTTTGAAGTACACATCTCCTACCTTTTTATCTCAAAAAAAATCAATGTTGCATCAGAAGTTCAAAAAATAACAAAGCCCATTATTTGTTATTATGGAGATTCGGAAGAAAAACCTTTACAAAATATCACAATGCCGAATTTCAAAATGATTATTTTAAACGGCAATCATCATTATGAAGATAGTTTTGCTGAAATTGTGAATACGAGATGAAACAAAAGGATTTAAACATTAGTAAATACGGCCTTTACGGCCATTAGTAAAACAAAAAAGTAAAAAAATTATGGAAGAAGTACTTCTCGATCTGGATAAAAAGCCGCACGGACATTTTTATATCAATGAAAACAATGCGCTAATTGCTGAAATGCAAATTGAAATTTCCGGCAATGACCTGAGTGTATATCATACAGAAGTGTCACCGGGTCATGAAGGTAAAGGTTTGGCTAAAAAGTTGTTGCTTGCAATGGTAGAATATGCAAGAAAAAATAATTTAATGGTGATTGTATTTTGCCCTTATGTAGTCGCGCAATTCAAACGTCATCCCGAAGAATATGCGGATGTATGGAAGAATAATGATGAAGCAAACAGACGATAAGAATTGATTTCCATAAAAATACAAAATCGATTAAGTCATCATTCAATAGCCAAAAACGAAATTCAAATAATCAATGAAAAGATTTGAACATTATAGAAGGAATTATTTCTACTAAACTGAAAGCAATCTCAGCATTAGGCAACACAATTTTAAACCCGACAATTCATTACCTGGAAGCATTCAATCTTGAAATAGGATTAATAATAAATTTTGTAAAAGACAGTTTAAAATTTAAAAGGCTGGTCAACAAAAAATTTAAACTCTGACTTCCTGTACTATATTCCGATGATTATCGGGTTATATGATTCGTATGATTTTTCTGAGCAAGACAGTTTACAGATCACACTAATCAAAAAAATTAAACAAATCACAGTTCGGACAACCTTGGTGATGAAAATGACTATTGCAAACAATCACATCAATCAAACGAATCACAGTTCAGACAATTACTTTCCCTCACAATTTCTTACATTTGATTCCCAACAAATTCATTCAAAAAAACTATAAATAATAAATGGAACAGAACCCTACAATGACCAATACCAAGAAAGAAATACTCTCGGCATACGCCGAACTATTGAAAAAGAAAGAAGCTGAAAGCAGCAGGCATCCCAAAGAAGAAAAAGCGGAGAAACAAAAAGAAGAAACCGTGAAGGTGGCCAGATCGCTTTCTGCCGAAGGTATCGTGAAAGGACTCGCCGATATGAAGCTGAATATTTCTGTTTCTATTGATAAAATAGAAGACACCCTGCTTCAGGAATTTCAGAAATTAGAAAAATTGCAGGAAGCCATCAGTTATGAATCAGCTTACCTGGAAGAACTATATGGTATCAAAGCCAATGCGGATTCGCTGGCAGTTTTGCTCACGGCCAATAAAGAAAAAAAGCAGGCTTTTGAAACGGATATGGAACAGCGGAAAACCATTTTCGATGAAATAATGCAGGAGAAAAAGCAGAGCTGGGATAAAGAACAAAAGGAACGTGAACAAAAATGGAAAGAGGAAGATGCTGACCGTAAAAAAGCCATCAGCCGCGAAGAAGAAGAATATAAATATGCCAAAACCCTCAGTCGCAAAAAGGAAGAAGATGAATACCAGGCAAAGAAAACGGCACAGGAAAAAGAACTCGCGGAGAAAAAACAAACCGTAGAAAAGGCGCTGGAAGAAAGAGAAAAAAATGTGGCTGCCAAAGAACTGGAACTGGAATCATTACGAGGTCAGGTAGCCGCTTTCCCTGCGACACTTGAAAAAGAAATCGCTGTTGCACGCAAACAACTCGAAGAACAATTAACCACGCGGCATCAGTTTGAAAAAGATTTATTCACCAAAGAGATGCAGGGAGAAAATAAATTATTGCAGCAGGCAATCACTTCCCTACAGTCAAAAATAAGAGAACAGGATGCACAGATTGCATCACTGAACGAAAAGGCCAATACTGCAGGTACACAGGTGCAAACGATTGCCCTCAAAGCGTTGGACAGCGCAGCGTCACTACGCTATGCATCAGTGAATGCGACAGACAGAAGGGAAGATAAAGAAAGCGGAAAATGAATAGATTGAAGTGATTGAAAGGATTGAGGAAGATTGAAAAAAGGTTAAATCAATTTCATTTAATTTCAAATCGAGAAAATAAGAAATGCCGTTACTTATCTGTTTATTATTAATTCATTAGGAGTTCGTAAAAAATAAAATATTCAATGCACCCTTATGTTCCCTATTTACTTGCCGACATAGCCGCTGCCGAACGGACGGAGATTACGGAAGAAATATTTCCTCAAACAATTGAGGAGCATCTGGAAGAGGTAGATCGATGGCTTGAAGGCGAAGAACCTCCGCATACTTTCGGCTATTACTGCGGATTGGAAGTTGTCAATTTTCCACCACAGGAACAGCTGTCCCTATACGAAATGGAAATGGTTTGCGAAGCATTTAAGCAAATGATGCTTACCTGGAGCCTTGGCGTTAAATTGCCTGGAAATTTGCCTGTCACTATAGTTTATCCAATGATGGTGGACTCACTCAATTCCAAAACAGATATTCCCAACAGCGAGTTCATGGATTTTGATCTTTGCAGCGGTTATGCGCCGGATTGTGTCTTGAAAGAATATTGCTGCTGCCTGGAATTTTGGAACAATCTGGAAGATGATGATAGGAAAGCTAAAAGCCATTCTGATGATGAGTTACCGTTTTGATTATATGAATCTGAGTCAATTTAAACTAACCTAAAACAATGCCCTCTCAGCAGCTTTCTTTTTGGGATAATGAAGCGCTGGAAACCGGCTACCGGCTTCTTGCAGATTTAAAAATGGGGGATGCTGAACGGCAATTCAAAAAGGCATTAGAAGCAGGAATTGGTGAAACGGATTCTGTAAAAAAATTGTTGGAGGCTTGTGAATATTGGCAGATACGATTAAAGTATTCACCGGAAAACAATGATGCAAATAGTTCTTCAGAACAAATTGATTCTTTACTAACGGCTTTTGTTCATTATCCATTTTCCCGGCAGATGAACGCGTTTAAAAAAGCATTGCTGTCCCGTATAGTTTCCCTGTTATATGCAGAAGAGGCAATGGATTTAAAAAATATGGAAACCGCATTTGACCTGTTGCTGGCAATGGATGATTTTCAAAATGCAGAGAAGCTTGTGTCGCAAAGTATAAGCCAGCATCCAGGAAAGCTTTTGCTCCTTTACCTTCTGGCACAGGTACAATGGATTAGTGGCAACAGGAGCGAAGCCAACAATAACTATGCAGCGCTTTTATTATATCATCCTGACAGGATTGAATTCTACAGAATTGAAAATGAAAAACTACAGGAGCTTATCCAAACTTATGGGGCCGCAATGACGCCTGCTTACGGCTGGCTTCATAATGTGCTGCCTTTGGTTTCACTTCCCGAAGAAATTGAAATCCAAAATGATGAACACTGCAACGCGTTAGAATGCTATCGCTTATTACTTGGGTCCAATAAAGCGTTGCTTAATAATGAAAGAAATTTATCTGCTCAATACAGACGGGAATTAAAAACATTGGCCCCGGATCTGTTTGGGGAATATTTTAAGTGGCTACAAAAGCAGGGATGAGGGACTGAAGAACATTGAAGAAGATTAGAGGAGAAAAAGATTGAAAAGATTGAAAAAGGATTAGATCAATTTTTCTTAATTTCCAATCCAAAAAAAAAGAAACGGCGTTATACCGATTATACATATTCTATAGTCCAAATTTGCTTATGCTTCATTGTTCTATGAATTTGTTATATCGGCATTATACCATAATGATTATTGAATTAAATTTAAAATAGATTTGGTATTATTTATCTGTTTATTATTAATTTATAATGAGCTCTTAAAAATAAAACATTCAATGCACCCCTACATCCCACACCTTCTCACAGACATTGCTGCTGCGCACCGTACAGAAATTCCGGAAGAAATATTTCCTCAAACGATGGAAGATCATTTTGAAGAAATAGATAAGTGGGTAAGCGGCGAAGAACCTGATAATACTTTCGGATATTATTGCGGATTACATTCAGAAAACTTTCCACCCCCAGATCAACTAACTGATGAAGAAATTATTCTTATCCGCAAAGCATTTGAAAAGATGATGTACACCTGAATTTAATGAATTTGAAATACTTTAACCAAGTAGAAAATAATAAATAACTCACCTTTTCATATACCATAATC
>JBDTJI010000064.1:0-6061 GCA_039935935.1 Ginsengibacter sp. | reverse complement strand
ATATGGGACATAATAAAACCTCAAATAGACCAGGTACTTGATGGCAGAGGCGCTACCTGGAACGAGGAAATATTGGTTCCTATATTTCGCAATGGTAAAATTGAAGATGCGTACTGGACGTATAGTTATAGTCCTGTGGCCGATGACTCGGGCAAAATTGCAGGCGTATTGGTTACCTGCATCGAAGAAACCAATTCGGTAAATCTCAAACGTTCACTCGCAGAAAGTGAAAAAAAGTTCAAAAGTCTGGTATTACATTCACCTACCGCAATTGCCATATTGAGAGGCTCTGATCTCACAATTGAATTAGCTAACGAAGCAATGTTGAAAAACATCTGGAGAAAATATGACAAAGAGGTGATCGGTGAAAAATTGTTAGTTGTGTTTCCTGAATTTGAAGATCAAAAGTTTTTAGAATTATTAAAGCAAGTATATACAACCGAAAAAGCGACGAGGCAAAATGAATTTGTTGTTAAGATAAAAAATGCGTCAGATATTAATAAATATTATCTTGATCTTGAACTTACTCCGATGTTTGACACTGACGGAAGAATTTCAGGAATAATGGTTACAGCAACTGACATTTCTGAAAAAGCAGAGGCAAAAGTTAAGGCTGTAGATGCAGAAGAAAGGCTCAGGCTGGCAGTAGAAGCATCAGAAATGGCAATCTGGGAAATTGATTTGAATACTGACAGCATTCAATACAATAACAGGTTCTTGGAAATTTTTGGGCATGACCTTTCAAAAAAATTAACTCTTCATGAAATACGCAGACAGATTTATCCGGCAGACAGGCATGACACCGTAAAAAAAGCATTTGCCGATGCTTTGCAAACAGGGAATTATAAACATGAGGCCAGAATAGTGAGGCCAGATAACAATATTGTCAGGGTTCGTACGAGAGGCAAATTATTTTATGATGAAAAAAACCAACCGATAAAAATTATCGGAACTCTAAGAGATGTTACCGAAGAAGAAAAAACCCGGCAAGCACTGGAAAAAAGCGAACGAAGGCTGCGGAAACTAATTTTAAATGCCCCGGTTGCTATTGGCATATTAAATGGCCCCGAATATGTAGTGGAAATCATGAATGAATTGGCGCTGAAGCTTATGGGTAAAACCAGAAAGCAAATGTTGAACAAACCCGTTCTTGAGTCAATTACAGAATTGGATCCGCCATCAGCAAAATTGTTATTGGACAACGTCTATAGTACCGGCAGACCTTTTTCGGCATCTGAATTTCCTGTCACACTGAACAGGTATGGCAAGTTTGAAAAGGTGTATATCAATTTTGAATACCACCCGTTAATAAACAGCCAGGAGAAAGTATACGGAATAATGGTAGTAGGTATAGACATAACGGAACAGGTCCTTGCCCGCCAAAAAGTGGAAGAAAGCGAGGCAAGGTTCAAACTGCTGGCCAATAGTATGCCGCAATTTGTTTGGAGTGCAGACAATAAAGGAAATACTAATTATTTCAACCAGGCTTTTTTTGATTATTCAGGATTCACAACAGAACAAATTAAAAATGGCGGCTGGATCGAGGTAGTGCATCCGGATGAAAGAAAAGAAAACATGAAAAAATGGAAGGAATGTGTTGATACCGGTGAAGATTTTATTTTTGAGCAACGCTACAGAAGATATGACGGAGCATACCGATGGCAGTTGACCAGAGCTGTTCCTCTCCGTAATGAGCAAGGTACAATTCAACAATGGATAGGCACCAGTACAGATATCCAGGATATAAAAGAACAGGAAGAACAAAAAGATTTTTTTATCAGTATCGCCAGTCATGAATTAAAGACTCCGGTCACTTCAATAAAAGGATACGTGCAAATACTGCAAAGTATGTACGAGAAAAGTGAAGATGCAATATTGGTAAAATCATTAGGCAGAGTCAATAGGCAAATAGAGAAGCTAACTTCCTTAATTTCAGACCTGCTGGATGTTTCCAAAATAAAGACTGGCAGTCTCACGTTTCACAAAGAAAAATTTGAAATGAACGGACTTATAAGAGAGTTGGTAGAAGAAATGCAAATGATTTATCCGGAGTATAAAATCATTTTTGAAAATGACGCTGAGTTGCCTGTATATGCAGACATAGATAGAATTGGCCAGGTATTAATCAACCTCATTACGAATGCAATAAAATAT
Source organism: Ginsengibacter sp. (assembly GCA_039935935.1). GTDB lineage: Bacteria > Bacteroidota > Bacteroidia > Chitinophagales > Chitinophagaceae > Ginsengibacter. Next base: position 3,907 of record JBDTJI010000064.1, on the reverse strand, counting down.
TCTCCCACAAAAGGAAGCATCCTGATAAAATCAAAGACAGATCAAAATAACCTGTTGATTTCTGTAAAGGATGAGGGTATAGGTATTGATAAAGATTACCAACAAAAAATATTTGAACGCTTTTACAGGGTGGAGGGCAAAAGTGAAAAAACATTTCCCGGCTTTGGAATAGGGCTTTTTATTGCATCAGAAATTATTAACCGGCATGGGGGAAATATAGGAGTAACGAGCAATCGTGGAAAAGGTTCCCGATTTTATTTTTCATTGCCTTTGTCTATACAGGATGGCTTGGTTCAACTTTAGTAACTATATAAATTTTCTAATTACCTAAACATTTTAACGCTAAATAGGCCATTAAACCAGGGCCGGTTTCTAATGATTTTTCGTCAATATTAAAGGTGGGGGTATGTAATCCCGAAGTAATATTATTTGCTTCGTCACTTACTCCTATCCGATAAAAACAGGCTGGAATCTGTTGCGAATAAAACGCAAAATCTTCCGCCGGCATGCACGGATCAATATCTATAACGTTCTCCTTGCCCAAAAAATCTTCAGTGTATTGCCGTACTTCCCTTGTGAAATTCGCTTCATTAATAAGTACAGGATATCCTCTGCGGATTTCAAAATCACATTTACCCCCCATTCCTTCTACAAGCAATACGGCCATTTTCTTCATTCTTTCATGGGCAACCTCTCTCCACTCGTTGTCAAAGGTTCTGAAAGTCCCTTCTATTTCCACCTTATCAGGAATCACATTGGTTGCACCGTCAGCAATGAGTCTTCCGAAAGATAAAACGGTTGGTATTATCGGATTAGCCTGGCGGCTAACAATTTGCTGAAGGGCAACAACTAACTGGCAGGTTATCGCTACAGGATCAATGTTTAGATGAGGAATTGCGCCATGCCCGCCTTTGCCTGTAACTGTGATATATAATTCATCACTGCTTGCCATATACGGGCCTGCGCAAAAACCTACTTTTCCAAAAGCAAGTTCTGGCATCACGTGCTGACCTATAATATTCTTAGGCTTTGGATTTTCAAGTACTCCTTCTTTTATCATGATACTTGCCCCTCCGGGTATCTTTTCTTCACCAGGCTGAAAAATAAATTTAACGGTACCGGAAAATTCTGATTGGAGATGATTCAGAATAGTTGCGGTAGCAAGCAAAGAGGAAGTATGCATATCGTGACCACAGGCATGCATTACACCCGTGTTTTGAGATTTATAAGAAACGTCGTTAGTCTCTGTTATAGGCAACGCATCCATATCGGCACGCAGTGCAATGATCTGATCAGAATCAGACTTTGTTCCTTTAAGCAGCGCTACAATACCTGTATCTCCTTTTTTTTCAAATGGGATACCCAGCTCTGTTAGCTTTTCCGAAACAAATGCTGATGTGTTATATTCCTTAAAAGAAAGTTCAGGATGTGAATGTAAGTGTCGTCTGTGCGTAACTGTTACACTGTGAAGCCCTTTGGCTAAACTTTGTATTTTTTCTTTCAGCATTATTGAATAAATTTATAACCGTTAACTACTCTTGTCCCTGAGTAAAAAATCTTTTACAAAATCATCATCGGTAAGAGAGGGATACTGGCTGGTCACTCTGTCTATTTCTTCTGCCTGTCCTGGAGACAAAACCTCTCCTTCGTCCAGGCACCATACACCTTCCAACAATCCCTGCCTCCGCAATACTTCATGAATACCGGCAATGGAACCTTTGAAAGCATGAGAAGGATCGAAAATGGCGGCGTTCATGTCTGTAACTGAAATACCTTTGACTAAAAGTTCTGAAAGTCCCTCGTATTTATTTTGCCTGCATAATTTTATTTCTTCAAAAAGCTCAACCACTTTATGCGTCCATACAGACCAATGCCCCAGTAATCCACCTGCAAACTTTTTATCAACTATATTACCATCCGCATTAAAACGGTAGGTGGCCAGCAGATCAGCTACAATATTATCATCATTACCTGTATATAATGCAATTTTTTCACATCGTGAAGAATTACATACTGCTCTTACCACATCCATTGTTTGGTACCTGTTGAAAGGCGCTGTTTTGATTGCATATACACCCGGAATCTCTACCATTTTTTTCCAAAAATCATAACTTAAAATACGTCCTCCTACTGATGGCTGAAGATAGAATCCAAAGACGGGAATTATTTCACTGATCCTTTTTATGTGTTCGACCAACTGGTCTTCAGAAAAATTCTGCAAGCCACCGAGACTTACTAGGCCAAGATCGTAACCATATTTTATGGCAAGTTGAGCCTCTTTGATAGCTTGTTCAGTAGGCCCACATATACCAGCTATTTTTAAAAAGGGCTTATCCAAATGTGCCTTTTCAATTTCTTCAGCAGCGGTGCGCAGTACCGGTTCCAACAGGTTCACTTCTGGCTTTCTAATCGAAAATTGAGTAGTATGTACGCCAACAGCTACTCCTCCAACTCCGGCGGCCAGATAATACCGCGTTAATCTTCTTTGCCTTTTTTCATCCATTTTTAAATCACTTGTCAATGCAAGTGGATGTGCCGGAATAACAGTTCCTTCGTATAATAGTTTTTCTTTTAAAGAATCCATTTTTAATTTTCTTTAGCTGTGTTCAAATCAGTATGTTTCTCAAATAACCAATTAGTACTTACCTTTTCTTTCCTGGAAATGAGTAGGCTTATAAATAGTTGTACCATTTTGCAAAAGCCACTCTGCTGTCAGCTCAATCATTTCCTTCAACGATACTCTTGGATACCCGAAGAGACGAAATGACTCAGCAGCATTACTTAGCAACGCAGTACTTTCCTCCTGTCCTGTGAAAAGCGGTTCTTCTTTAAATATTCTTCCGAACTCACCTGCAATCCATCTCAAAGATGCCGTTTCAGGACCGGTTACATTCAACAACTTAGCAGGAGTAGAACAATGCAGAAATGAGCGGAGTGCAATTTCATTTGCATCTCCCTGCCAGATCACATTCACATGTCCGGTGCTCAGGTCAACGGCTTGTTTCTCTTTAACCGCTTTAGCGATCTCCATAAGCACTCCATATCGAAGGTCATTGGCATAGTTAAGGCGGTAGATAAGTAAAGGAGTTTTGTATGTATTTGAAAAATGCTCAAACACACGTTCTCTTCCCAGACATGATTGGCCATATTCTCCTACGGGTGCAGGTGTCACTTCTTCAGTAGCTCCCCCGGAGGCTACAGAACTATATGGATACACATTACCGGTGGAATAAACTACAATCTTTGAATCCCTGTATTTCTCTGCTACCCGACCGGGCAGATATGCATTCATAGCCCATGTAAAAGATTCTTTTCCAGTTGTACCAAATTTGTTACCTGCCAGGTAGAGTACATTTTCTACAATGGGAAGCGCTTGCAATTCCGTTTCATTCATAAGATCGGCATGGAGAGTTTCTATTCCCTGCTTTTCCAATTGCTCCTTCAAGCCCGGTTCGCTAAACCGTGATACTCCAATCACCTTAGCATGCGTACCAGCCCGTTCAATTGCCTGCTTTGCCAACAATGCCAGGCTAGGTCCTATTTTTCCTCCCACACCCAGTATGAGAATATCACCTTTCAGTTTGGACATGTCTTCAACAAGCGCATCAGATGGCTGTAACAATTCTTCCACCACCGTGTCAATTTTTTCCATTATGATTTTTATGTTTTTATTTTAAGAAAAGAGTTTTAAAATTATAGATAGCTAAAGAAATTATAACCAAAAGGCCGATAGCTCCAATGATGTTGCTGAAAATCTTATTAAGATATTTTCCCATTATTTTTTTGTCATTAGCAACCAGGTATATCGCAATTCCAATGAACGGAACCACAAAAATAGTTACTGCCTGTGCCATAACAATTAACTGGAGAGGCAGTTTGCCAAATGCGATGGCCACCAGCGCCCCAA
>JBDTJI010000063.1:0-16028 GCA_039935935.1 Ginsengibacter sp. | reverse complement strand
AATAAACTAAAAATAAAATTTCCCTCTATGTTGTAGATATCTTTTCAATAGTACAAATTTGTTTTAAAATGTTATCCACATTGACTTACAGGGGAAATTGACAGATGTTTAAAAAGGAAAATCCGTTATGTGTAAAAAGTTTTTGAATCTTTGTAGGTATGAATCGCTCGTACATTATGGGTGGTAGTTCGTTAAGCATGATAATTCTTTAATCCCTGGTAATTCTTTTATCTTTCAAATTTAAAAATCTTAATGTATGCACAACTATAAATTCCAACTTTTATTTCTCGCGTTACTAATTGCGGGTTTTACAGATGCTCAAACAACTACCTCAACCTATGCAGAAAAATTAGGGTTCCCACAAGGCGCCAAAGTTTTGATCATACATGTTGATGATGCAGGCATGAGCCACGATTCCAACGTAGGCACTATTGAGGCCCTTACTAACGGTGCTGCTAACTCTACAAGTGTGATGATGCCTTGCCCATGGGTGCCGGAATTTGTTCATTTTTTAAAACAACACCCCGGGATTGATGCAGGACTACATCTAACTTTGACTTCAGAATGGAAGGAATACAGGTGGGGACCACTATCCGGAAAGCCAGCGACACCAGGTCTTGTTGACGAAGAAGGAAACTTATGGAGATCCAATACCAATGTGGTAAAACACGCTTCAGCGGATGAAGTTGAAAAAGAAATAAGGGCTCAGCTTGACAGAGCACGTACTATGGGTTTTGAGCCAACACACCTGGATTCACACATGGGCACTTTGTTTGATTCACCCGAATTTCTTAAAAGATATATGAAGGTGGGAATGGAAAATCATATCTTTGTTATGTTACCTGGCGGCCATGATAAGTTAATCCGTGAAGATCTGAACAGGCCTGATGCTGATGAACTGGTAAAGCAAATGCGCGCCCTGGGAACTATGTTATGGAATGCAGGTTTGCCGGTACTAGACGACCTGCATAATTTCAGTTATGAATGGAAGATACCGGATAACATTGCCAACGATGATGACAAACTTCGTGACTTTAAAACAGAAAAATATATTGCCGCTTTAAAATTATTACAACCAGGTGTTACGATGATGATCATGCATTGTACAGATCCTTCTGAAACTTTTCAATACATATCAGACAGCGGGCCGCTGAGAAAAGCAGACCTCCTGGCAATGCTTAATCCTAAATTTAAGCAAGCCCTGAAGGATAATGGAATTGTTCTTACTACCTGGAGAGAACTGATGGAAAGAAGGAAGAAGGTTAAGTGAGTAAAGCCTTAGTTTTTGGTCTTGAGAAATGCGAAACTCTTTCTTCGGATCGGGAAACTCTTTCTGCCGTTTGGAGTCAATCGGCAAAAAACATCTGCCTCAAACCGAAAGCTTGCCTTTAAGAGGTGACACCTTTTGAAAAGGTGTCACCTCTCCGAAGATCCATAGAACATCACTATTTTATTGCTTGCGGAAGTTTACCAATCGGATTTTACTAACGACAATCTAAAAAGTGTAATGATCAGTAATTGAAAACTAATTCTAGTTTTTTTGTACTATTGCGTATTATAGCAATAATACTAAGTGTTAGTTGTAATAATATAAATGAAATTATGGATGAATTGCATGAAGTCTATTATCCTTTATCCGAAATCTCGTCTGAAAAAAGAGATGTTGGCTTACTTGAATTACAGAATGCCCAAAATTTATCAAATAACCAATCTAAAATTTATTCACAATTTGCAAATATTTTAATTGCATCAGCAACTTTAACTATTTCTATTTTTTTAAATTCTTCCAAATTAAATTTAACCAACCTTCTTGGCAAGAATAACCTGTTTCTATTTTCCATCTTCTTAATTATAATAGGCACTTTACTTTTGCGATATTTTGTGGACTTGCAAAATGAAATTACAATTAATGCTAGAAAAGTTGTGATATTAAGAACTCAACTTGGGTTGGATTATAAATCAATTCAATTAACCTTACCTAAAGACAGAATAGAAGGAGCCACAAATCCTTTTAATGTCAAATCTTTTAAAGGTTGGTTTAAATTTCAAACTATACCATTTTGGATAATTATAATTTTAGTTTCATTTATTTGGACAATAAACTTTTATTCTTTTGACCTTAGCAACATTAAAATAAATAGGTTCTATATTTTTGATTTAATTAATGGAATTTGGATTTTAGGTCTAGCTTTTATTGTCTTAATATATTATTTCATATTTAGAATAAGTTTACTCGATAAAAATGAAACATTTATTTTGCTCGCCGGAGTTTTTGTATCCAAAGTATTAAAAATAAAACTTTTAAAGAATTTTGAATATTCCATTTACGTTCTAAACTTAGCTGTGTAGAACTGGATAGACTAAAAGTTGATTTTAACAATATTAAAGACATATTAATCCAAATTGAAGATAAAAAATACTATAAGCACAAAGGATTGGATTACAAAGCACTTGTTAGAGCAATCTTCAGTCAATTAAAATGGTATAGGAAAAGACATAAAATTTTAAAATGTGGAGGATCCACTATTAATATGCAGCTGGCTCGAACAATTTTTATTCCAAATGAGCAAAGTGAAATAAAAAGGAAAATAATGGAACTTTTTATTGCAAAGTGGTTATATCAAATTCTTTCAAAAGAGGATTTAATAAACATCTATATTGCTTCTGTAAGGTACGGACACAAAATCCATGGATTATCTGATGCTCTTTATAAATATTTTGGATTAAAGAATATTGAGAATCATAAATTAACTAAAGCGCAATCATTTTTTCTTGTAGAAAGGTTATCAAGTAAGACAAGTAATGTAAACGATGTTAGAGTTGAACATCTTTTACAAGTTTGCAAAGATCTAGAAATTGATAAAATGGAAGTTAAAGAATTATATAATAATTAAAAAAATTTGTGTAAATAATTAATCCTCTGCCTTGGTTCGTGGCACACGAAACAATTTTTTTAAAATGGCTCAATCCTTTGCCAATTGCCTGATATCTTTTACTTCCAATACATTTTTTGGATAACCAATCGTTACTGCGTTGATCATGGCCTTGCCGACTTCCTCTAACGTAAGCACACTTTTAGGTGAAACAAATTGAACGATCCTTACAAGAAACTTAACCACCGGTTTCCAATTTTTCTGGCCAGGGAAAGGCTTCATTACTCCAGGGCGAAAATTATATTCCGCCTTAAACGGCAGTTTAGCAAGGTCATTTTCTGTTTTTCCTTTTACCCGTGCCCACATCATTCTGCCCTTTTCAGTACTGTCTGTTTTAGTGCCCGAGACATAAGTAAAAACCAGGTTGGCATTTACTCGTAGGACTGATTTTGCAAACGCCAGGGTAGTATCGTAAGTCAAGTGTGTGAACAAGTCTTCTTTCTTGCCCACAGAACTTACACCGGCGCAAAAAAAACAACCGTCATAATTTTTTATCTTTTCGGCATACTGATCCATTTGAAAAAAATCCGGAACGATTAGTTCCTTTAATTTTGGATGCTGCATTTCATAATGACTGCGCGACACAATGAGTACTTCAGCTACTTTATCATTTCGCAAACATTCAAATAGCACCCCCTCTCCTACCATGCCGGTAGCTCCTGTGATGATTACTTTTATTGCTGACATAATTTTTATTGTGTAGGCAAAGTTCGGGAGAAAATCGATAAGACATAAGATGATAATTGAAAATAATCTATAAGTACTCATACTTTTCCTGCATGAATATCAATAATTTTGTTTTTAATATATTCTATAAGTGACTTCCAGAAAATACTCTATTTTTATAAGTGCCGTAATCAGTTAATTCTTTTTCAAGAGTTATTTTATTTACTATTAAAATATTATTACTATGACTTCAAGACGCGATTTTTTAAGGACACTTTCTCTCTCGGCGATGGTACTGCCTATTACATCACAGCCGGTATCCGCAACTATCAAAGATCTCTTTGATTCCTCTTATGATGGACCTGTACTGAGGGTCGCCATCATGGGATTGGGTGGATATGCTACGCGCGTTGCAAAAGCGATGGAAGATTGTAAAAAAGCAAAACTGGTGGGGTTGATAAGTGGCACTCCTGCCAAAATTGTTGCCTGGAGCAATAAATACAACATCCCTGAAAAGAATTGCTACAATTATGAAAATTTTGATGCGATCAAAAACAATCCTGACATTGATGCGGTATATGTGATCACTCCGAATGCACTGCACCACGATGAAGTAATACGGGTAGCCAAAGCAGGCAAACAGGTAATTTGTGAAAAGCCGTTAGGGCTGAATGCAAAGCAGGGTCAGGAGATGGTAGATGCGTGTCGCAAGGCTGGTGTTAAACTACTGGTAGGTTATAGGATGCATTTTGAACCACATACACTGGAAATTATCCGGATGAGAAATGCAGGCGACTTTGGCAAGATCTTGTTTTTTCAGGGGTTATGCGGCTTTGCCATTGGCGATCCTACTCAATGGAGATTGAATAAACAATTAGCCGGTGGTGGCTCTTTAATGGACATTGGTATTTATGCTATCAATGGCGCAAGGTATATGGTAGGCGAAGAACCCACCTGGGTAACTGCACAGGAAACCAAGACTGATCCAGTAAAATTTAAAGAAGGCGTTGATGAAACAATTCAGTTTCAATTCGGCTTTCCGGGTGGAGCGGTAGCGTCGTGTTTGTCAACCTACAATATGAACAACCTTGACCGGTTTTTTCTGAATGGGCAAAAAGGTTTTGCAGAGTTAAAGCCCGCCACAGGTTACGGCCCTATTCAGGGCAACACTAATAAAGGGCCACTCGACCAACCAATCGTTGTACATCAAACCGTTCAAATGGAGGCTATGGCAGATATTATTCTGCATGGCAAATCACCGGTAGTTCCCGTTGATGGAGAGGAGGCAGTAAAAGACCTGAAAATTATTGATGCCATTTACCAAGCAACAAAAACGGGGCTGAGGGTGGATTTAAAGGTGTAATTGTTACTTCAATCAAAATTCAAATTTTGGGCCTTGGTGTTGCCTGTAAGGCTTGCACAATGTATCCAAATAATCAAGAAATACATTTCTTACCTTTTAAGATGCTAAAGAAGTAGTATTATTTATGAGAAGGATTTTATTTTTAAATAATAGGTGCGCAGTCTCTTATCAAAGAGAATGGCATTGGATAAAACGATTATTTATTGTAAAACAGCCGTTGACGAAACAACACCTTTTTCTAACTCTTTGTTGGCTAATTGCCCGCAGGCAGCATCTATGTCTTTGCCACGGCTTATTCTCAGCCTTACGTTTACGCGATGCGCAGCGAGATAGTCCATAAATTTTTGGGTAACTTCTCTATCTGGCTTTCCGTAACTGGCTTTATCAATAGGATTGTATTCAATAATATTGATAAGATGAACGGGGACCTGCCGGTAAACTTTTATGAGGTCGTCTGCATCCCTGATGGAATCATTCTCATTTTTAAATAGTATGTATTCAAAGGTGATGTCGTTTTTAGTTTTATTATAAAAGTAATTCAATGCATCTATCAATGATTTGATATCGTTGGTCTCGTTGATAGGCATTAATTCACTTCGTTTTATATCATTTGCCGCATGGAGGGATAATGCCAGATTGAATTTTACACCATCATCACCTAGTTGCCTGATCATTTTTGAAATCCCTGAAGTGGATACTGTAATTCTTCTTGCACCCATGCCAAGCCCATCTGGTGCGGTAATACGCTCAATGGCTTTCAGTACATTTTTGTAATTAAGAAGTGGCTCACCCATTCCCATAAAAACAATATTGCTTAACTTTTTTCCATAAACTTTCAGTGCTTCTTCATTTAATAATACTGCTTCATCGTAAATCTCATCAAAATTCAGGTTGCGCTTTCTGTCCATAAAACCGGTGGCGCAAAATTTACAACTTAGGCTGCATCCCACCTGGGACGACACGCAAGCTGTTTGTCTATCTTCCACCGGGATTAACACTCCTTCTACCAAATGGCCGTCAAAGGTTTTAAATCTTGATTTGATGGTGCCATCAGCGCTATATTGCGAAATATCTTTAGTTAATGCCGGGAGGCTGAAATGGGCGGAAAGATGATCTCTCAGCTCCTTACTCAGGTTAGTCATATCTTCGAACTTACGTACATGTTTCTTCCAAAGCCATTCCCACACCTGCTTTGCCCTGAACTTTTTATCTCCTATGGATTCAAAATATTGGGTAAGTTCTTCCTGCGAAAGATTTCTAATATTGTCTTGAGCCGTCATTTTGCAAAGATAAGCTGCTTACTACAAAGGTGGAAATACAAGATGGCTATACATTGGCTAATGGAAGCCTTTCATCCGATAGCTCACGATAGCCGCCGATATTTGGAGTGTCGAAATCCGATAACCTCAGATGTTGCAGTAATGTGCTGTAGGCACTACCTGTTTGTAGATATATTATTACATTGTTATTTGCCCCGCCTAAGGCGGGGCTACCCTGCTGGTTGTCTGCCTAGCGCGCGAAAGTTTTTCGGATCTGCGGCTATCGGATGAAACGCACTCTATCAATGGCAGGCATGGGTTAAGTATTGAAAATATCTATCTTGCATTTTTTAACAAATTGAAAGTATATAATGGAGAGTGTATATGTTGTGGATGCGTTGCGAACTGCAATCGGCAGATACGGCGGAGCCTTAAGTTCTATCCGTCCTGATGATTTGTTAGCCTGTACTATAGAAGCATTGATCAAAAGAAATGGCAAGATTGACCTGAAAGAAATAGAAGATGTAATAGCAGGTGATGCTAACCAGGCTGGGGAAGATAACCGCAATGTAGCACGGATGGCAGTTTTACTGGCTGGCCTGCCTGTTTCGATTCCTGGCAGCACGGTAAACCGGTTGTGTGCAAGCGGTATGCAGGCAATAATGGACGCTGCTCGGGCGATAAAATGTGGGGATGGAAATGTATATCTTGCCGGTGGTGTGGAAAGCATGACGCGCGCACCCTTTGTAATGAGTAAACCCGCAGGAGCTTACAGCAGAAAAGTGGAAATCTATGACTCCACAATTGGATGGCGTTTCCCCAATAAAAAATTAAGCGAAAAATATTATCCATATTCAATGGGTGAAACTGCAGAGAATGTAGCATCCCAATGGAAAATATCACGCCATGCACAGGATCAGTTTGCTTTTGAAAGCCATCAAAAATATTTTGCTGCATTGGCTGCGGGAAAATGGAAAGATGAAATAATACCAATGGAGATAACCCCCAATAAAACAAATCCAGTCCTTTTTGACAGGGACGAGCATCCCAGAAATAGCACTTTAGAGAAATTATCACTCCTGAAGGCCGCATTTATAAAAGATGGAACAGTAACAGCGGGCAATTCATCAGGCATCAACGACGGGGCGGCAATGTTGATGCTTGCTAATGAAGACACAGTTAAAAAATACGATTTAAAACCAATGGCGCGTATCGTCAGTATGGCAGTCGTGGGCGTGGATCCAGCGCTAATGGGAATAGGCCCTGTGGCTGCAACCGGTAAAGCGTTAAAACGTGCAGGCATCACCGTTAGTGACCTGGATATTATAGAACTCAACGAGGCTTTTGCATCGCAATCTATAGCCTGTATTCACGATCTGGGGCTTGATCTTGAAAAAGTAAATGTAAATGGAGGCTCGATAGCAGTAGGTAATCCTCTTGGTTGCGGTGGTGCAAGAATTACTACCACGCTCCTGCATGAAATGAAAAGAAGAAATTTACGATATGGCTTAGCTACAATGTGCGTGGGAGTGGGACAGGGTGCCGCCATAGTCTTTGAAAACCAACTGAGAAAATAATAGACAAGTTACCAAACCTCATAAGAAAGCAATTTATTTTCTTCCTTAATTCGCTGGCCTTCCTTGACGGCAGCTACTACAGCAGCCGTAGTTATAATAGCCGTTGCAAGAAAAAAAAAGACGGTGTAAGCTTTTTTTTTCTTCTTATGTTCTTCGGACTTATTCATTTTGGGTGGTGTTCAAAAATTATAGTGCAATTTAATCAATCTATAATTTTTAAAAAAGAGATATTTATTAATAGTTTGGTAACTGGAATGTATTCAACAGCTCTCAAACTCTTGCTACCAGAAAATTTTTAGCGCGTGGGCATGACCAAATATCTGCGCTAAAAATATAGGGAAAGTTAGGTTGTATTGTGATTTTTAAATAGGTATAATTCCTCCATTTCTCATAAAAAATTTACATTCCTTTGACACGTCTTCTCTTACCTTTACCAACAAATTTGAATTAATAATAAATTCGTAACTCATGTTAATCATTTTTCTAAAGCCTATTTTACTCCTCTCAATGCCAGGGGGATCTGAATGGATTCTCATCCTTTTAGTAGTTTTATTATTTTTTGGTGGTAAAAAAATACCTGAACTGATGCGAGGCATCGGCAAGGGTGTAAGAGAATTTAATGACGCGAAAGAAAACCTCAAAAATGAGATTGAAGCAGGAATGAAGGATAAAGATGTTATCCAGGACGTACCACAGACGGCTACTCCTGAACCTGATTTGATAAGCCCTGTGCCTACTTCAACCAGTCTCTAGTCCGTATAAGGCTATAAGGCTTTTACCTCACTTCAGAATATTAATTCTGTTTGCAAGCTTGCTTTTCTCTAAGCTACACATTTCTTTTTGCCTGCAAAATATGGCGTTCAATGTGATTAATCAGAACGCGGAAGGTGTCTCCAAGACGTAATTTTATTTGTCTGGAAATTGAAATACTGGTTTTAGTGGCGGTAAGGTTAACCTTAGCAGACTGTTGAAGTAATGAAGTCAATTTATGCATCTGTTTCAAAAATCTTTCAATGGTGGCGAGAGTTAAGACAGAGTTAGCCGGATTTTTATCTTTAGGTGATTTCATCTTCTTTAATCTTCCATCTTTTACCAGCATCAGATTCGCAAAATAATTTCCGATCAGACCGCTCTTAAAAATTTCTGTATGGCTGTCAGGCTTTTGAGACAAAATCCTGGCTTCTATTTCAGGAAGATAAAAGTCACCATACAAATTAAGATGCTCAATACATTCAAGAATACTCCAGGCATCCACATTTTGTTTGAAATTTAATTTTTCAGTACTTAATGGTTTAAAACCTTTGGCCGCGTCGGCAGACTCTGCTACTTTAGCCATGAGGTCTTTTATTAATTGATCGGACTTCATTTTCATATCTTCATCTATTTGAGGCAAAACTGCAACTTAATTTTTATTTTATTCTTGATTGAAATCAAGAATTACGAATCCTGCTAAGCGTTTCCGGGCTCATTCTCAAATAGGAAGCAATGTATTTTAAGGGAATTTCCTGAAAAAGATTGGGGCTTCTTTTTAGTATCCTTTGTAATCTTTCAGAAGGAGAATCAGTGAGAAGATCTATTTCACGTTCGATCTGTTGCGTAACCAGATCTTCAAGTAATTGAACGTATTGTATTAAACTTTCACGGGTCCCATAAGCCAGCTTTAGAAGGTTTTCCTTTTTCATCACCTTCACAGTTGTTTTCCTGATCGTTTCAATATAAAACTCTGATGGGGAGTCTTTTATAAAAGAATATAATGAATTAATGAGTGATCCCCGACATCCAAACCTGATGGTTTGTTCCTCCAATTCTGTCAAACGAAAAACTCTTACGGCACCCGTTTCGATATAAAAAAGATTCTTTTCAATTTGTCCTTCCCGGATCAGAAATTGGTTTTTAGCAATTGTTTTTTGATCAGAAAATTCATCGAATGCATCCAATAATTTTTCAATAAAATTTTGATGTGTCGGCATAATCAAAAATTTTTATTGATTCTCTGTTGACATTAGTTGACAAATTGGTGATCTAAGCCACGAAAATCAACAGGAACTAATTTACTAACACCTGGTTCCTGCATAGTGACTCCGTATATCACATCTACAGAAGCCATCGTCATTTTGTTATGCGTAACGATGATAAACTGAGACTCGTTGCTGAATTTCCTGATCATCTGGGTAAACTTTCCAACGTTGGCATCATCCAAAGGCGCATCTACTTCATCCAGGATACAAAATGGAGCTGGTTTTATAAGATAAATAGCAAACAACAAAGCTGTAGCAGTCAGCGTTTTTTCTCCACCACTTAATTGCGTAATACTGGTAGGCCTTTTGCCCTTCGGTTTAGCGATAATGTCAATGCCGGTCTCGGCAAGGTTTTCAGGATTTTCTAAAATCATATCGGCTGTATCATCTTCGGTGAATAAGGCTTTGAAAACGCTTTGAAAATTTTCTCTTACCTGGTTAAATGTATCAAGGAATTTTTGGTTAGCCGTCGATTCTACTTCCTGTATCGTTTGCATCAATGACTCCTTAGCATTTACCAGGTCATCTTTTTGCTCCACAATAAAATCGAAACGTTTCTTCATTTCTGTAAATGCCTCAATAGCAGTAGGGTTTATCTCACCCATGTTTTCAAGCCGCTTTTTCATGCGATCACATTTTTCCTGCAAATCTTCCAGCGGAATCGCCGTGTTTCTTTCTTCATCAAGTATGTCATCAAGATCCACTTTAAATTCAACACTCAATCTTTCCTTCATTCCCGCAAGATGCAATTTTAGTTCATTTAGCTTGTCTTTTATATCGTTCAATAAATGGTCTGTTTGCTCTTTTGATTTTTGTTTATGACGCAATTCGCTTTCTTTATCATTCAATTCATTTCTCAGGTTGTAATATGCCTGGTCTGCTTCATTTAATTTTTTTTCTTCTTCATCTTTTCTTCTCAACAAAGAAATTACTTCCTGCTCGAGCTTTTTTAGCTCTTCAGAGGTAACGGTAATATTTTCGGATGATTCTTTTAATTGAACATTACTGTGATCCATTTGTGTTGTCAGGTCGTTGAACTGGGTATTCTTAAATGTAAGCTCCTGCTGGATAGAATTCACCTTGCTTTGCTGGCGCGTTAATTGCAAATTATGATTGTTAAAAAGCGTATTTGCTTCACTATATTCTTTCTCCGCTTTTAAAAATTCATCACCCGAAAACTTCATTTTCTCATCGTGCTCTTGAACTGATTGCACCAGGGTTTCCAATAACTCCCGGGTATCCTCAATATCATCCTGGTTCTGCTCCAATTGCTGTTTCATATCCTCTGTGCGGGTTTCAGAAACTGTTTTTTGGTGGAGAATATTCTCTGTTTTATTTTGAATTGAATAAGTTTGATTGATTAGTTCATTGATTATTTGCTGTGTTTGCTGAATTACATTTTCTTTCAACTGCTCATTAAAATTGACTACTTCATTTGTTTTTTTGGTAATCTCAGACTTTAGTATGCTTACTGTGTCCTTCTGAACTGCAATTGTTTCAGCTAATTTTTCCAGATTTTTTGCACGACCAATTTTTTTTCCTTCGAACAAGCCTACGCTGCCCCCGGTGAGAGAATATTTGCCTTTTACATACTTTCCTGATTTTTCAAGTATAATCAGGTTACCTGTTGAGTCCGCATTTTCTTCAAGCGCTAGTTCATTTTCGGCAATGAATACATTAGACAGAAGATAAACGGCAAGCTTTTTATATTTACTGTCAATCTCAATAACATTTAGTGCTGGAATTGTATTGGGAAGTTCCTGAGTTATTGAATTAGTTTCTCTTGAATTGAGCTGATCAAGCAAAAAGAAATTTGCCTTGCCTTTTTTATTTTCATCTAATAAATGGATGGCAGTTAAACCATCTTTAAGATCATCTACCACATAATAATTCAGGTAGGGTTCGAGCACATTTTCTACTGCGGTTCGGTATTCTTCTTTCACATAAATGATATCCGACAAAATTGGTGCAGTATAATTCCATGCGTGGTTATTATGAAGAAACTTTACGCTTTCCGGATAACCTTCCATGGTGTCAATGAGGCTTTTCAAAAGATCATGCTCATTTTGCCTCGAGTCCAGGATGCGGTTTTCTTCCGCAAGTTTGGAACGTAGTTTTTCAAGCTCAGCCTGCGACTCAAGGATTTGCTCTTTGGTGTGTTCATTCTGCCTTTTTACTTCTTCAAAAATATTTTTCTTTTCATTTAGTTCAGCTTCTTTATCCTCTTTTTCTTTTCCAAGATTTAAAAGATTAGTAGCATGTTGTCTTTGTTCTGTTTCTATTTGTGCAATGGATTTTTGTAAATTGAATATCGAGGTATCAGCAACCGCTACTTTTTTTTCTGCTTCAAAATGTTTTCTCTGCAATTGCATCTGGGTTTGTCGCAATGCGTCAACCGCTGCCCTTTTAGCATCATTGATATTTCTTTTTTCTTCTGCGCTTTTCTTTAATATTTCCAGTGTCTCTTTATACTCTCCAAGTTTAGATTCTTCATCAGTAATCTGCTGCCTTGAAAATTGAATACTATCCTCTATTCCCTTCAACTGACCTTCAGCTTTCAGTAAAAAATCTTCCAGCGAGGTTTGTCTTTCTCCCAGATATTGCAGACGCTGGGAACTGAGGTTTCTTTTGTTCTCTTGTTCTTTAACAGCGTTATTAATTTCATTAAATGAATGCTGCTGCTGTTGAAGCATCTTTTCTTTTTCGATAAATTCTGCTTTTTCTTTTTCCAAAGCAGCTTCATCTTTTGCAATCTTTGCTTCCAACTCAATCCGTCTGTCAGTCTCAGACCTTTGTTCTTCATTAAGTTCTTTATAGGTAACATTAAATCCTTCAAGCGCTGCTTTGGCAAGTTCGATGCTCAACTCACGATAATCTTTTTTTATTTCAAAATACTTCTCAGCTTTTTTCGCCTGGCTTTCTAAAGTTTTGACCTGGTTGTTTATTTCAAAAAGCAGATCTTCAATACGTGCAAGATCTTGCTCTGTAGCATCGAGCTTTAATTTTGCTTCCCGCTTCCTTGTTTTATAAATGGAAATACCTGCAGCTTGTTCCAGCATTCTTCGGCGACTGTTATCTTTATCTTTAATAATGTCGTCCACCATGGCTAACTCGATAATTGCATAGCTGTCGTTGCTTACGCCCGTATCCATAAAAAGATTATGAATGTCTTTCAGGCGGCAACTTACATCATTGAGGCGGTATTCACTCTCACCATTCTTATAATATTTTCGGGTAACTGTTACTGTTTGAAATTCTGTCGGCAACAAATTTTTCGTGTTCTCAAAGGTGAGGCTAACCTCTGCAAGGCCACTGGCACTACGGTTTTTAGAACCATTGAATACGAGACTTTCAAGATTTTCACTTCTTAGCTGGCTGATCTTTTGTTCACCAATTACCCAGCGGATGCTATCTACAATATTGCTTTTACCGCAACCATTAGGTCCGATTACTCCCGTAATAGATTGATCGAAATTCACGATCGTTTTATCTGCAAAGCTTTTAAAACCTTTTATTTCCAGGCTCTTTAATCTCATTTTTTGAATTTTTAATTTTATACGGTTTGCATTCCAACGCAAGCAGGCAAATATATCGGTTCTGAAAGGAAGAAAAGCGGAGAAAGGACTATGGTATTTTTTACTTATTCACAGATTTTTCACAGCCCCATTAATTTTTAGCATTTTTTTCAGACTTGTGTATTTTTATTTATATGTTAAGCAGTACCTTTGCAAAAATTTTTAAATGAAACAGATAATTGTCCCAATTGATTTCTCTGACACTTCAGTGAACGCAGCAAAGTATGCAATAGAATTAGCAAAAAATATTTCCGGCGCGCACATTACACTGTATCATGTGTATAGTACCATTAGCTTTTCTACTTTAACTTCTAAAGATGAAAACTCAAGACAAATGGTTTCTGAAGCAGAGTTAAAAGCCTTAAAAACTAAAATAGAAGGTGGTTTTGACTCTATTTCCTGTGTAGCTGAACCCGGTTCTTTTGTTGAAAACATTGCAGAGTATGCTTTAGGAAACCATGCCAACCTGGTAATAATGGGAATTACCGGAAGTTCAAAGATCAGCCATGTTTTTATGGGCACCAATACCTTAAATGTCATCCGTAATATATCCTGCCCGGTAATGATTATCCCGCCCAATGCATCATATACAGGTTTGAAAAAAGTAGTCTTCACTTCAGATTTTAAAGATGTGGCACGTACCACACCATTCGCCTCTATTATAAAAATATTGGACATTTTTAAACCTCATCTTGATATTTTAAACGTAGATAGTGAGCACTACGTCGAGCTGACTGACGAATTTAAGTTAGAAAAGGGAGCCATGCAGGACAAACTGGCTGCTTATGACCCGGAATTTTCATTCCTTCGCGCTTACGACTTCATTGATGGAATCAGCAGTTTTGTGGAGTCAAGAAATATTGATGCCATTATAACGGTACCCCGTAAACACAATTTCCTAAGCCAACTTTTTGTAACAAGCAACACCAAGAAATTAGCTTACCACAGTAGTGTTCCCATAATTACTATTCCAGGATAGTCACGAATTTATTAAATTCTTTTTTCAAGAAAAATTAGTAAGGGTGTATTCAAGCAATTAGCTAATTGCGTGAATACACCCTTAAAGTGTTGAGAATTTGATTTAATTAATTATTCTTAGCCAGTGTTAAAGATCTTAAAACACTGGCCTTTTCCCACGCTTGTCTACCAAGCCCGGGGTGTACATGTCTTTCACTATGATAAGACGAACGTACGAGAGGACCGCTTTCTACATAATCCAGGCCCATGCGGTATCCTATCTCACGATAGTCAGCAAATTCCGATGGATGAACATATCTTTGTACAGTTAAATGCTTAGGTGACGGCTGCAGGTATTGCCCGATAGTAATAACATCAACTTCGCTTTCTTTTAAATCATACATGGTTTGTATTACTTCTTCTTTGGTTTCACCCAGGCCCAGCATTATTCCACTTTTGGTACGCATACCTCCTCTTTTAAGAATACGCAACGTCTCCATACTACGCCAATATTTAGCCTGGATCCGTACCAGGCGTGTCAACCTTTCTACTGTTTCTATATTATGGCTTACCACATCAGGCCTAACATCTATGATGCGCTGTATATTTTCCGGCTGTGCTTTAAAATCAGGAATTAATGTTTCAAGAGTTGTTTGAGGATTTAGTTCCTGTATCGCTTTGATAGTATTGTACCAAATAATAGATCCCCCGTCTTTTAATTCATCACGATCGACGGAAGTAACCACTGCATGCTTCACCTTCATTAAATGAATAGCCTCTGCTACCCGTTTAGGCTCCTGCCAATCCACAGCAAGTGGCCTTCCTGTACTTACAGCACAAAACCCACAACTCCTGGTGCAGATATTCCCGAGAATCATAAAGGTGGCAGTTCCTTCGCCCCAACATTCACCCATATTAGGGCAATGACCGCTTTCACAAATAGTATGTAGCTTATGGGTATCTACAATATTCCTAACATGCTTGTATTCTTCTCCTATGGGCAATTTTACCTTTAGCCATGATGGCTTTCTATTTCTTATGCCTGTTTCCATCGTGATTTCTTCACTCATTAAATTATTATTGAACTAAAAAAGTAAATTGTTTTATTTCCTTTTGCCGAAGATAATGGCAACATATCCGCCAAAAAAGAATTGCTTCTGAGTATTATATGCCATTTGAGGAATTTCTTTTGTGTAATACTCTCCAGTGACGCCTACTTCCAGTGCAGAAATTATTTCATTGTAAGCTCCGTAATCAAATCGTACTGCGGCTTTTGCATAAACACCGGGAACGACTTTGAGTTCATTCCATCCTTTACCCAATCCAGGTCCCCCAAAAATCTGGCTGCCCAAAAACTGGCTGCTGTCAGGCGAATCATATTTGATATAATCTATTCCATTACCTTTTTGTACTTGTACATAATAAGGCCTCAAAAGCGATGCAATTACGCCACCACCATAATTAGCAGTGATAGCCACACCATTTTTATTTGATTTATTACCCAATAATGTTTGTTGCTGTACACCTAATTTTATTGGATATACATAATTTTCTTTGCCATAGATATAGGGAACCGAATTAGAAAAATAACTATTGAGTTTTTCTTCTTTTTCATGCTTGCGCTCACTAATTTCAAGCTGGTACAGTAGTCCCTTTTTGACAGAACTCGCGCGGCCTAAT
>JBDTJI010000062.1:0-21370 GCA_039935935.1 Ginsengibacter sp. | reverse complement strand
TCTATGATAAAAGAAAAATGGGAGCTTTTGGTACAATAGCAGTAATTATATTGCCCCTCATACTTATGTTTTTTGATTGCATTGGCAAACATTTTCTTTGCCTTATTGATCTGCATTCCTATCTTGGGGAGATAAGTAAATTTCAACGGCGTTCCGTACTTATCTATCAAGGCTTTCACATCCACTCCGTTATATTGAAGATAACCATCTTTAAGATCATAACCTTCCTGTGGAAAATTGAATGTCTGATCTACAAGGTCTTTATATGTATTAATCATTCAATGCTTTTAACCGTTTTAAAAATATTGCAAATGTAAATGAATGATAGAATACAAATAAAAAAACCGCCCACATTTATGCGGACGGCTCTGCAATAGGTAGGTTGACAGTTTATTTCACTGCTGAAATAAGATTCTTAAAACTTTCAGGCTCGTTCATGGCCATGTCAGCAAGCACTTTCCTGTTAAGATCAATATCTTTTTCATTTAGCTTATGAATGAACTGGCTGTAAGTCAGTCCCTCAGCTCTGACGGCAGCATTAATACGGACTATCCACAAAGCCCTGTATTCACGCTTCTTAAGCTTGCGGCCTACATAACTATAAGTCATGCCTTTTTCCATTACATTCTTTGCAACGGTATATACATTTTTCCTTTTTCCGTAATAACCTTTGGCGGCTTTAAGGATTTTTTTTCTTCTTGCCCTTGATGCTACTGAATTGGATGAACGTGGCATATTTTAATATTTTTTATTTTTATCTTAGAATCGGAATTCTTTTCTAATAGTAATTATTGTTATTTGGTTGTTTGTCTTTACTCCTTAACAGGAGCGGTTTTGGAGTTTTACTTCAACCTTAATAGCCTCAATACTCTTGGCCTGTCTGCGGCGCCAACTATACCTTTTAGTCGTAAAGCACGTTTACGTTTCGTAGATTTTTTAGTAAGAATGTGGCGTTTGTAAGCCTTTTGAAAAGTAATTTCACCGGTACCGGTTACTTTAAAGCGCTTTTTGGCGCTGGAGTTGGTTCTAACCTTTGGCATTATTATTATATTTTATTTTTACACCCTCGCCGGCGTCCCGAACAGACGGGAACTTATGGAGCCATGTGGGCAATATGTTTATACGATAACCGCTTTAGCCAAAACATAAAATGCTAAAAGGGCTGCAAAAGTAAGATAATAATTTTAAATTTTTAAAGTGTTTTTGAAGTCATCCATCCTAATCAAAAAATCGGAGATATATTGTCCTCCCATCACAAAAAATCTTTTCTTGAGGGAGTAAAAATATCTATTAAAATTCCTTGTTCGAGAGCAACCACACCGTGCAATAAGTCCGGGGCAACTAAAAAACTGTCTCCTTTTTCCAGTGTCTTTTTATTTCCATCAATGGTTATTTCAAATCGTCCTGATTCCACATAAGAGATTTGACGGTGAACATGAGAGTGGATACTGCCAACAGCCCCTTTTTTAAAATGAACGGCAACCATCATCAGAGAATCGTCATACGCCAGAATTTGACGGCTAACTCCTTCCTCTGTTGCTTCGAAGTCAATGTCAGCAGAGCTCACAAATGATTGTCCTGGAGTTTGTTTCTTCAATTGTATTTATTCTTAAAGTTTAGAGCAAAAGATTAAAAGCTGAAGGCTAATGTCTAATAGCTAACAGGCTGGCCCACCTTCTTCCACCCTCCGCCTTTTTCGCTTTCTATTCCATTAGCTTTTAGCAATTCAAAAGCTTTTATATGCCGCGTTCCTCCACCACAAACCACCACAAGAGGTTCTGACAGGTTTCTTATTTCATCTAAGCGGTTTTCCATTTCCTGTAGTGGAATATTGATGCTGTCTTTCGCATGGCGTTTGTTAAATTCATCAGGCCTTCTCACATCAATGACCATTTTTTTAGACTGCTTAATTGTTTTCATTCAGTAAAAGTTTTAATAGTCTCTCCCATATCAAAAATTTCAGCATCTCCAGTTAAATGTTCTTCCAATATGCTTGCTGCTGCCGCACTCCTGTAACCACCCGCACAATGAACCACTATAGGCTTATTTAGAGGAATTTCATTGACCCTTTCTCTCAACTCGTATAAAGGGATATTTATGGAATCAGTAAAATACGCCTGTTCCTTTATTTCCGATGGATTGCGTGCATCCAGCACCGTATAAGCATTACGAAATTCCCGGAAATGATCCGGGTCAAAGGGCCTAATGGATTCACCGGTTATTTCTTTTAAAACAAAAGCTGTTTCTATCTGTTCCTCGTAACCAATTTTTGCAGTGCGTTCTATCAAGGAATGCAATTGACTCAGACTTTTGGCCGCCAGGTAAAATTTCTCACCCGGAGCAATAATGCTACCTAACCAGGTTTCAAATTTTGTATCATCCATCAGGTTAATGGAATTTTTAATGAAGCCTTTTTTAAATTCAGATTCATTTCTTGTATCAATGATGGGATAATCTTTTAAGTCAGATGGTGTCTCCTCGCTGATAGTTACTTTTGCAATAGCATCGGCATAATTTTCTGCTCCTTTTTTATTCAACCCTACTTCATACGTAAAATATTTAGGAACAAAGGGTTGATCTTTTAAAAGTTCATTTACAAAATCATCTTCTGTAAACTCCTGGAGGCACCAGTTGCTGGCTTTTTCAATTCCAATGGTGCTCGAGTTTTTATCGCTTAAGCCTTTTCCGCACAAACTGCCCGCACCGTGCGCAGGATATACCAACACGTTTTCCGGCAAAGTCATTAATTGATCTCTAAGTGAATGATACATTTTTTTCGCAAGCTCTTTGCGGGGCGCTGTTAATGATCCTGCTGATTCTCTTAAATCAGGTCTTCCGCAATCACCGATAAATAAAGTATCACCTGTAAAAACTGCTTCTTTCTTCCCTTCTTCATTGATAGCAACTATACAAATACTGTCCGGCGAATGGCCTGGTGTATTCAATGCTTTTAAAGTGATATCTCCAATTTTAATGGTATCTCCATCATCGAACGTCTTATGCTCATAATCAGCACCTAAAAGTTTACTGACATAAATAGGAGCGTTGGTAGTTTTATGTATTTCCAGGTGGCTGCTCACAAAATCAGCGTGAGGATGTGTCTCAATTACAGCGACAATTTTTGCATTATGATCGTTTGCCAGATCGTAGTAAGGTTGAGGATTGCGTGAAGGATCGATAACTGCGATTTCGCCATTACTTATAACTGAGTAAGAATAATGAGCCAGACTTTTATCTTCAAATTGTATTACATCCATGAATCCATTTTTTCACGCGAAGGTAAAAAGAAGAAAAGGATTTTTTCTTTTAATGTATCGCAATACTTTGTAAAATAAAACGTTTAATGCCTTATCAGCTATTATAGATGTATATTTGCTGAAATATTCTCCTTCTTAGCAGACTGGATCCTCTTTACCCAAGGTAAGCTCATCAAGTCATAGGTTGTTGAGCGTACAAACAAGATCAACTTTCAGAAACTACCATTTTTTCAGGAGGTTATTATTTACATAATATTAAACAAATTTAAATTGTTATTTAAAGAACTACATTTAATAGCGCCCATATTGAAGGCGCTTGAGGCCGAAGGATATACAGAGCCGACTCCCATTCAGGAACAATCAATCCCGCACATACTTAGAGGTAAAGACTTATTAGGATGCGCCCAAACGGGAACAGGTAAAACCGCCGCATTCGCAATTCCTATTCTTCAGAATTTATTATTACAGCAAAAAGAAGATGCGCATAACCACGATATAAAAGCACTGATTCTTACTCCCACACGCGAACTGGCTATCCAGATTGATGAGAGTTTTGGTGCTTATGGAAAGCATACTGGGCTAAGGCATACTGTTGTTTACGGTGGTGTATCACAATTTCAGCAAACAAAAGAGTTACGTCGTGGGGTAGATATACTTATAGCAACGCCGGGAAGATTGCTCGATCTTGTTGCACAAAAGTTTATCAACTTAAAAGGCATCAAAATGTTCGTGCTGGATGAAGCAGACAGGATGCTTGACATGGGATTCATCCATGATGTGCGTAAAACGATTGCCTTGTTGCCTGAAAACAGGCAGACCTTGTTTTTCTCTGCTACTATGCCACCGGAGATCACAAGGCTTTCTTCATCGATACTAACCAATCCGGTTAGGATAGAAGTTTCTCAGGTGTCTTCAACAGCCGAGAATGTGGATCAGCATATTTACCTGGTTGAAAAGAATGACAAGCGCCAGCTACTCATCCACCTCTTAAAAGATAACGTTATCCATAACGCGTTGGTTTTTACACGTACCAAACATGGTGCGGATAAAATTGCGAGAGAACTCTATCGTGCCAATATTAAAGCAGACGCCATACATGGAAATAAAACGCAGGCTGCGAGGCAGAAAGCTTTAAGCAATTTTAAAGAAGGAAAAATCAGGGTGCTGGTGGCAACTGATATAGCAGCAAGAGGGATAGATGTGGACGATTTAAGCCACGTTATTAATTTTGAATTGCCTAATGTTCCTGAAACTTATGTGCATCGTATAGGTCGCACCGGACGGGCCGGCCATGCAGGTTCAGCGCTTTCTTTTTGCGACATGGAAGAAAGATCTTACCTGCGTGACATTCATAAATTAATTGAAAAAACAATTCCTGTAATAGAAGATCACCCGTACGCAAGTTCAATGCGATTTGTACAAACACCTACCGTACAAAATAATAGCCTGAATCGCCGTCCCGCCTCACACAGTGGCTTCAGGAGAGCAAGAAGTTGGAGCCAGGGAAGGTAGGTAATAGGCTATGAGCATCCCGGTAGCCATTGGGAAGCAATGCGCAATTACAGTGTTGTCAAGAAGGTCAGACAGCGGCTTAACCAGAACAACTTTTCTTATTTTTTTACGAATAATTACTTTTCATTTTGCCATAAATGAACCGCATAGCTGTAACCGTGTTTTTAGATTGAATGAGGAGGAAATAAAAATAGTAGCAGCCTAAAAGCCTTCCAGGTTTCTAAAATCTGGACGGTTTGATGGGATAAAACAGGCGTTAAAAAAATCATTCTAACGGTTTTGACTTATAAGGTTTGAGTGAGGAAGAAAAGAGGATAATGAAGAAGATAGCTACAGGAATTAAGTTATTTTTTGTTTGAAATTTACAATTTTATCCTTAATTTCGAACTATGGTTATAGAATTCAGTATAAGTAATTTCAAATCTATTAAAGAAAAGCAGCGCTTTTCGATGGTGCCAGAAAGGAAAGTGAAGGAGCATCCTGATGCTATTTTGAGTGTTGAAAAATATCAGGCATTAAGTTGCTCCATAATTTATGGAAGAAATGCATCAGGTAAAAGCAATCTTATTAACGCCTTTTCCACTTTGCAAAAATTAGTTATAGAGTCAGGGAACTTTGAAATCGGGGGAAAAATTCCCTTTTATGAACCGTTTAAATTAGATAATAAATCAAAGGAAAGGCCAACAGAATTTAAAATTGATTTTATAGCTAAGAATGGAGTGCGGTATTTATATGAAGTGTCGTACACTTCTGAAACCATTATTAAAGAAGCGCTTTATTTTTATCCAAAAAATCAAATTGCAAAATTGTTTGAAAGACTCTCTGGAAATAAAGTTACTTACGGAGAATATTATTCGGGCAGAAAAAAGGAATTAGCAGATTCTGTTTACGATAATCAACTATTATTATCAAAAGTGCGAACAGAAAAAGTTGAAATACTTGTTCAACCTTACCTGTTTTTTCACAAACTTATTTTTATTTCTAACGTTCATGATAGCTCGTATGATGAGCTTTTGCTAACCATTTATAGTAACAGGGCCGCAAATAAAAAAAATCCACATTTCTTTCACAATATCAGTAAATTATTAAAAACCGCCGATACCGGAATTGATTCTTTATCTATATCAGAAAATAAATTTGATGAATTGTCTTTGCCCTATGAAATGGCTGAAGAAGAAAAGAAAAGGCTTATTGAAAGATATAAATATAAACTGCGTACAACACGAAATATTTTTGAAGACGGCCTCCTGGTAGGGAAAACTGATTTTACGCTTTTAGACGAATCTACAGGTACCTTAAAGCTTTTTGTAGTTGGTGGATTAATCATTGAAGCCCTGGCAGACGGACAAACTCTGATAATTGATGAGTTAGATAAAAGCCTTCATCCTAAGTTGACAAGAGCTTTGATCAAGATTTTTATGAATAAAAAAACAAATCCTAATAAAGCACAGTTAATATTTGCAACCCATGATGTTTCATTATTAGATTTAGAATTCTTTCGAAGAGATCAGATTTGGTTTGTTGAAAAGGAATACGAAGGGAATAGTACTTTTTATTCAGTTTCAGATATCTCAGGAATAAGGAAAAATGTTCCGCTTGAGAAATGGTATACAAGTGGTAGATTGGGTGGTACGCCGGTAATCAATCAAAATGAATTAGAATTTCAATTTTAATTATGAGAAGATGGAGAGAGAGCCACAAGCCCGTTAATATTTTAAAGCGAGGATTAATTCTTTGTGAAGGAGAAACAGAACAAAATTATTTTTTAGGATTAATAACACAAGAGGAATATAGAAGGAAATTTGCTTCCATCAGTGTGGAAATCTATAAACCCCAAAACCATTCTCCTAAGGGATTGGTAAATGAAGCAAAACAAAAAGTAAGAAAAGCCAGGAGAGAGAAAGATCCTTACGATTTTATTTGGGTAGTGTTTGACCACGATGGCCATGCAAATATTTCAGACGCATTTAATGAAGCATCCACTTATAACCCTCAAATAAAAATTGCTTTTTCAGTCTCTTGTTTTGAATTCTTCATCCTGTTACATTTTGAAAAATCAGCCAAGGCATATTTAAACTGTAATAAAGTTATTTCAGAATTAAAAAAGCATCTGCCGGATTATAAAAAAGCTACGAACCTTTTTACCGCGCTCAAAGAAAATATAAATACCGGGTTGGAAAATAGCAGGTGGTGCAAAAATTATTTTCAACCGGAGATATCTAATGGAAAAAAAATCTATAACTGTGATCCCTATTCAAATATTCATGAATTAGTTGAATATTTATTTAGCCTGATTGATGTCAGGCTACCACTTTAAAATATGAATAACGCCTACTCCTTATCTACCGAAAGATTTAATATTTCTCCCCTTTCCCAGGCTTTCAACTCCATCTTATAATTTCTTTTGTTCTGCCTGGTCAGGTGAGGATCGTCTAATGAAATAAGTTTGGGGCTTCCTGCGTTCACCCAGGCTGTGTACCAGAAACATGCTACTTCATAGATAGACAGCCTGAGTTGCTTTTCTACCATCCCATTCATAGCATCATGAAACTGCTTTGCATATTCATCGGAAAAAACCGGGGAATTATAAAACATCACGGTCTTACCTGAGGCATCTTTCTTATACATCTTATCAGACGGGAAACTATTTCTTACTTTTTTTTCTGCTGCCAATAAAGGCTTAATCAATGAATGAGATTCTTCGATGATCTTCCAGGTTTCTGCAAAAATATCCGAAATATACATGGCTGTATCGGTTTTGAAATTATATACACTGCCAAACTTCTGCGGGATAGTAGATTCCCATAGCGCATGTACACCTTTCTGGCCAGTCAACTGACCATCATAGTTGGATGAAGTATGCAGGGGCTGATGTGCATCTGCTATGTAATGGGATAGTTCTGACGAAATAAAAAGTATCTCCGATTTATTTCTTTTTTTAAATGCTGTAGTGAGCTTTTCAGTGAGTGTCTGGATGTACCATGGTAAGTATCCTGTCTTCTTTAAAAAAACGCTATCATATTTTTCAAAAGCTTCTTTGGTAGTTTCAGGAAAAGAGCTGAGAGGGATGCTTCCAAAATCTTCAATGTCAATATAGTGCCTTGGACTTTCATTTTTATCATTTATAACAGCTCTTCGTAAATCAGGAATCACAGAACTTTCTGTAATAAAATCAATGTGGTTATAATAGAAATCCCGCATATTTTCCGGTAATGCAAACACGGCTGCGCGACTTATATGTTTGTGACCCCATTGACCCCATGCAAAAACAAGGGTGACAGAGATTGTTAAAAATAAAAAAATTAATAACCATTTTTTACCCCTCGCTTTCATAGAAGTATCTCTTTTATTGAAGCATAAATATAGTAATGATTCTGATAAGATAATTTCTCAACTGCCGCTGCTTTTCTGGCACAATTCTTTGGGTAAAATTTTAAAAAGAATATTATGGAATATGATGAACAAAAGTATCCGGAACCTCCGGAACTTAGAAGAGCAGGGATACCTCCTCTACTAAAAATAATTAAAACAATTGTTTTTGCAATTGCCATAGCATTTGTGATAGTAATGACATTTGCTATTATTTTTAGATTGAATTATGGATAATAGTTAAAGTACTCAATTAGTGATTTCCTTCTTCTCCCGGGACTGACGAAGTCAGCTCTCTTTAGAGTTTTAATACCTTGTTAAAGAAAAATTGATAGCTACTATTAAGTTTTTGTTAGGCTTCGATGGCATGGTTTTTTCGTAAATGGGTTTGAATCTGATTTATAAAAATTAAAAAAATTACCCATGAAAAAAATGTTGAATTATGTGAAGCAGCAGAGATGGTTAGTGCTATTATTAGGAGTGACTATATTATTTTCTGCATGCAAAAAAGAGGTTGACACCCCACAAACTCCTGCTTCTGGATTGATGGTCTTTAACTTAATACCTGGCCATTCAGCAGTTGGATTTGTGATGTCCAACAAAATTATCACCAATGCTCCTTTAGCTTATACCAACTATTCAGGAAATTATATTTCTGTATATAGTGGGAGCCGTGATGTGAAACTTTACGATGTTACCGGAGATTCTACCATTACCGATGTTAACCAGCAATTTGAGCAGGACAAATACTATTCTGCTTTTGCCTTAGGAGCTGATGGAAATTACCGTACTGTAATAGTAGATGATAATCTTAATAGTATTCCGGACTCTACAAATAAGGCTTTTGTAAGGTACATTAATGCTATTCCTGATTCGTCCAAGCCTATGGTAACTATTGCCGAGGGTGGTACAAATGTCGTTGACGACATGGCATCTTATGCAAAAGTGTCAGGTTTTGAAAGTGTTAATCCTGGAGAAATTACTATTGCAATTTCTAATGGAACTAATATCTCTGCATCAAGAACCATTACGGTAGAGAAAGGAAAGGTATATACCATTCTTTTGTTAGGATTACCGGGTGCAACAGATGAAGCAACGAAAGTTCAGATCAAGTTTATTACAAATGGATCTGTTTCTTAAAAAGCGATGAAAAAGTGAAAAAGAGCTGTTCCGATTCGGGGCAGCTTTTTTTATGTCACTACTACGGAAAAGCGGATATTATGACTTAGCGTAGTCCATTTCAAAATCACCTTTGATCCTCTCTATAGATGGATTAAAATATCCAAATTTTAAATCCGGGAATTCTTCCTGCAACAACTCCATCATCTGGCGGATGCCGATGCACTCGCCCGTATCTGAAACTCCTATTTTCCCCAGATACCAATCGGGATCAATATTAAAATTGCGCCATTGGATCATTTTTAGTCCGGTGTCTTTTATCAAAGTTCTCAAAGCCTCATACTCTTCAACATTGTCAGTCATTCCGGGAAAAACAAAGTAATTGATACTCGTCCATCCACCAAAATTATTAACCACTTTCAGGCTTTCGAGTATGTCGCTGAATTGATAATTATTAGGACGATAATAAGGTGTATATATTTTTTCGCGTGCTGAGTTAGTACTTACCCGAATACTATTCAAACCTGCTTCGCACAAGGCCTTCACCGCTAAAGGATCACTTCCGTTGGTGTTGATATTAATACTTCCCTTTTGTGTGTGTTTTCTTATTTCGAGGATAGATTCCTTAATGGTCTTCCACATCAGTAGTGGCTCTCCCTCACAACCCTGGCCAAAACTGACGATGGGGAATGGCGCTGTTTCCAGGTGGGGCACCGTATATTCAATTATTTCTTCAGCAGTTGGCTTGAAGGCCAGCCTGTCCTGGGTAGAAACGATACTTTCATCCTGTGGCTGAAAAGAGATACAGCCTATACAATTCGCGTTACAGGCAGGTGAACTCGGTACAGGACATTCCCATCTGCCCATAAAATAATTTCTGGCAGCGGGGCAATGATAGGTAAGGCAACAATTGTTGGCGAGATGTTGTACTAAACGGTTATGCTTATACTCAGATAGAAATTCTTTTACATTTCCTTCAATTCTTTCTTCATCAAAACCAGCGCTTTCCTGCCGAATGTCTTTTTCAATTCTTACCGCAGTAACATAAAATTTTTCATTGTACCATCCTGCTGCTGTGTAGCAAAATAAAGGAAGTGTTTCTGCACCCGGAAGGGTTTCGTAGGCAGCGAGATAGGTGCCTGTAAAAGCCGGAGGAATAAAAGCCGCCACTGCCCATCCTTTGTCGCACAAACGCATTTCGCCGGTTGTAACATCTAATCCAATCCCACGCCGGTTGGGTAATTCATAAAGTTGGCCGCCTTGAGGAAGTTCTATCCATTCCTCATGCTCCACAGGTAGTGCATCCCAGCCACTCCTGCCACACACATAGAGTGAAGTATCCTCGAAGATATGTCCATCTCCATCCGAGTATAACAAAAAAGGCGAATGCGTCATCGATGCGATTTTGTTCCTGAATTGATAGATACAACCGGAATAGTTTCTTTATTCATCTGTAGTCTTGCAAATGAATTAAAGTCAGTTTCATTAATATCATTTTTTTCAACTTCTGCCTGTATCAGCTTGTTGGTTTTAAAATCAAGCGTAAGAATATTATCTTTAAGAACCACATTATCAAGCAGGCCCCAGGCGAACTTTTTTGGGGGGAAATTCATCTTCATAATATTTTCCTGACCAAAAACAAACTTTATATCCTGTAAAGATAATTTATATAAAATTCCCATTAGCATACAACCCGCACCAATCAGGTAACTATGCATACCCAGCCATCCGGCCGCAGGAATAAAGAATACGAACTCGTCTAAAATATTACTGACGCTCCCTTTTTTGAACAGGTATTGCCGGAGAAGCAGGTAAAGCACGAAGGCAATAAGAAAAGCTACTGACGTATAACGATAAGGTTCATAAAGCAGTAACAAAGCAAAGACGGCAAAATTCAACACCAAAAATATTTTTGCTATGTTGCGATACAGTTTTAGTTTATCATTTTTGAGAACAATTTCAAATTCCTGCATTTTTTTCATTTGAGGCAATCATCAGATTACATAATTTAAATAATACACGTGCGCCTACATTCTCATCCCATTCATTAGCGCTAATGCCCACCTCATTAAGATCAAATCCGATGAACAAACGGCCACTCTCAATTATTTTCCTAAACAAATAGTATAACTGCTGAGTCTCAAAGCCACCTTGTACGGGGGTGCCGGTATTGGGACAGAGCTTAGGATCAAGTCCATCAATGTCAAAGCTGATATATACCTTTTGCGGTAATTGCTGCACGATACTTTCTACAATCTGTTGCCATGTCTCCCCTACGTAGCCACGCTCTTTAATATCTTTGTCAAAAAAAGTTACTACACGGCCCTTACTACTGTTAATATAGTCTATCTCACTCATTGAATAATCCCTCGTGCCAATCTGCACCAACTTTATCAAACTGGGAATTTCCTCAAGGGCATTGTACATAATAGACGCATGAGAATATTTAAAATTTTCATAAGCTTTACGGAGATCGCAATGGGCATCTACCTGCAGGATACAAAATTCACCATGTTTTTCCGCTATAGCTTTATAAAAGCCAAGAGGCGTGCTGTGGTCGCCTCCCACGAGTCCCACTAACTTTTCTGCATCCAGCAATTCTTTTGTTTGTTCATAGACCCATTGGTTTAGAAATTCACTCCCTTCGTTGATCTCTCTCGATACTTTACACATAAACTTGCTGTTGGCAACGATTTCTCCCTCACTGATATAATTGATGTATAATTCGGCTTCTTTACGCAGGTAATCACTCTTAACCAGGATGTTTTTATCAAGGTCACGCATAAATATGCCACGCTTCCATCCATCCATGATGTCATCATCAGTAAGGTCTATCTGAAGGCTGGCCTTGCAGATATGGTCTGCAGCCCTCGCAGTACCAGCTTTATAACTTACGCTTACTTCCCAGGGAACAGGCAATAAAACGAGTTTTGCATCTTCCTCAGTAAAAGGAAGGCCGAAGATTCCATTGTTCGGATTGCCCACTGAGTTAGGATCAAAAGTACTAAGGTCAGCCATCTTTATTTGTCCTTTGTTTTTTTTAGGACGGCAAAGGTAATAAGATAAAGCCAATGAAAGAAGTGATGAGAAGATTCAGAGTATTAAGTGTAACCGGACTTCATTTTAATACCACTGGTTGAAACCGGGATATTTAATATTTTACTGTGCTTGATAACCTATTTTTATAATGGGTACAGAACGATTTTTATTTAAACTATGCTTTATTTAAAAAAAATCATTGGTACAGATAACTCCGTAGGTACAGCATATCAGTAGAAATGCGAAAGAATACAGCAGTATTAAATACTTCTTAGGAGCGGCATTTAAAAAAATCTGGAGCATCAAAAATTGTATTAAATCAATTTTTTTTTAAATACCCTATTACTGCACAGAGCTTAATATGCCGCACCAATGGTGCTAAAAGAAAACAAGAAGGCTTATTTGGCACTACTGACATATCGCTCCAACGGAGCTAAAAGAAGATTGACTTCGGCAACATCACCGGCAAAAAAATTCATTCGAAATCTGGAGATTTTGCGTGAAGTACAACCTTGACAGACCTTTGCCAGCAGGCAATTGTCAGAATTTTATTTTTGTTTATCACAAAACAAATAAAAATAGACGATTGAATATGCTGATATATCAGCATATCAAAATATTAATTATCTGAAAAGCGGGGCGGTTAAAGTTTCTTAAACAATAGCAACCTATCGATTAATTACCATGATAAAAAAGCCTGTTGAATATTTCTATAATACGTGTGCATCCTGTTTCTTTCTTTTTACTGCATAAAAAATCACCGCTGCCAATATGATCAGTACAATTAGGATGTTTGCTATAATCGTGACCACTCTTCCTGTCGTATAGGATGTGGGCTCAAACCTGAATTCTATATTATGATTTCCCGCTGAAATAAACATACCACGTAAAATATAGTCTGTCCTTACGTAATCGGACTTGTTCCCATCAATATATACGTTCCATCCGTGTGGGTAATAGACTTCACTAAATACCGCAAACTGTGGGGAAGGTGAAGAAAACCGGTATTCAATTTTATCATTAAGATTTTGTACTAATTTAATGTAGCCTATTGAATCATAAACAGGCATTTGTTTTATTTTGTCTTTGTATTTTATCTCTACGACTGCTGTATCTTTCAGATCGGTGCTGTCCAGTGCAGCCATTTCCTGGTCTGCATTTTCCACAAATTTTATTCCTTTTGCCAGCCAACAATTTCCAAAAGCATTTGGGTTGAGTTGCGCCACGGGCTTTCCCGTTTGCGGATCCTGGACAATAAAATATTTGGTGTTCAACATGTCGAATACCTTCATATTTCCTTTGCTTAACTGGCGTGTAATAATGTCGTTGTACAGGTCAAGTTTTGCAGGGTGATAGCCGCCAACAGAATTATGATGATAAGAAGTAGTGGCATCATTAAAGGGGTCCACTGTTTCGTTAAACACCCTGAAATTAGCGTGGTCAGGATCTTTCAATATCTGTAGATCAGCGGGAGTAGGGGTAAATGCAGACTCAAAATCGCCACTTTCTACGAACTTATCAGTATTCAAATAACGGGATGCTATTCCTAATAAATCATACCCTGTAAGAATAATCATTGCTCCGACAAGAACAGCGGATGATATTTTTTTCTTCAGAAATAATCCCATCAAAACGATGGCTATCGCAATAAGAATAAAAGTTCTTACGAGATCACCTCCCATTAAATCTTTTCGATCGCTTTGAAGGGAAGCGATCAAAGTTCTGCTCGTCTGTTCTGCCTGCTGTTCCAATTGTGGAGGAGCTTGTTGTCCCCCAGGCACATGCATCATATTTTGTTTGATGCCATCTCTTAACGCTTTGTCATTGGTGCCGCTAAAAGACGAAGTCATATAAAAAGCAGCAAGTAAAACAAATAGGATACCTGAAACAATTGCAGTGGTTTTTAATTTTTTCCATGCTTC
The DNA here is from genome assembly GCA_039935935.1 of Ginsengibacter sp. Classification (GTDB taxonomy): domain Bacteria; phylum Bacteroidota; class Bacteroidia; order Chitinophagales; family Chitinophagaceae; genus Ginsengibacter. The sequence goes on along the minus strand of JBDTJI010000062.1, from coordinate 7,152 downwards.
CGAAACGTCAATGCCATGTGAAACCAATTTACTTAACGCAAGCACTCCCATCAGTGGGAAACATAATTGAGGAATCACCAGCGCCATCGTTGGTGCACGGAACTTATTGTAGAAGGGAAGGTAATCAAACAGGAAATAGTTAAACTCTTTTAAGTTAGCGCCCCAGGCGAGAAGCACTCCCAATATGCTTGCAGCAATCAGCCACCATTTGTGCCACGATTTTAAATAGACTACGCCAAAGATAAACAAAAGGCATATTATGGCTCCAAGGTAAACTGGCCCGGAAGTTAAAGGCTGTCCACCCCAATAAGAATAATGATTTGCATATTGTATGGCCTGATCTTCTGGGACTCCCAACTCTGAAAATTTTTCTGAAAATTTAGTCGGCGCCTTATATTCATCTCCTCCATTGCTGCCCCCATACAAACCGGGAACAATAAAAGTAAATGTTTCCCCAAAGCCTAAGCTATACCTGAAAGCATAGTCTTTATCGAGCCCACCTTTTGTTTTAATATCTTTTGTTACTGCAGTTAGCTCGGATTTGCCTCCGCGCATACTTTCTTTGGCATATTCGTAAGTAGGCATCATAGAGATAGCGCTACAGGCAAGCCCTATTACACCCGCTACAAGACCAATTGCTATGGCTTTCACGGCAGTGGCAATTTGCTTTTCCCGAAAGCTTTTTATAAAATATGAGATGGTGAGAATAAAAGCGATAAGCAACGTATAGTACACTATTTGCACATGACTTTCTCCAATTAACAGTGCGGAAAATAACGAGGTTACCGCAAAGCCGGCCCAATATTTTTTTTGAAATAAAAGAAGTAAACCTCCAATTACTGCCGGTGCATAAGCTATCGACATCATCTGGGTATTGTGCCCCACAGCTATAATGATGGGATCGAAAGTTGAATATGCGTAAGCCAATCCGCCTAAGATGCTCACCCAGGGATTGGCACCCGCAGCGAGGCATAGAAAATAAAAACAGATGCACGCAAGAAAGAAAAAGCTAATGGGTATTGGAAGGCCAAGAGTCAGTGCGGAAGTAAATGACGCCACGGTAACTATGGCTTTCCCGCCCATTGCAATCTGGTAAGCCGGCATTCCACTGAACATACTGTTGGTCCACAAAGGGAAATAGCCATTTTTATCCTTGAACTCAACAGATTGCTGACTCATGCCACGCCAGCCCTGTATATCCATTTGTTGCACTACTTTTCCTTCTAATGCAGGTTTACAATAGATGATCGCGACGATCAAAAAAACAGCTATAGCAATTAAATGGGGAAGTATCTTTTTGAAATTAAAATTCTTCATGAAAAGGTTTTTCTTTTTTATGCAGCAAAGTAAATGATAATTGAGGAATTAAAGATTAGAAAGAATACTTCGGGTGCATTTCAAAATCATCCTGCTCTGAGGCGCAACAAAGCAGCATATACCAATAAGTATAAAACCAAGAAGTTTCTTTAAAAGTAATTAGATTCTACGATGTGTTTATTAAACCTTCTTGGTTTGTTGTATATATAGTTGTTGCAGTCATGTGCCGTAGGCATACCTGTTTGTAGAAGATTATTTTCAAATTATTATTTGCCACGTAGTGGCTACCCTTTGAGAGTTGCGTACCTACGGCACGCGCGGTAATGGTTTTCAAATTCCAATTGCTTCTACAAACAGGTAGCCTTTGGGGCAAAATAAGATACGACATTCGATGATTATCGGATTGAAATGTAGCCAACACATCTTTGGCTAATTAACTTATTATCTAATTTCGCCGCATGAATGAACATTTTTTGGATAAAAAATTAGAAGACAGAATGCATGCAAATGCCTTGCGAAAACTCGTCATTAAAGAAAACGAAGTTGATTTTTGCAGCAATGATTATTTAGGTATCGTAGAAAATAAGTTGATTGAAAAGATCATTTCTCCTGATCTTTCGCATGGGAGTACAGGTTCACGGCTTCTTTCAGGAAATTATAAACTAATAGAAGAAACAGAAAAATTGATCGCGCACTTCCATAACGCAGAAGCAGGGTTAATTTTTAATTCAGGATATGATGCAAACACAGGTTTACTAGGTTCGGTTCCACAAAAGAATGATACTGTTATTTATGATCGGCTGAGCCATGCCTCGCTACGGGATGGCATCCGGTTATCTTTTGCTACCGCATTTTCTTTTCTTCATAACGATCTTAATGATCTTGAAAATAAATTATCTTCTGCCAATGCTGAAGGTCATCAGGTTTATGTAGTTACTGAAAGCGTTTTTTCTATGGATGGAGATTATGCTCCTATCGCTGAAATAGTTGATCTGTGTGGAAAATACCAGGCGGCATTCATTGTAGATGAAGCCCACGCAACTGGCGTGGTCGGAAGAAGAGGGGAGGGGCTTGTGCAAAAAATAGAATTAGAAAAGCGATGCTTTGCGCGAATTCATACCTTCGGTAAGGCATGTGGAACGCATGGCGCTGTTGTTCTCGGGTCAGAGAAATTAAAGCAATACCTCATCAATTTTTCCAGGCAATTTATTTATAGTACTTCCCTGCCTCCTGCTGCTGTGGGCGCTATTGCTGCCTCATACCAATTATTTCCCGAAATGGAAAAAGAAAGAAACCATCTTCAAAAATTAATAGGTGTTTTTAGAAATGCCCATTTAAAATATAAAGTTTTATACGGCGACACTCCTATTCAGATTGTGATTATTCCGGGAAATGATGAAGTTAAAAAAGTGGCTGCTGCATTACAGGAAAGTAATTTTGACATAAGAGCCATTCTATACCCCACTGTTCCGAAGGGACAGGAACGTTTAAGGATTGTATTACATGCTTTTAATAGTGTAGAAGAAGTGGAAGACGTGATAAAAATATTGGCCAGTTCTTAAATATTTTATTGACTGCGCAGATGACAGTTGTTCGGTATATTGAGATCGACAGAATTGAATATCTTGCAGCGGCTGATGTTTTGGTAAGGTAATTGTGTTGATCTGCTTTCAAAAAGATGAGATCATTGGGTCAGACGATATTACGGATATGTGAATTAAAGTATTCAGAACTAATAATTAGCGATTTAGTTAGGTTCGCCTTTTTACCATTTAAAAAATATAACCAATCGATTTAATCATAAACCAAATCAATTTAATCTTAAAAATTACAACAATGAAACTTACAACAAGCAAACAAATGGCTTTTGCCGTTTTACTTTTTGCATCTACTTATTTTATGGCTTGCAACGGTTCTTCAGGAACGGAAAACAATAACAGTGATTCCGCTATGGTTAGCCATTCAGATTCTGTTCAACACAATGCTACAGCAACTCACGCCCATGCTACTATTAGTGGGACCTATTCCGATACAACTGTTGACGGGTCAGCCTCTTTTGATCAGATGGACGGCAAAGTAAAGATGGTTTTAAATCTTACCATTCCCGCAAAAGCCAATAAAAGTGTAGCAGTACATTTACACGAGCATGGCGATTGTGGTGATATGGGTAAGGGCGCTCATGGCCATTGGAACCCAACTAACAAGCAGCATGGCAAATGGGGGTCAGACAGTTTTCATTCGGGAGATATAGGTAATGTTGAATTAGATGGCCAGGGTAAAGGGTCGATCACGCTCGAAACCGAGCTGTGGAGTATTGGTGGCGACAGCACAACCAATATTCTCAACAAGGCTGTAATTGTTCACGGCAGTGTTGATGATTATGTTTCACAACCTTCGGGCGACGCAGGAAACAGAATTGGGTGTGGAGTGATTCAGTAGTAACAAATTGAAATCTATCTTCTTATGCCCAGGTTTTAAAAATATAAATTAGACCAATTAAAGAGCAGGCTTGTGATTTACACAAGCCTGCTCTTTAATTAAATATGGTTGCGAAACAAGAAGCTTGCGTGTTGATATTTATATTTGAGATGATATGGATACAACAACCGTTTTTATTTTACTCATTATTTTAATCGCTACTTTAATTCGTTCTACTTTTGGTTTCGGTGAATCACTCATAGCAGTTCCATTACTTACACTTTTTATTCCAATTGAAATTGCAGTTCCGCTTTCTGTGTTAATATCCATTACTATTGCGGCAGTTATTGTCGTGCAGCATAGGAAGCAAATTCATTTAATGAGCGCAAAATGGCTGGTGGTCTTTGCGATTCCCGGCATTCCTTTAGGTTTGTTCATTCTTATTTATGGCAATGAGTATTTTGTGAAATCTGCATTAGGTTTAATCATTATTTCATACTCGTTGTATTCATTAATGGGGAAACGAAAAATAAGTCTGAAAAAGGATAACCTATTTTGGCTTTTCATTTGTGGATTTTTTTCTGGAGTTTTCGGCGGAGCCTATGGCCTTAACGGACCACCTCTTGTTGTTTATGGCAATATGCGTGCCTGGACGGCAACCTATTTTAGAGCTACTTTACAAGCTTATTTTTTACCTACCAGCATTATTGGCATGTTTGGTTATTGGTGGCAGGGACTCTGGGTTAATACCGTAACCCATTATTTTCTAATTTCGATACCAGTTGTGGTTCCGGCTATATTTTTAGGCCGGTATTTAAACCGCCAGATAAAAAGCCAGATTTTTTTCAACTATATTTATGGCGGATTAATTATCATTGGAGTAATATTAATCGCTCAATCTTTTTAATGGGTGTCCTTATTCTTTTTCTTTTTAAATTTCTTATTTTACATCTTTAAAACTGTTCATGAAAATAATTCCTTTAATTTTTTTTGGAATTATCACCTCGGCATTAGTTGTGGTGCTTAATTCTTCTTTGTTGCTTCCGGCTCCACTGGGTAAGTTATTAAGTCCGCAAAATGGATTATGGCAAAATGCAGAACCCGTTGACCAGGATTATTCTGCACAGTTAAACTTTCTTCAGTTAAAAGAAAAGGTAAATATTTATTTTGATGAAAGGCTTATTCCTCATGTTTTTGCAGCCAACGAGAATGATGCTTTTTTTGTACAGGGATACCTGCATGCCAAATTCCGTTTATGGCAAATGGAGTTCCAGGTGCGTGCTGCCGCAGGCAGGTTGAGCGAAATAATCGGTGAAAAGGCTATCGATTATGACCGGAATCAAAGAAGGCTCGGTATGGTTTATGGCGCGGAGAATTCTCTCAAAGAAATTGAAAAAGATCCCGAAACTCTTGCTGAGTGCGATAACTATACAAATGGAGTAAATGCTTATATTGAAAGTCTCACCCAAAGCTCATTACCCGTTGAATATAAATTGTTGGGCTATCAGCCTGAAAAATGGACTAATTTGAAATCAGCTCTTTTCCTTAAATACATGGCATTGGAGCTGGCAGGCGCTGAAAATGATTTTGAAATGACGAATGCTAAATCTATTTTTTCTTCTGCTGATTTTGATAAAATTTATCCTATTGTAATGGATTCATTGGATCCCATTGTTCCTAAGGGTACCTTATTCCCCCCGCCCGGTATCCACTTGCAAATTCCGTCCTCTGCCGACTCACTTTATTTTGACAACAAAGATTCAACAAATATTACTGAACAAAAACCTGATCCTGATAATGGCAGTAATAACTGGGCAGTAAGTGGGCAAAAGACAAAGAGCGGCTCTCCGATATTATGTAACGATCCACACCTTGGATTGAACCTACCTTCCATCTGGTATGAAATGCAGATTAGCACTCCTACTTACAATGCGTATGGCGCTACATTTCCCGGTGCACCATCAGTTATTATCGGGTTTAATGATAGTTGCGCTTTTGGATTTACGAACGCGATGCGTGATGTGCGGGATTACTATGAAGTGAAATTTAAAGATGAAACCCGAAGCGATTATTGGTTTGACAGTACATGGCAGCCAACAACATTTAGGGTGGAAGATTTTAAAGTAAAAGGCGGGCCAGATTTCCTGGATACGGTGATCTATACCAATATAGGCCCTGTGATGTATGATAGGAGTTTCAGCGGCGGAAGAAATACCAATGAAAGAAATTATGCGGTAAGGTGGAAAGCGCATGACCCCAGCAATGAATTAAAAATGTTTACACTGCTGAACAAGGCAAAGAATTATGGTGATTATCTGCAGGCCATAAAATATTTACATACTCCGGGACAGAACTGCATTTTTGCATGTAAAAATGGCGATATAGCAATATGGGACCAGGGCGAGTTTCCGGCTAAATGGTACAGACAGGGAGATTTTGTGATGCCAGGTGCAGACAGCGCTTATTTCTGGCAGGGAAATATTCCGCAGGAAGAAAATCCGCACCAGGTGAATCCCGAACGCGGTTTTGTAAGTAGCGCTAATCAAATGCCGACAGATACAACTTATCCCTATTATCTCGGCGGCAGCTATCCTCCTTACCGTGGTTTGGAAATCAATAAGCGGTTGGAAACAATGAATAATATTACACCACAGGATATGATGAAATTACAAACGGATAACTATAATATTTTTGGAGAAATGGCACTGCCGGTGTTATTAAATAACATGAATGAGGAAAAGCTTACTCCTCAGGAAAAAAAGTATTTCGAAATTCTTAAAAAGTGGGATTACAGGAATGATCCTGATTCAAAAGGAGCTACGTTATTTGTCGAAACGTGGGATAGCCTCTCGGCAACAATCTGGGATGATGAGTTTTTAAAATCAGGACTAAAGTTACTAATCCCCTCTGAAAGTGCTTTATTGGATGCAATTCAGAAGTATCCTAACTTCAAATTCTTTGGTAATATAAACACTCCCAAAATAGAAACGTTAGCCGATGACGTGACCATGGCATTTAAGAAGGCCACCTCCGTAATAAGAAAAGCAGATGAGAAGGGAAGGATGGAGTGGTCCAAATATAAGGACACCAAAGTATTGCATCTCGCACGGCTGGAAGCTTTTAGCAGACTGCATCTACCGATCGGTGGCGGTCTTAATACCATCAACGCAGCCAAAGAGCAACATGGGCCCAGTTGGAGGATGATCGTTTCTTTAACACCTCAAACGGAGGCTTATGGCATTTATCCCGGAGGACAAAGTGGCAATCCCGGTAGCAAATTTTATGATGCATTTGTAGATAAATGGGCGGTAGGAGAATATTATACTTTGTGGATGATGACTGCTTCTGAGGCAAATGATAAAAGAGTGAAGTGGACGATGTCGTTTAATTGAGAGTTGGCAATAAGCAATAAGCAAT
>JBDTJI010000061.1:0-5858 GCA_039935935.1 Ginsengibacter sp. | reverse complement strand
TTATTTGGTGGCCGCCGTTTTTATATATTTCCGTCGGTCCCTGGCTGATATGGCAAAAAACTGCTTTACGCTTTTGTTCCTGCGTATCGCTGATATCCACATAATCTGTAGGATGAAACACTGAAGTTTGCAAACCGGATTCCACTTCAAAAAAATAAAGTAAAAATCTTTCTTGCGTGTGCATCCAAGCCTGTATCGTTAATAAACTGGTAGCCTGGTGATCGTGATGATAATCTATAGGCCAATGCGTGAATACTATATCAGGCTTTTCCACAGTTATTAATTGTCGTATCTTCTGTAGCCAATCGTTATTTACGTTAGTATCACCATCTATCTGTCCTGCAAATACAGGATTTGCGTTTAATACCCGGCAAGCATTTATTGCTTCCTGTTTTCTTGTGGCAGCAGCTTCGCTGTGTGAACGACCAGGGATGCCTGCCTCTCCTGTAGTTAGATAGATAATCGTAACCTGGTGACCGGCCTTAGCTAGTTTTGCTAAAGTTCCTCCACAACCTGTTTCAGGATCATCAGGATGTCCTCCTACACAAACAGTTTTTTTGGGTGTTATTTTAGAAGAAGGTTGCGATTGCGTTAAAGAAGGCAATGATAAAAAGGTAGCGCCCAAGGCTGCATTTCTTATAAACTTACGACGGCTACCAATATCATCTTTCATAAAGTTTTTGTTTATCTGCACATGTGAACTGATATTATCAGAAAATAAATAAGTTGCCTTTCAGCATCGTCTTAATGTTTTTTTAATCAGTTATTTTTAAGTAGTCTACATCTTTAATTTCAAACTGGGAATAATCCTGTTTAATAATATTGTAATAAGGTGAGTACATCTTTGCAGAAATGGTGCCTTTGTCTATGTCAAAAGAAAGTAACCGCAAATAACCTCCTCCTAAATCCTGGTTTTGGTAATCCTGTAAAATCTGGTAAACTTTATGACCATCCTCCAGAGTATCTATTTTTAAGGCGGAAGTGCCTGTATGGCCACACAAAACATAACGTACATTAGGATTTGTTTTAATCACTTTATTAAAAATATCCTGTGGACTAAAATCTCCGTATCCGGCGTTCCTTTGGCTTATCTCTCCTTTTCCTGTTAAATAGGAATGAGTCAAAATAATAACGTTATAATTAAAATATTCTTTGGCAATATCTGCCGCCCAATTAATGGCTCCCATTCTCGGGCAAAACTCTAAAGCTATAACGAGCCAACTGGTCTTACCCACTTTGAATGTATAATAAGCATTATCACTTTTTTCAGCTTCCCACCTACCCCGCTGATTGGTAAAACGACTAACAGGGAAATAGGAATTGAATTTAAAGGTCTTTCTCAAATTTTGATTCACGTTGCCGGGAGCAGCGCTGCCACTATGAAAGCCTACTGCTTCTCCATCGTGATTGCCAAGGGTGATTGCATAAGGAATATGCGCTTTATCAAATGCCTCATAACCTTTACTAGCAACTTCAAAATGATTAAAATTATTAAAGTTTACCAAATCTCCTACGTGTAAAGATATCGGAATGTTCAGGGAGTCCTTGTGCTTTACAACCCAGTCAACCTGGCTATAAAACATTTCAGGTTTTGATCCTACTTCAACCTGCGTATCAGGGAATACCACCAAAGTAAATTTTTGACTAAAAGCATAACCATAACTCACTATGGCCAACAGAAATAGCACGAAAGATTGAATGAAAGATTTCATTTTTTTTATTTTATTTAATTAACAATATGTATTTTTTATTGGATTTTAAACGGGCTAAAAGGAGAGCTATCTGTAGCCATGAATGCTGTTGTAAAGCAAATGAACAGGTTCATGGGAATCAGTTAGTTTGAGAAGAAACAAATTTATTTTTTTTCTCTCATATTCTACAATCAGCCTTGATAAATTTTAACTACTAAGAGATTAAAAAAAACGCCTCTTTTATAATTTATTCGTCTAAACAATTTGGGCCCTGTTAAGGTATGAATTTAACACACTACCTGGTTCTATCTATCTCTTAAACCTTCTAACAAATCTTTTTTATATAATAAATCTCATTTTGATATCAAATGCTATTTAACGCACTAAGTATCTTTTTCCAAACTTAAAGTAAATAAATAATCAGACCAAAAAATTTATTCTTATTCCCAAATAAGAAATCACAAGTCATCTTGCTCAATAATTTTTACTTTTCCGTTTTCTTATTTAGCTTTACATCCTGATGTTTACAGGCTTGAAAGTATTTTAATTTCATTTTTGCCTGGTAATTTTCTCAATTAAAAAAGGATGAACCATATGATGAACGCCGTCAAAGAGAACGCACTAACTTGCTTTTTAAAAACCTCTTTTTTATCCTTCAGATGCGAAACTTTCATTAAAATCACGAAGCACCTATCCTAATCTTTTGGTATCAATCCTATAAATCTGAATAGTAAAAATTTAAAATGAAACCAAAATTTATCGAAATAAGTGAAGGCATTATTGATAACATAAAATCAGGTGAATTGTTGCCTGGCGATAAAATACCTTCCGAAAATGAATTGATCCATAATCATAAAATAAGTAATACTACTGCCAGAAAAGTATTATCTCAAATAGAATCAGAGGGTTGGGCCAGAAGAATAAAAGGCAAAGGTACCTTCGTACTAAATCGTACGCCGCAACATCAGTTATTACGCACTCTTGGGTCTTTAGATGCAACACGGCGAGGATTTCACGATTATCTTACTGCGGAAGGTTTTAATCATAAGGATATCATCCTGGAAAAAACAATTCTAAAAGAAGGAATTTCCACGGAGGTCAATAACAAACATTTTATTATAGAGGGGCCTGTTTTAAAAATCCACCAACTTAGATACGCGGACGATGAACTGATGAAAGACGAAATAAAATATATTTCGCTCAAATTATGCCCCAAAATAAATCACCTGTCCACAGAAATCTCTTACTTTAAAACTTATGAGGAGGAATACCAATTAAAAATTACGGATGTAAAACAAACATTGAGCGTTGATATTTTATCACCGGAAGCACCAGCCAATAACTTTGGCAATGAATTCGCCATCCCCATCTTTGTTCTGGACAGTGTTGTTTTGTGTAATACCAACCAGGTAATTGAAATTGAAAAATCTCTTTATCGTGGTGATAAATATAAATTTGCTATCATCGTGAACCCGGTTTATAATGGGCATGCACATTAAAAGAAAAATGAAATTAGCCTATCTGAAAAATAAGGCATGGATTAATTTCTATCCACAATTTTTTACTTAACCCATCCATTATTTTTCATCCAGTATTTCAGTTCATTCATCCATAAATCACGGGGAGGTAATTTCAGAAAGCCATGGCCACCTTTAGCATAGATATGCATAGAGGCAGAAATTTTATTTTTCAGCAAAGCATCATAGAAATCAATACTGTTAGCTACAGAGACTGCGCTATCATCGCTGGCCGCGCTAATGAAAGCGGGTGGTGTCTGGCTGTTTACTCTTGTTTCGTTGGAAAAATTATTCACCTGGCTGATGGAAGGATCTTTACCCAAAAGATTATTCCTGGTTCCTTTATGAGTAATATTGTCTTTCATACTGATGACAGGATAGACCAAAATCATAAAATCGGGCCTGAGGTTAATGTCGTTTTCATTGGTAATGTATGACCGGTCAAAGTGTGTTCCCGCGGTAGATGCCAGGTGGCCACCGGCAGAAAAACCCATAATCCCAATTTGGTTTGTATTAATATTCCATTCTTTTGCACGTTGCCTTATTATTTTTATCGCCTGCTGTGCATCCTGCAGCGGCCCTATAGATTTATCTATCATCGTGGAATCGCTTGGCAGCCTGTATTTTAATACGAAACCCGCTACACCTTCTTTCACAAACCTGCGCGCTATATCATAGCCTTCCCTGTCAATTACCAGTCCTCCATAGCCTCCGCCGGGACATATAATTACGGCAGTGCCGGTAGAGATTGACGGATCAGGTAAAAAGACAAACAATTCAGGCTTTGAAACCCTAAAAACAACGTCATTGGTTGAGTTGCTATGCTCCTTATCTGGATAAGCTCGCGCATTCGGTATTACTGTGGAGTACAATGGAATTACTTTCTGTGCTGTGGAGATGACAGGCGAAAGAAACAAGGATAACAGTAAAATATAAATGGATCTCAACTTACAGGGATTTTATTTTGTGTAAAAAAATGTTGTTTGCTTTTGCCTTTATCGCTATCGTCAGATTATTCTAATGCCAAATTGTTTTTACAACTAAGATGTTGTCACCGCGCAATTTTCCATCCTTAAATAAAAATCATTCTTTTTTGTTCGTTTACTACTCTGCGCACAAAATCTTATTTATTGTTTTTAAACCATGATACCATAGATGGCATATCCTTTTCAAATCCACCCGGAATATCGAAGTTAAGAAATCCGCTTTTTTTATCCGTCCTGTTTGCAAAGGTGTGCATGGTGTCTTCTGAAATTCTTATAAAAGTTCCCGTTTCAACATCAATCCATGTATCGCCAACAAAGAACGAAACAGTACCCTCGATCACATAAAACGTTTGGACAATACTTTCGTGCAAATGGGCGCCCGGCCCTTCAGAGTGAGGATCAAGCCACCATTCTGACACGCTGTATTTATTATCAGTTTCATCTTCGTCTGCCTTAAAAATAGCGGTCATTGTCCCAAGATTATATTTTCTTCCCTGACCTTTTTTTAGGAGAATGATATCTTTGGTTGAACCTTTGCGCTTTTCTGGTTTGTTGTTTTTCATTGCGGAAGTTTTCTTTCAGAATGTCCAAAGGTTCTTTCGTCAAATTTATAATTAAAATTTATTTTTTATTTCTCATCATGTTGTATTCTTAACAGCCACTCCTCAAAATTCAAAAATCAATTCGGAAAAAATATAAAATATTTGTATTTATTGGTTTACTGTTCCTTTGAATGAACCATATTGCCAGGAAATGGAAGTGAGTGTGTAACGTGTAATCACATCTTGGCAGGTTTGCCTTTTGCCTATTGCCTTTTGCCTATTGCTTCTTGCTTCCTGCTTCTTGCTTCTTGCTTCCTGCTTCTTGCTTCTTGCTTCTTATCGGTCAGACGGGTACCGTCAGACCGGGATTTTCAATTTCCTTCAAATAAGCTTCCTTCACCACCTTTGATGTTTTATGCTCACCGGTATGGCTCCAGCCCGGCGGCATAAAGATGTACAGGAATTTGTTCTTCAATCCCGGGGCATTCTTTACATCGCGCGCCAATACAGCAATTTCCCCAAAATAAGCATCCCAGAAATTTAGCGGGTTCATTTTCCGGGTAATACCATACTCAACAGGAATGTCTTTTCTTTCATCTACAAGCGTTCCAAAAACTTTATCCCATATATTGAGAAGATTACAATAATTAGTATCGATGTATAAAGGATTGCGCGCATGATGGACACGATGATGTGATGGTGTTAAAATGAATTTATTCAAAAATCCAAGACGGGCATCCTTCAAAATATTTTCACCTACATGAATAAATGCTCCCCATGTGCCATCAATAAACATGATAAAAAATAACAGTGCAGGATTCACTCCCAACAATATGCAGATGGAAGTACGTATCACATCTGCATAGGGCCCTTCCAGGAAAAAATGTGCATAGGACACGGAAAGGTTCATGGTTTCTGGTACGTGGTGTGTCGCGTGCAGGCACCAGAGTATCCTGACTTTATGCGCCAAAAAATGATAGATAAAATGAGAAAACTCCCATACTACATAGCCGTAAATGAGCCAGTACCAGGTAAATTTTGTATTGATGATGGAAAATTTTTCAAGATGTCCGATGCAAAAGGCAACAGCAGCAATAGAAATAAACCTTCCTACAAAACTAT
>JBDTJI010000060.1:0-10220 GCA_039935935.1 Ginsengibacter sp. | reverse complement strand
GATGAAAGCTTTTACAAAAAATTGCTGAATAACGAAATTGAAAAATTCCTTTGCCCATGGGCTTTTGCTGATGGAAAAGAAATTTCTTTTGGTGGAAAAATATCAAAGAGCACTTTATTGAATTTTGTGGAAGAGAGGCCTTATGTGGATTTCGTTACCTGTTTTAAAATGAATCACATAATAAGACGCAATGTGGAAGTGAAACCTGACGTGGAAGAAGCTGTCGCTTCAACATCACTCTCTATTCTGGTTTCCTATTATGATGAACCAACCGATACAAAACATATTATCAACACTACTGCTTTGTGTAATTGCTAATGAACGAGTTTACTACCATACCTAAAAATATTATTCTGCCACCAGACCAGGATTATGAATTTCTGCGGAGTGAAGGTTTAAAACACATCGAAAATCTTGCCTCAGAAGTATGGACCGACTATAATGCGCACGATCCGGGCATTACTATTCTTGAGGCATTATGTTATGCAATTACCGAATTGGGTTATCGCTGCGGCTTCGACATCAAAGATTTTTTGCGTAATGAAGACGGCACCCTTGTAAACGACCAGGCGCTTTATACGGCGAAAGAAATTCTTACAATTAACCCACTTACAATAAATGATTACAGAAAATTACTGATTGATATTAAAGGGGTGCACAATGCATGGCTTATTGCCGACGATGTGCAATATGACGAAAAGAAAAATCAGTTACCGGTAAATGAAGTTGCTGTATATGCTGATTGTGAAAACGATCAGTTGACTTTAATAAAAAATACAAACCCCCTGTATCTCTCCGGTTTATATCGTGTGTTGCTGGATTTAGATTTTGACGACCGCTTTGGTGATCTGAATAATGGAGAAATTGTATTCGAAAATCCGGCAACAGAGAAATTTGCACAGGGAGAATTTTTTTTCTCCCTTGAATTACCTTCATGGAAAAATGCCGACTTTAATTTCCCCCAAAATGCGGGCATAGAAACAAATATTGATTCTGCAGTTATCGTAAAAAAAGAACAAGGGTGGGAATGTATGTTAACTCTTGTTGATATTTCCAATCTTGTTTTTCATATTTCAATTTCAAAAGCGCCTTCTTCCAATACCGTTGATGACAGTGATGTTCAGGAGATGTTTAATAATAAAAAATTTATTTCATTAGTCTTTAAAAGCTATTTTGAAAAAATCTTTCTTGCAAGAAATATTGTTTTCCTTGCAGGTAAATCTTTACAGGAGCACCGCAACTTTTGCGAAGATTTTATATCAGTTACTACAATTGATGACGAAGAGATAGCTTTTTGTTTTGATGTGGATGTAAACGCGTCTGCAGATATTGAAAAAATTGAAGCAGAAATATTTTATGCGATTGACAATTACTTAAATCCTTCTGTTGACTTTTATTCATTGAAAGAATTGTTGAATAAAAATATTCCTGTTGATGAAATCTTTACCGGCCCCATTCTGCAACATGGATTTGTTGATACGGAGCAATTAGAGCACACAACTTTAAGAAACATAATTCATACATCAGACATTATTAACCTGCTGATGGATATCGAGGGAGTGCAGGCCATCAGAAATTTTTTAATGACAAAATATGATGGCGATGGCAATAAAGTTGCCGGAAGTATTTCTGAAAAATGGTGTATGGATATTTCTCCATGGCATAAACCTGTTTTGAGTACAGACAAATCAAAAATTATTTTATTCAAAAATCAGTTTCCTTTTTTATCAAAATACGATGAAGTGCGGGATACCGTTTTAGTACTACACGCTATTCATTCAAAAGCTAAATTGAATGGATTAGAAGATGATTTGCCGGTGCCGGAAGGAAGTAAGCGCGATACTGAAAGCCACTGGCCACTGCAATATGATTTCCCGCAAACGTATGGAATTGGGCAGTCTGGCTTGCCCTCTAACGCAAGTGAGCAAAGAATTGCACAGCAACTGCAATTAAAAGCGTACCTGATGTTTTATGAACAATTGCTCGCCGATTTTTTCTCGCAACTTACCAATGCTGATAAATTATTTTCTGTTGCACCAATTACCCAAACTTATTTTGCCCAATTTCTAAAAGATATAAAAGACATTGAAAAAGTCTATAGTACCGCTTCTGCAACAATTGAAAACAGTATTGCCATACCAGATGCCACAACGGATTTAAAAAACGGATGGCAACAACTATACGAATCAAAACAAATTTTTGAAGACAGACGAAACCGGTTTCTTGATCACCTGTTATCAAGATTTGCAGAAAGTTTTAATGATTATGCTTTGCTGATGTTCCGTATAAATTATGAAGATAAAACACAGGAGAAAATTGAGTTTAAAGAATTAACAGGCGCTAAAATAAATACACTAAAATACTATCCTGTTATCAGCAGCGAACGTGGAAAAGCTTTCAACTACTTTCCGGAAAATTATGGTCCGTTGACGCAGGTATTCACGATTGATTCAACAAAACTTTGGGATACAGACAACGTTTCAGGGTTAGAGAAACGCATAAGTTTTTTGACAGGTATTACAGATGTCAGCAGAAGATTTTTGTATTGCATAAAAAATGTTGAAATAATCTGCGGCGAAGAGTTAGTTGAAGTAGAAGGAGAGGAAATTCTAAAATGTTTTCACACTTTTTCCTTAGTATCTCTTGAAGGCATAAAGATGAACTCCCTAAAATATGAAACCAAAGATGCTGCTATTGTTGCTGTAAATGATGCTATCACTTTAGGGGCAGATTTAGACCTTAGTAACTATTTGTTTGATATCACCTTACAACTTATCGGGCACTCGAATGAAATACTATTGGAAAGTGAAGCAATATTTAATGATAAACCCTCTTCTATGGAGGTTGCAGAAAAACTTGCCACAGAACTTTCAAAAGATTGTAACGATCCTATGGGCTTACATCTTATTGAACATATCCTTTTACGGCCGCGACCAGTAAATATGGGAGACCAGGATTTTGACTTGATGGAAGTATGTCTTCACGATTGCGATTGCCTATGCGAAATGGACCCTTACACATTTAGAGCATCAGTTGTATTGCCCTATTGGCCGGGGCACTTTGATAACATGGATTTCAGAAATTATTTTGAAAATAAAATCCGGGAAGAAGCGCCTGCGCATGTTATGCTAAAAATTTGCTGGCTTAATAATGAATTGATGCGCGAATTTGAAGTGCGATACAAAAGCTGGATTGAAGCACTTGCCGCTTATTCATTTGACAGGGTTGCCAACCTGGACACTTTTAAAATTGCCAATAATTTGATGATTGATATTTTGAAAAAACTGCATAGCGAATACCCGCTTGCCACTTTGCATGATTGTGATGAAAGTAAAGAAGGCAGCAATACAGTTATACTTGGAAAAACAGTTCTAGGAACATTTAAAAATTAATTGCCATGAATATTGCAAACACTTATCCGGTATTTGAGCCTGACCAGGTGCTTACGAATAAGCACCTGAATTCATTGTTTGATTATTTAGATCAGCAGGACCGGCTCACGAGAATGAAGCTCATTGGCAGTGGCATTGTATGCGGCCTTGATATTACACGCGATACAAGTTCTATTAAAATTTCAAAGGGATGCGGGCTTACATCGCAAGGTTTTTTAATTACTTTTTGTGATAAAGTATATACCCACTACATTAATTACGCTACCCAGGATTTTCCTGCCGATTTACATATTATACAACCATGCGAAGCAGAAGAAATAGCAAATATTCCATTTTATAAAGAGAATTTTAAGGATGGCATTTTTCAACTGATTACCGATGTACAAGCTGATGGTCTAAACGCAGATGAACAAGCAACCCAGCTTGCCAATGCCACAATTAAATCAGATGATTATGCAGTAGTTCTTTTTCTTGAAAGTGTTGAATTAGCTTTAAAAAATTGTGATACCAACGACTGCAACGATAAAGGAAGCGAAATGGATTTTGAAGTAAAAGTGTTATTGGTTGAAAAAATAAAACTTGATGCATTTTTAGATCAACAGCAATTATCTGTTCCAGGTCCTAAACCCACTGTACCCGTTGAATTACACCATGTGGAATTACAAAGATATAATGTCCCCGTGCAGGATTTAAAAACTGCTGATGATGTGCTGGATGCTTTTGTAAATTTGGTAACGGATGCAAAATTAAAAACCATTGCGGAAGTGCTTAATTATTGTTATGTGCATTACTATTATCTTTTGAAAGATGAACCATCAAATCCTTTTGCACAAGTGTTTGAGCGGTTTAAAAAACTTCGTGACGGCATCGTTGCATCAGCTCCAATAATAATTCAATATTTCTATGATTTTATTGATGATGTTTTAAAAGCCTATTACGAATTCAAGCATAAAGTTTTTGAAGTTACTTCCGGCTGCTGTGGAAATGAAATGAAATTTCCTTTGCATCTTATGCTTGGCGAGGCTTCTGTAAACACTTCGCCTGCGATAGTAAGCAAGTACCGGCAATATTTTATTTATTCTCCTTTATTTAATGATCAAAGCAAAAAACTGGAGGAAGTTCGTTTGCTTTTTGCACGCATGAGGTTGCTGATAACTGAAACTGCATTTCCCACTCTTACCGATTTTGAAAAAAGGCTGGTAAAAATTACTCCAAGCCGTTATGGATATGTTGATTTTTCTGACCGCTGCATACCTTATCACTATAATGTAATTGATAATGGCAATGAATTATACCGCTATTGGAGTTATGAAAAAACGAGCCGGGGCAATGAGCGTTTTAATTTAAGTTACAATGCCCATCAATATTGCTCGGCTGATAATGTGGTGCAGCCACTATTGTACGATATTGAGCGCTTTAATTTTTTTAGAATTGAAGGCCATATCGGGAAAAATATTTTTACGGCTACATCATTGGTAAAGTCTCTTCAGCAGAAAAATAATTTGCCTTTTGATGTAGTTGCTTTAAGTGCTGATTTTATTGGAGCATTGGTAAAAGGTGAAGATCCAAAATGTGTGATACAAGACCTGGAAAGTGATTACCGTATGATCATTGCAGAATTTATTTGCAAGCTGCATGATGCATTTTGTTTTGTTGCCAGGCTTCCCTATACCTTACCGGAAAGAATTTTAAAATTTTCTTCTGCCTCATTTGCTGAGGCCACGGTTGAAGATGCAACTGCAATTAAAACTACAATGGCTTTTAATCCTGCAGTATTAGAAAAACTAAATCATCCTTTTGCATCCAATTTAGTTAATGAATTTCAGGCTATAAAAAATTATAGTAAAGGTGATACACTTTCCAGACTTTGTAATCCTGCCGCAAATACGATCGGTGCTGCCTATGTAAATAGGAGGGGGCAATTTTCAAATCCGGTTACCGCGGATACGAATCAGCCAGTCTCCATTGTTCAATTTCATGCCTTTGAATTTATAGATACAGTTGAAAGTGTTTTGGAATTGGTTATGAATTTTGAGTTGGCCGATGTGGACGTAAATGAATTAAAAAGCCGTTATGACCGTTTTGAAAAGGAAGTGAGATTAGTTAGCCTTTTTGCAATTTCATTTTTGCAAACATTGGAAAACAATGACAAGTCTCATCTCTCTGATCTTGCATCTGATCTTTATCTCGACTTACTAATATTTAATTTAGAAATGCTTTTGCATCTATGTTTTGTAGAGCAGGTAGAAGCATTGAAAAGCGAGTACCTGCGAAGAATAGCACAGTACCGCCTGGCAAAAAATTTCAGCTATTATTTTAAAACCCACGGTGGTATTGAACATAAGGCCGGCGTGCCAACCGGCGGAACATTTATTCTTGTTTATCATGAAGAACGCAAAGGTCGTTTCATTGATCCGAAATCACTTTTTATAACAAAAGAACTGAGCAACCTTGCGCTTGCGAATTTTCATGACCTGGTAAAATCTGATGTATCTCTTGATACGCTTATTTATAAAACTAAATTATTACAAACTTCACTTTTATATAAGGAACCGGAATTGTATTTAAGCACTAAAAAGTTCCTGGCCGGTTATCTTGACGAGTGCAAAGATTTGCCCGATGATAAGCGCAAGGAACTTACTAATATTTTAAACGAAGAACCAAAACGTCCACATTTTAGTTTAACAGACGGAATGGTGATTGCCGATTTTTATATTCCATATATCTGCTGCAGCGACTGCCCGCCGGTGGCATACATATTACCTGCCGTAGATAACGTGGTATTTGATATTCAGCCAAGGAGATTTTTGTTTGACGATGCCCATAATTATCAATTTACTACGGTACCGCCAGTAACAAACACTGGTAAAGTACAAAAGAATTTTTCTTCCGCTGATCTTCTAAACCCCAACAACTTAAAGCTGATAACAGATAAAAGCAATATTCTTTACCTGCATCCCGCAATGGGTATTCAAAATACACTACAGGCTTCCCTAACTTATAGGGGTATTCAATTACCTATAACTATAATAAAGCCCGATGCTTCATTCACTGCAAATATGATTATTGATCCAAATAATACTTCAGCTATCAGCCAGGTAGAATTAGTTGCTAAAAGCGAGGATGGAGACGCAGGCGGTTACCAATGGACTGTGAGTAGTGTAAATGGAGAGATTTTGAAAACTGATGAAAATATATTTACAAAAGTAGCATCCCCCCCACGGGTGCCGTTAGCTTCCATGCAGTCATTGGTTGGAACCAAAGATTTATTAATTGAACTTACTATTACTTATACGCTTAATGACAATAAATCAACTGATACCCAAAAAGTAATAATTGTTAATGAGCAACCGGGCCCTTTTACATCCATAACTGAAGAAGAATAATAATTATGCAGTAAAAAAGTAAAAGTATTGAATTGCATTAAAGGCCAGGAAAGATGGCAGGTCAAAATGTTTGCAAAGCGAAGTGACGAGTTGAAGACTAAGAGATAATTACAAATATTAAAATGAAAAAAATGAAAAATTTATTATTTTTTCTTTTGCTGTTAATTGCCTTCAATTCCTCTGGTCAGGTAAACTTTGCGATTAGGAGAATCGATATAGTGAGCATTAAATGCAATGGAGCAAGCAATGGGCAGATCACTATAACAATTGCAGGAGGATCGCGTCCCTATAATTATTCTATAAATGGTGGAAACAATTTTCAGCCGCTCAATAGCTTCACTAATTTGAAAGCCGGAAATTATAAAATTAGAGTTAGGGATTCGTTAGGCCACACAACAAGAGATTCTCTTATAACAATAACACAGCCTGCAAAGTTGAATGTCAATATTTCAGTTGGTAATCTAAAATGTAATGGAGATAGCACAGGCTCATTAGATATTTCGGCATCAGGCGGGACAATGCCATATAGATATATTTGGAGTAATGGCTCTGAGGCCTCACATCGGAGTAATTTATCAGCAGGCACATACATGGTCACAGTAAGCGATTCAATTAATTGTACTGTAGGTGATACGGTTAAAATTACACAGCCGCCAATATTACTGGCAACAGCACGTGGCACAAATTTATCCTGCACCAATAATAGTGGTTCTGTAAGTGTAGCTGCATCAGGGGGTACAGTTCCTTATAGTTATTTGTGGAGCAATGGCTCTGTAAATATTAGCCAAAGCGGATTATCAGCCGGTACTTATAATGTCGTGGTCACAGATAAAAATAATTGCCGAAGTACAGGTTCTGTTACACTAACCAGGCAGGATTCAGTAAATAAAAAATATTCTATTGGAGATTCAACATCTTGTGGATTTGTATTTTATGTAGATCCTAATATTGACTCTCTTCAGCCATGTAAAAATCGTTATCTCGTTTGTGCATTTACTGATCAGAGCGCCGGTATTCGCTGGTATAATGGTGCTTACCTCACGACTAATGCCACCACGAATGGCCTGTTCAATAAACCTAATGCAGATCGAATCATTAGAGTTCAGGGTGATTCGGTCTACGCAGCAATTGTTTGCGCCAAATATCTTAGCCCTGACAGTTCCTGTAAAGGTTGGTACTTGCCTTCGCGGGATGAACTGAAATTAATATATACCAACCTGGCGCAAAAAAACATTGGCAATTTTGCAAATGAAGGATATTGGAGTTCTTTGGAAAAACGAAAAAATAAGGCGTGGATTGTAGATTTTTTTGACGGGAGAAATATCAACGTTGACAAATCAAATAAATATCATATCCGCGCTATCCGGGAATTAATAGTTGAATAAAAGAAGAACTTAAAAATTAAAAAAAAGAAATATTAAATGAAGCATTAAATCTTACAAGAGTCAGAAAAATAAATCAACCTTACTCAGGATGCCTGAAAAAATTCATCATATTATTCAACATCAATCCATCGAAATTGAATTCGAAAATATAGAACATGCAATGGGTGTTCAAAATGAAATAGCAGAAATTTTCTATGAAAGATTGCAGCCCCAAATGGAAGTTCTATTTGATGAATTATTTGGAAAAAATTATCACGCTTCTATTGATAAGCTTGAGATTGACTGTGGACTTTTAAATAAAAAGAATTGGGAGCAGGAATTTACTGAACAGGCTTTACGTAAACTGAAAGAAGAATTACAACAGGTAAATAAAAAAGAAAATGATTTTGAAAAGATCGAACAATTAAATGCTGAAGGATCGTTTTTATTTTTTCTTGAAAACGGTCGTCTGCCGTGGCACAAGCGAATAAATACAATTGCAGAGTTAGAAGAAGTGCTAAGTATAAATGAAGACCTGGTATTACAACTCAAAAAATTAATTGCGGAACAACCAAAAATGGCAGAAAGATTAGTTTACCAGTTTTCAAAAGGTTTTACTTCAAAAATTATTAACTCGATAACTAAACACAGAAAAATTGAACTTGATGAAATCTATTTGCTCCTTGAAAAAGTAAACCTGTCTTCAGTTAACAGAAACATTGTTGCCTCTGCAATTTTAAAAACCTTTGTTTATGATGGAAATAAAAACAGTAAACAGGAGTTTATTATGCAGCTTCTGATGCAGGTTGAAGGAAATGCAGAACTAAAATCTGAAATAGCAGAAAGATTAAAAGACTTAAAAGTTAAACATGTAATCAACAAACTAACAAGAGAAGAGAAAGAAAAGCTACAAACCAACAAAGAGGAAAAAAGCAAACAAGACGAGATCGAAAAAAAAGAAAAAAAAGAAAATGAAAAATCTTACGAGGCAATATATATAAACAATGCGGGTTTGGTATTGCTGCATCCATTTCTACAAACATTATTTGAAAATTTAAAACTTGCTGAAGAAAATAAATGGTTGGACGAACACTCGCAACATAAAGCAGTTTTGGTGTTAGAATTTCTTGCAACAGGTAATGATGAATTTGAAGAATTTAATTTAGTGCTCAATAAAATTTTATGCGGCATTGATATTAATGAAATAGTAGCGACGGATCAAGAGCTTGATGAAGAAATAAAAAATGAATGTGAAGCTTTGCTGAAGGATGTAATTAAACATTGGAGTACTTTAAAAAATACCACTCCTGGTGGTTTGCGTGAAGCGTTTTTGCAGCGTAACGCAAAACTTTCAAAAGTTGATAACGGTTGGCTTTTACAGGTTGAGCAAAAAGCCATTGACGTTTTACTTAGTCACCTTCCCTGGGGAATAGGGTTGATAAAATTACCATGGATCAATGAAATGCTTTTTGTAGAATGGGCTTAACATCTAATTTTGATTAATAATGCAAACACTTGCGACATCAGAAAAGACCAAAAATAATGTTGGTGTTGCTATGCATAAAAATAAAGAGCAGCCTTTTTTTTCACCGATAAAAATTCAGCCGAAATTAACCATCGGCCCGGTTGATGATCCTTATGAGAGAGAAGCGGATGCGGTTGCAGAAAGAGTAATGCGAATGCCTGCAAATGAAACAAGCTCTCCTTTTTTTCAACCCAAAGCATTATTTGTAACTCCCATACAAAGGAAATGTGCAGCCTGTGAGGATGAAGAAAAGTTACAAATGAAAAGAGAAAGTTCTGCAATTGGCGGAATGACTGCGCCGCCTGTTGTTCATGATGTGATTAATTCTGGCGGGCATTCTTTAGACAGAGGCACAAGAAATTTTATGGAATCAAGATTTGATTATGATTTCAACGATGTACAAATACACGATGATACATTAGCGCATAAATCCTCGAGGGATATTAATGCATTAGCTTATACGCATGGCAATCATGTAGTGTTTGGCGAGGGGCAGTATCAGCCAAATACAAATTTGGGCAAGCAATTACTGGCGCATGAGTTAACGCATGTG
>JBDTJI010000059.1:0-6978 GCA_039935935.1 Ginsengibacter sp. | reverse complement strand
GGTTTACCATAGAGATATTTATGTAATAATCGTATACCTTTATTATTTTTCAATAGCTTGATTAAAATTTTTTAGAGTTTCGAGGATAACACCATCCTCAACTATACTATATACCTTAAATAGATTTTTAGTACTAGTGCAGTAATAATTATTTTTTAGAAAATTGAAAAAAGAATACTGTTCGTTTAAAAAATAAAAGGCGGAGACGTAGCAGTTATTATTTTGTTTCTCAACTATTAAAGAAGAAATATACTCAGACAATTATAATGTGAGAGGCTTTCCCGCAACCGCTTCAAAGCAGTAGTAAGCGTATTTTTGACGGTTTGCTCAGAGATGTTCAACTTAGCAGCTATTTCAGCGATCTGCAAATTTTCAACCCGGCTCAGACGATATATTTCCCTCATTCTTTCTGGTAGTTCATCTACT
The DNA here is from genome assembly GCA_039935935.1 of Ginsengibacter sp. Classification (GTDB taxonomy): domain Bacteria; phylum Bacteroidota; class Bacteroidia; order Chitinophagales; family Chitinophagaceae; genus Ginsengibacter. Next base: position 6,552 of record JBDTJI010000059.1, on the reverse strand, counting down.
TCGCTGGCAATGACTGATTGCAGTTCTTTATATTGAAGAAATTCTTCGGTAGTAAGTTCAACATACTCCAGGTCTTCTGTTGACAAATTCACTTGAATCCCTCGTTTGGCTTTCTGGTAAACTTGTTTAATGATGTAATATTTGAGAGCAGCAAAAAGATAAGGCCAGAGCGTTTCCTCAATTTGAATAGTGCTTTTGTTTCGCCAAACACTTATAAAAATTTCCTGTACTGCATCCTCTGAATCGGCACAGTTTCCAAAACGATGAAACGCTTTTTTGTACAGTGCTTCCCAGTAACGGCTGTATAAAATCCGGAAGCCCACATGTTCGTCAGCACTCTCCAATAAAGTCTTATCAGATAAATTTTCTAACATCTATGATAGTTAGTGAATTGCTTCATTTTTCAGGAACTTTTCAAATATCTTACTGTACCAAAGCTAACACTAAAAAGCGGTCTGTTGAGTGAGTAGAGGTTTTGGTTAATATTGCAAATAGATTGTCTTTCCTCGTTTAATTCAAAAGAAATGAATTTTAAAGCAAGTATAACCCCGCAAACAGAGAATGTTTACACAGGAGTATTCTTATTTTTAATGACATTTTCAGTTATTCCGTTACAGGATTCTGTACGAGTGCCTGTTTCGGTTGGTTGTATATAAGTATGATTGAAATCATCTAACGCGCTGCTGTTGCTCATTTATTTCAAGGTTGTTTTAAGCCATTTTTGTTTTCAAATACCTTCCTTGTTTTGAAAGAATTGAAATATAGATAGCATCGTAAAATAGAAGGAGATAAAAAAAACAAATGATATTACAGAATGAAATGGAAGATGACCATTCCAAATGGCAGAAGAGTATAGAAGATTTTAGCCAGAGAAATGCTTTATTAAAATATAGATTGAGTGAAATAGTTGATAGCCATGAGGATAAAAATTTTCTGCAAGTGGCAGAGTATTTTCAAAACGAATTATTACTTACAGATGAAATATTAAAAAGATTAAGAAGCGAACTCAATGAATATACAGAGATGAAAAAACCTGATCATTTTCTCATGGAAAAAATAGCTAAAAAACGCAGAGCATTTAGTAATGGCATTTTAAATTTTGAAAAAAAATTCCTTAGCCTTTCTAATGAATTCAATAAAAAAATGCTGGAGAGCCATAAGCATTAGTTGAGCATATCCATAAGTCTTTTCTCATTCAGCACTTTTACATAACCGGCCTCAGCTTCTATCAACTTCTCATTTTTAAAATCACTCAGGGTTCTAATTAAAGATTCAGTTGTAGTGCCTGCAATATGCGCCAGGTCTTCTCTTGAAATGTGAATAACGAAATCAGGGTTGTCCTCGATTTTGTATTTTTTGGACAATGTAACAATAGCATCTGCTACTCTTTTACGAAGCGAATTGTATGCGAGATTAATGAGCTGATCTTCTTTTTCAGAAACATTATGAGCAAGCAATTTTATAAATTTACGTGCCACTTTTTTGTTGTTGTTAATAAGAATCTCGAAGTCTTCCCGTGCGATGACGCTTATCTCGCATTTTTCCAAAGTTTCGGCTGTCTCTTTGTAAACAGAATTTTCAATCAGTGCATTGTAACCAAAAAAATCGCCATCATTATATAAACTGATAGTAAGTTCTTTGCCAAGCTCATTGATTTTGTAAGTTCTTATTTTTCCGGAATTTAAATAATATAAGCTATGTGGATGGTTTCCCTCCGCATAAATTCGTTGCTTTTTTTTGTACTGATTAATTATTTTTGAATTAGTTAATTTTTCGAGCGCTTCTTCGTTTTTTACTTCATCAAGAAAATCGTTGAGCCCCTTCGAGTTTTCCACATGCTCTTTTTGAAATTTCACTTTTTGTAACCTGCTTTCTATTGCACTCAGCAATTCGATATCTGTAAAGGGCTTAGTGATGTAGTCATCAGCACCCATTTCCATTCCTTTTCTAAAATCGATACGTTCTGTCTTAGCAGTAAGAAATATAAAAGGAGTGCTTTTTAAGCTTTCATTTTTGGAGATAAGGTGCAACAATCCATATCCGTCCAAAACGGGCATCATAATGTCACAAACTATCAGATCTGGAGATTCCCGGAGTGCCAGGTCGTATCCTTGTTTGCCGTTTGCAGCGGAGGCTACCTCGTAGCCCGCAAGCCCGAGGATTTCACCGGTATTTTCTCTTAGTTCATCATGATCCTCTACTAACAATATTTTCATCATTGCGCAAAGATTATATTTATTTCGGTGCCTTTATCTAATTCGCTTTTTAAATTTATTTCACCATTCATCATTTCCACATACTTTTCTACGATATGTAGGCCAAGGCCTGTGCCAGGAATGTTTACCACATTAGTTGCACGGTAAAATAATTCATATAAATGTTCCTGGTCCTTTTTTGAAATGCCCATTCCTTCATCCCTTATTGTGAATTTTAATTTCGCATCGCTTACACTCGTCCTGACATGTATAGGTTTATTTTCTCTTGAAAATTTTGCTGCATTCGAGAGCAGATTGATAATAATGTTTTTAAACAAAACTTCATCCAACACTACTTCTGTATTCCCTGTATGTTCGTATATCACCTTCTGACCCGGTTTCAATAATTCAACCAACTCATTGACTTGCTGGGAAATTAACTCTTTAATATCAAATACCGATTTATGAGCAGTTATTTTGCCATCTTCAATTTTACCCAACGAAAGAAATTCGTTTAAAATATTATTGAGGTTAATTACCGAAGATTTAATGCGCTGCACATGTTTATCTCTTTTTGGCTGATCTTCGGTTAATGTATATTTTGCCAGCAAAGAAGTTGAAGACAGAATCGTGCTTAATGGTGTTCTAAATTCGTGTGAAGCCATGGATACAAATGCACTTTTCAAATCTCCCAAATCTTTTTCTTTGCTTAATGCTCTTGCAATTTTATCTTTTGAGGCTTCCAGTTTTAACATCGTTTCCTGCAGTTTTGAAGTGCGTATCTCTACCTTTTTTTCTAACTCCTCATTCAGCGCCTCCATTCTTTTATTCATGGCTGCCAGTTCTGATCTTTTTTCGCGTAACTTATTCTGATCTTCAATCCGTGCGCTGATGTCACTGATAAATGCAATAGAAAAAACCTCTTCACTGCTGGAATAGCTACTAAGACTTATTTCAAGGGGCAGTTCCCTGCCATCTTTGGTAACACCGAACAAGTCTCTTCCTATTCCCATTGGCCTGGCGGCAGGATGCCTAAAAAAATGCTCCCGGTCAGAAACGTGTTGGTGATGATACCTATGTGGTATAAGGATCTCAAGTTTTTCTCCCACAAGTTCATCTTCGTGGGAATAGCCAAACAACTCAATTAAGAAATTATTAGCCAGCGTGATAGTTCCCGATTCATCTATCACCAGTATCCCCAGAGACGCATTTTGAAACACTGCTTTAAACTTTTCCTGTTCCCTTAAAAGTAGCTTATTCATACACCGCAAAGTTCTTGTAAAAATCACAAACAAAAAGAAGTGAGAAAATAAGGGTACATTTCATCAGATAGCTCCTGATGGCTTCCCGATAGATATCTTGAGGGACGGATCCGAGGGGCATAGGATCGGCAGCTCTTAGCCGGAGGGGCATTATCTGATTTTTTAAACGCTTTAAAATTGTGCTACGCTTCAAAGCCTGTTGGCAAACCTTATTGGTTGATCTCTCACCTGCCGATAGACATCTGGCAGAATCGTTCAGAACGAAGAAAGTAAAACAGCAACCTGCCAGGTTTTTAACCCTGGCAGGCAGTGTTTTCTTTATTTCTATCGATGCTGAAAAGCGGGTCAACATGGCCTACATCTCAAATATTTTAAGTGGCCTTATTGTTATTGCCATGGGTATGTTGTCAATGCCGCATAGCTGAGTTAAAAGTGGACGGTGGAGGAGTGGCTATTGCTTTATAGCAAATTTCTTCTTTCTTACAAATATGAGGAAAGTCATATTTTGCTATGATCCATGTTATTTTTTATAAGAACATCCCAATAGAAATTTGCATCTGATTTTAAATTTTTTAAAGGACCAATAATTTCAACTCAAACCATTTATTATGTTACAAACTTTCAAAATTGATGTTTACCGGAAATCTATCTTTTTTCCTGTGATTTTGGTTTTCTCTCTTGCCTTTTTCTTTTCTTCCTGCAAAACCAATTCAGGAAACGCTACCTCTGATAATAAGATTGACACCGTCCTTACCGGAACCATTACAGCGGAGTTAACTATTGCCCCTAATGTACCGAAGCCATTGACTTATACTTCTCCCAAAAAGGTAGTCGTACAGTTAGAATGCATTGAAAAAATACTTCCTATTACTGACACCACAGACTATACTTTCTGGACATTCGGCGGCCATGTACCCGGAAATTTTATCAGGATAAGACAAGGTGACCTGGTAGATTTCACCTTAAAAAACATGCCTGAAAGTAAGATGTCTCATAGCATAGATCTTCATGCGGTAATTGGTCCAGGTGGCGGCGCTGATGCTACAGCTACTTCTCCGGGACAATCCACCCATTTTCAATTTCGTGCATTACATCCGGGTCTATTCGTTTATCATTGCGCCACCGGGCCTGTGCCTTTGCACATAGCCAACGGTATGTATGGTTTAATATTAGTAGAGCCCCAGGAAGGCTTGCCTAAGGTAGATAGAGAATATTATGTAATGCAAGGAGATTTTTATACAAAAGGCAAATTTGGTGCAAAAGGATTGCAGGATTTTGATGAAGACAAGGCTCTTGCTGAAAACCCTGATTATGTTTTATTTAACGGACGCGTACATTCTATGACAGGACCAAATGCTTTGCCCGCCAAAGTAGGTGAAACAGTGAGATTGTTTGTAGGTAACGGCGGCCCGAATCTTATTTCATCTTTTCATCCAATAGGACAAATATTTACGAAAGTGTATATGGAAGCTGGTTCAGAAATAAACACGGATGTACAAACCACTTTGATACCTGCAGGCGGCGCTGCCATCGTAGAAATGAAAATGCAGGTGCCAGAAGTAATTAACCTTGTGGATCATGCTATCTTCCGTGCATTTAATAAAGGGGCTATTGCACAAATTAAAGTGACCGGGGCTGAGAACCCTTCTATTTATAAAAAGATAAGAAAATAAAAAAAATTTTTTTTTAAATAAAAATGAAACTCTTTTTAACAATTTTAACTACTACTGCTTTCTTCTGCGTTGGAAACTCGCAGAAGAAAGCAGTTATTTTTGAAAGAAATATGGTGGTAGTTTCATCAGGAAAATATCAGCCATTTTTTATTACCCAGGGTAATAAGCCCATACATGTTGCGGCATTTAAAATGGATGTAACCGCTGTAACTAATGCAGAGTTTCTGGAATTCGTGAAGGCAAACCCAAACTGGCAACGTTCAAAAGTAAATCGTCTCTTTGCCGATACGAATTACCTGAGGCATTGGGCAAGCGATTTGTCTATTGGCGAATCTAATAAAAATATATACAATTCGCCCGTAGTAAATGTATCATGGTTCGCGGCATCGGCATATTCGAAGTGGAAAAATAAAAGACTGCCTACCATCGCAGAATGGGAGCTCGCTTCAAAGGGCGCTCCGATAAACATCAAACAAAAGTCTCTTACTGAATTTATTTTAGACTGGTACCGGGTACCTAATTTACCCGTTCTTCCTAATGTGAAATCCACTTATCGAAATGAATACGGACTGTATGATATGCATGGATTGATATGGGAATGGATCTTTAATTTTAATAGTTTTATTGGTTCAAGAGATTCAAGAGGTAACAATGAAGATGAATTAAAGAACTTTTGTGCAGCAGGCGCTTTGAATGTGGCAGACAAATCGGATTATGCAACATTTTTACGTTTTAGTTACCGTGGCAGTTTGAAAGGAAATTTTTGTATTCCCAATCTTGGGTTTCGTTGTGCTAAAGATTTGAAATAGAACGCCACTAATTGCATGAATTAACACGAATTCTTTCGGGTTCCATATTAAAATTGACTGATTCTATCATAACTATTTAATAAAATGAAAATCCTTATTTATTCTTTGATGTCATTTCTTTTGTTCAGTTGCTCAGATGCCGGCGAAAAGCCTGCTTTTACAGGCGACGTACCTAAAAACAATACCGCGCCGGCGGGCACTTTATCATCGGAAAGTATTTATCAACTTACAGATACCTTTCAAACGCAGGATAATAAAATTGTTACTCTTTCTTCGTTTGCAGGCAAGCCAACTGTAGTTGGGATGATTTTCACCCACTGTGATTATGCATGCCCCAGGTTAACTGCCGACATCAAATCTATAGAAAGTAAATTGGGTGATGTAAAAGGGAAAGTAAATTTTCTATTGATCAGTTTTGATTCGGAAAGAGATCTGCCTGAAGAACTTAAAAAATTTGCTAATAAATCAGGATTAGACGAAAACTGGACCTTACTGCACGGCGATGAGACGGCAGTAAGAACACTTTCTGTTTTATTAAATGTACAATTTGAAAAGAATGCAGAAGGGAATTTTTCTCACAGTAATATCATTTCTGTTTTAGATAAAACTGGCA
>JBDTJI010000058.1:0-5635 GCA_039935935.1 Ginsengibacter sp. | reverse complement strand
CCTTATGGAAATGGAGTTTGAAGGAATGAACGTGGATACAGACTTTTTAAATCTCTATTCAAAAGAGTTGGAAGCAGAAGCGTTAAAATCTGAAGCGACAGTTTATGAAATGGCTGGAATTAAATTTAACCTGGCCTCTCCCAAACAGTTGGGTGAAGTACTGTTTGAAAAAATGCAGATAGGAACCAAAACGAAAAAGACGAAAGGTGGGCAACATGCTACGGGCGAAGATGTTTTGCTGAAATTAGCGAAAGAAAATCCTATTGTAGAGCATATCCTCAATTTTAGGGAGCTTGCCAAACTTAAATCTACCTATGTAGATGCTCTGCCTCAACTGATCAATAAAAAAACATCTCGTGTGCATACCTGTTATGGGCAGGCGATAGCGGTCACCGGCAGGTTGAGCAGTACTAATCCCAATCTTCAGAATATACCTATTCGTACAGAGAGAGGGCGGGAAGTAAGAAAGGCTTTTATCCCAAGAAATAGTGACCACCTGATCATTTCTGCCGACTATTCGCAAATTGAATTACGGATCGTGGCAGCTATCAGCGGTGATGAAGCCATGAGTAAAGCTTTCAGGCAAGGCAAAGTTATTCACACCGCAACTGCGGCAAAGGTTTTTAATGTATCTGAAGAAGAGGTAACAAAGGAAATGCGGTATAGGGCCAAGAGTGTGAATTTTGGAATCATTTATGGACAAAGTGCTTTTGGACTTGCAGAAAATATCAATGTAAGCCGCACAGAAGCCAAAGAAATTATTGAGCAGTACAAAAAAGAGTTTTCAGGCATACCAAAATATATGGATGATACCATGGCTTTCTGCAGAACGAATGGATATGTGGAAACCCTGATGGGTAGGAAGCGCTGGTTAAAAGATATTAATTCTTCTAACTGGACGGTACGCGGCTATGCAGAAAGAAACGCGATTAACTCCCCTATACAGGGTACCGCAGCCGATATGATCAAGCTGGCAATGATCAATATCTATCAGGAATTTAAAAAACACAATTTTAAATCAAAAATGGTTTTGCAGGTTCATGATGAATTGGTCTTTGATGCACACAAATCAGAAATAGAGACCATTAAACCCATCATACTTGACTCTATGAAAAATGCAATGAAACTGCCTAACGAAGTGCCGGTAGAAGCGGAAATTGGAGTGGGAGAGAACTGGCTGGAAGCGCATTGATAAAAATCACTTTTTTTTAATCTACAAAACGACAGGGTTGGTAAATAGCCAACCTTTTACTTATCTTTACAATTGTAATTAGTAATGATTTAAAATAGCAGAATCATGATACTTATTTACCAAAACAAATTAATTGCCTTTGGTGCCAGGCATGCGAATGCAAAAAAAAGTTTGAATGTGTGGAAATTAGTAATAGAAAGAGCCGTTTGGAGAAAGATGCAAGATGTATTGTGTGATTTCCCCAAGGCAAAGATGATAAAAAATAATAGGGCGCTGTTTGAGATTGTACATAATTATTATCGGCTTATTGCTTTTATCAATTATGTTGATCAGGTTGTTGAAATAAGGTTTATTGGGACTCATTCAGAATATGATAAAATTAATCCTGAAATTATTTAAACACAAGATTATGAAAACAGAACAATGGTTTTTAATTGAGAATGAAACAGATTATAAAAAGGCTATCAATCGCTATGAACAATTGTATAAAGCTAAAAAAGGTACATTCGATCATAAAGAAAAAATGCTTTTGGTTCACCTTATTAATAAATATGAAAATACTGGATGGCCTGCTTTTGAAATGGACCCTGTGGAAATTATCAAAATAAGAATGGAAGAATTAGGTTACAAACCGGCAGACTTGGCCAGAGAGTATGGAGATAAAGGAACTATCAGTAAGGTGCTTAATTATAAACAACCATTATCGCTCCATATGATCAGATTGTTTAATAAAATGTTGCGAATCCCTACTGATCTATTGACTAAGGAATATAAACTTTCATGATTTTTTCAACTTGAAAAATGAAAACCCTCATCTATTGTTACGATGCCTATTGCGGATGGTGTTATGGATTTAGTGAAGTGATGAAGAAAATTTCTTCTGAGTACAAAGACAGAATGGAATTTGAAGTACTTTCCGGAGGAATGGTCCTTCCCGAAGAGCCCGTTCCCATAAGCGCCACAGCAAAATATATTGAAGATTCCTATCAACAGGTTGAAGAAATAACCGGGGCAAAGTTTGGCGAAGATTATCTCTGGCATATACGGCATCCTGAGGCAAGCGATTGGTTTCCCCATTCAGAAAAGCCTGCTATTGCTTTATGTATTTTTAAAGAATATTATCCTGAGCAGCAGGTAAGTTTTGCGGCCGATTTGCAGTATGCGCTTCATTTTGAAGGGCGTGACCTCACTGATGATGAAGCCTATCGCTTGTTATTGGACAAATACAATATTGATGAGGAGGAGTTTTATGAAAAGCTAAATGATGAAGAATATAAAGAGCAGGCATATTATGAATTTGCCCTTTGCAAACAACTCAAAGTGAGTGGCTTCCCGGCTGTATTTATTCAACTTAGTGATACCAAATTTTATTTAGTGGCGCAGGGTTACACGGATTTTGATACTTTAAAGGATAGGATTGAAAATGTTTTAAGTAAAAATAATGTTAGCATTTAATTCAGGGAAGAATTAAGCTAGGTTCATTTTCAAATTCATCTATGAATTTATTAAATTAATCCATGGATTATCCTTGGCAAATTTATAGTGAATGGTCTCCCTGCTGAATTAATTCCACTTAACGATACCAGGTTTTATTTAGTAGCGCAGGACGATTCTGATTTTGATACACTGAAAGAGAGGATTGAAAATGTATTACACGGTTTTGGAATGGATTCCGGCATAAATTAAAAATGATTTTTATTGAAGTCCTTTAGTTATTCGCTTCCCCCTTGTAATACGTTGAATTACTTTTACCAAACCAAAAATAATCGCACCTATTCCAACGCCTCCAACTATGTATGCCAAAGCCTCCGAGCCTGAACAGGCAATACTGCATGCAAGGCCTACCATCAGGTATATTAATCCCGCCGCAGCCAGCACTGCCAGGATGATGTAAAGAGTTTTTTGGCTACTGGAAGATTCTTTGTATTTTTTTCTGACTTCCTTAATGGTTTTCCGCAAACTTTTTCTAACTTCTTTTTTTGACGATGCTACATTTACGGAAGAAGAACCTTTATTGATTATTGAAATGGCGAAGGAGGAAGCAACGCCTGATTGTTGTTGTTGAGTAAAAGTATTACCGAAATAAATAATAAAAAGGAACGTAGAACAAATCAAAAATCCATCCGCAATCTTTTGCCTGTTATAGAAATTCTTGTAACGGCTTTTTAATTTCCTTGATGGATACAAAAAGATACCTGTAAAAGTGAGCAGCATTGTACCGAACCATACAAGAGGATTAAATTCGACACCCATCGAATAGAGGATGTCGCCAGTAAAAAGCCCTAAAATGTTTAACAGAATATAGATACAGATGATAATAATGCGCGCATAGGCTGTATGAGTATGTGCCCAGGTAGATAATTTTTTCATAGGATTATTATTTACCAGCTAAAGTATTATAATTAATGGAAAATAGAAAGGATTTAGTCTTTTTTCTTGTCGGCTGTTTTAGTAAGCAGCAAAACGCTATTGGCTTACAGTATTTTCCTTCATCTGTTTCAAAAACAGGTACAGTTCGTCCATGCCGAAGATATCGCATACGATTAAAATTCCATGTTTCCCTACCTGCTTTAATTTAGCTTTATTGGTTTTGGTTTGTATAAAATCCAGGATATCTTCAAAAGTTTTGCTGGTGAAATAAGGAGATTCAGGATTGCCTACGAAAAAGCACTTCAGTATATCATTCTTTAAAATCATCTTTTCAAAGCCAAGTTCTACAGCTATTTTTCTGCAACAAACCGTAGTAAACAAATCTTCAACCTGCGGTGGAATAGCACCAAATCTGTCTATCATTTCCGTATGCAGTTCTTCCAGTTCATCTTCGTTGTTGCAATTGTCCAGTCGGGAATAAAGGCTTAATCTCTCAGTAATACTTTCCACATATTCATCAGGAATTAAAATTTCCAGGTCTGTATCAATTGAACAATCAGAAACATAATCATCCTGACTTTGTATTTCTTCTTTGAATACTTCCTTAAACTCAGTCCTTTTTAATTCCCTGATGGCTTCGTCCAATATTTTCTGGTACATTTCAAACCCTATCTCTGCGATAAAGCCACTTTGTTCTCCTCCCAACATGTTGCCGGCACCACGTATATCAAGATCGCGCATGGCAATCTGGAAACCACTTCCCAGGTCGCTATACTGCTCTAAAGTAGTTAACCTTTTCCGGGCATCATCGGTCAAGGTGCTCATAGGCGGTGATAACAAATAACAAAAAGCTTTCTTGTTGCTCCTACCTACCCTTCCTCTAAGCTGGTGCAAATCACTCAACCCAAAGTGATGCGCATTATTCACGATAATAGTATTTACATTAGGTATATCCACTCCGCTTTCAATAATATTAGTACATATCAGTACATCATACTTATGATCGATAAAATCAAGGATCGTTTCTTCCAGTTTGGCGCCTTCCAATTGTCCGTGTGCGTATGCGATACTGAGGTCTGGACACAATCCCTGAATAAGGTTTTTCATCTCCAGTAAACCATTTACACGGTTGTGTATTAAAAATACCTGACCTCCGCGCTCCACTTCGTAATAAATAGCATCTCTTATAAAATCCTGGTTAAAGACATGCTTCTCGGTCTGGATAGGTTGTCTATTAGGTGGCGGAGTATTGATAATGCTGAGATCCCTTGCACCCATTAAACTAAACTGTAAAGTTCTTGGGATTGGCGTAGCTGTTAGAGTCAATGAGTCAACTGTTGTTCTTAATTGTTTTAATTTTTCTTTGGCTGAGACACCAAATTTCTGCTCCTCATCAATTACCATCAATCCGAGGTCTTTAAATTTTACTTCTTTTCCCAATAGAGAATGAGTACCTATTATGATATCTATCTTCCCTTCCTGCAAGCTTTGCAGGGTATCCTTTTTTTCTTTGGAGGTTTTGAAACGATTAATGTAGTCAACGGTTATGGGAAAATCGCTTAATCTTTCTGAAAAAGTTTTAAAATGTTGATAAGCCAGGATAGTGGTAGGAACCAACACAGCAGCTTGTTTACCATCAAGGCAAGTTTTAAAAGCAGCTCTGATAGCTACTTCAGTTTTTCCAAAACCCACATCTCCGCATATAAGCCTGTCCATAGGTGAGTCTTTCTCCATGTCATGCTTTACATCGATAACAGCTTTGCTTTGGTCTGGAGTATCTTCATAAATAAAAGATGCTTCCAGTTCTGTTTGCATATAATTGTCCGGTGCATGGGCAAAGCCCTTCTGGCTTTTTCTCTGCGCATATAATTTGATAAGATCGGAAGCTATATCTTTTACCTGGCGTTTTGTTTTGTCTTTTAATTTATTCCATATATCACTCCCCAACCTGTTCATTTTAGGAACCGTACCTTCTTTACCACTGTACTTACTGATCTTATGTAAAGAAGAAATATTTACGTACAAAAGATCTTTGTTCTGATATACAATTCTTACCGCTTCCTGCATGACACC
>JBDTJI010000057.1:0-44413 GCA_039935935.1 Ginsengibacter sp. | reverse complement strand
CAAAATTCAATAAAGTGCTCTTTGATATTTTTCCACCAAAAGAAATTTCTTTTCCATCAGCAAAAGCCCATGGGCAAAGGAATTTTTCAATTTCGTTATTCAGCAATTTTTTGTAAAAGCTTTCATCCAACTCTTTATAAAATGAAACTTTAAAATCAAGTTGAATCTCTTCAAACTGCGGATTTTTCACATGCAGCTTTACAAAAGGAACCGGAGGTGTTTTAAGAGGCTTTACAAACGGCGAGGTCAGTTTTCTTAGATACTCAGCAATATTATTCAGTAACCCGATTGGCGTATTGGGCCGTAGTAAATTTGCATGGATATTATTTTTTAAATCAGGGAGAGGCACAATAGTTACATGCCCGGGAAAATTTTCACAAAAAATCTCTTCGTTATTTTTTGAATAAAACCCTGAATGATTAAGACATTTTATTTTATATAACTGGGGAAACTGCTCAAGCAAAATATGCTCATAATCCCAAACGGTAATTGCGCGTTGCTTATGACGAAGCCGCTCACTCACACGCACATAGAAGCGTCCATCGCTTTCACGCATCCGGCCATTTAAGCTATCGAATGGCTGTGTAATGGATTTCACGGCAGCATCACTGTTCACTAATTTTGAAATAGAATTTGCCTGAAGTATTTCTCTGAATTCAATTTCCTGTTCATCATCTTGCACCAGTTCAACCCGTGCTGCCTGAGCTTGGATTAATATCATTTCACAAACAGCATCAACATTTTGAAAAACAGCAGCCTTAATCCAGTGTAACCCTTTTTGATGTAACGTATTTTGATTGCTGATGTGTCGGGGAAATGTTAAAGTAACAATGCCTGACTGAGTAAAATTATTTGTATCGTCAACTACATTTCGCTTTTCAAAAGCAAACCAAGTGTTATCTGAAAGATAATACCACAGCACTTCTTCCATATCCTTTTCGGGATTAGAGCTGCCCTCAGCCAGCTGGAATAAAATGGTAACGATAATATCGGGTTCCGCATTTTCAAGCCCTATCATCAATTCTCCATCATTAACAATATCAGTGACAAGAGAATATTTCAATATTTTTTCTGCCGTTTCATTTGCAATGATGCCAGCATTAAAGATTTCCGCATAACCAAAAGGAGTGAGATGAAAAAATAAATTGTTATACTTTATGCCATCCTGTGTTGTAAGGTCAATGGTTACAGATGCGTTGTAATTAAGAGAAAAATTACTGATCTTAATTTCAGGAGGCGAAGGAGTTTGCCCAACAGTCAGTTGATAATCCAGCGGTTTTGAAGTGTCAATTAAATGTAACGTAGTTTCATCTAAAGCAGTTTTAATCCCTGTTAGATAAGTGCCAATTGATTTGTCATTTGTATTGGTAAGTTTTATAAAACCATTTAATGAAGTGGCCTTTAGATTTTCGTTGGCGGTAAAATCAATTGTTGCGGTCTCCGCATTAATACCAGCAATTTTTTTTCCTGAAAGATTTGTAAATGGCTTCCATTTGGCTTCATTTAAATAAAATGTTGAGTTGTTAAAAGAACTATCCTCAGGAAAATCAAAGCTCAATTCTGAAATTTTCTTTTGAAAAATCTCTTTGCTCCCAATGTAGAAACCTGCACCAACAGGTGGAAAATCACCAAAAGGTTTAAAGGGTTTTGAGGCATCAATAGATCCTGTATCGCTACTCAAGACAAGGTCTTTAACTCCAGTAACTTGCACATCAATTTTAATAGTATCAATTTTATTGCTGCATAAAACCTTATAAGAAATAGTATTTAACTCACCCTGTTTAAGATAAATTTTAAGCAAAGGCAAATAAGTTTCAAAATTTTCTTTGTGAATCTTTTCTGTGTAAGGTATTATTGCGGGATCATTTGGATTTAACGAAAAAGAAAATGTTAATTGCTTTAAGCCATCATTATATTTTGATGAGACTGTTTTTTCTATCCAATCTTTTTTCCCCGTAAGCAATGCTTCAAAGCCTCCCCATGTATTATCAGGGAATCGTACCAGTTCAGGAATATTATTACTGAAAGCAACTGTAACAGTTACATCCCGGGTACCTTCAGCCAAAAATAAAATGTTGGACGCGATTGCAAAACCGGCTTTATCAGTTGGCTTATTCTTGGAGTTGCCAAAAGTAAACCAGCTTTTATCTGCTGAAAGTAATTTTGCTCCATACCCATCCGCTGAGTTTGCAATTTCAAAAGATTTCAGAGGGCCATTATTTTCAAGATTAATTTGCTGTGACTGAATTTTTGTAATCGTTGCTTTATTTAAAGCAACATTATCTACCAACTTATAGTTTATTTCTTTTCCGGTGACATCTTTTCCACCCTTGAAAAGAATATCTTTTTCTAATAAGTGTTGGGCAAACGGCTTTTGTAATTCGAAAGAAAGGTATGCTTCATCTGCTTGCGGCAGCTTATTTTTTAATTGCAAAACATCTTTATAATAAAAATCGAGATGTCTTTGTGTATAGCGGTTTAAATCGTCCTGGGCCGTTTTAAAGAGTTTGGTAAAAGTGAGGAACAATGCATAATGCGGACTGTGTTGGGGAAAATCCTTTAATGTTTTTTCAAATAAATCTTTTGCCCGGTCAACAATGGTCGCGACGCCTCTTAATAATGTTTCAATAGCGCTGTTATAAAGATTGTGATTTATAATGTAGACAATTTTTTGGCTGACGGTCAAAGGGAGAGGAATCGTAATTGGTAAATTGAAACCTGCCGTTTGCCAGGCCGGATCAAGATTTATTCTATCAAAATTTTCATCAGAAAAAACATCAACCGGCGCATCACTGTCTAATTGATTTACAGAATAATCTAATAAACCGGTCTTAAAGTCATTAAAAAACTTTTCGATGTTTGCAAGCGGAAATTGCAATTTACCGGAGATAATATCTTTTAAAATTGCTTTGTATTCAAAACTATCAGGCAGCAATTTGTATTGTTTATTAATAATGGTTACAAGCGAAAACAAAACGTCAAAAAGAAATTTAAAATACATTTTTGCATTAGAATCGCTGGTAGCCAATGTGATTTTTTTATACAACAGCTTTTTATAATCGCTTATTCGCCTTACGTCAATTTTTGTAATCGTGGCAAGTGTTACACTCACATCCATCATCATTAAGGGTTGCCACGTTCCGTCAATCAAATTGTCTCCATTATAATAATTCAAATGTTCAGCATAACGTTTTGCAAACAACAAGAGATCTTGCGTTCTTCGTTCATCAACATTAGCATAATGTACGTCCAGTGCAGCAAGCATACGGGTTAACTGGCTTGTGCCTTCTCTTGTTAAAGGATTTTTATCTGTGCAAGACATAATATACTGTTCTATATTTATTGTTCCTGGCTTATTGCTAACCAGGCGCCGCTGATAATTTTATATATAGCAATAATCATTTTAAATCGGTTGCTTCGTTTTTATAAAAAGGAAAAACAAAATTGAACCGGGAGTTTGTTGCACTCACTGTGTAATCAATCACAATCAGAATCCGTCCCTCCAATTCCCCTGTATCATCCAAATCAATTTTGTTGACATCAATGCGTGGCTCAAAATACAGTATGGCAGTTGCAATCAAATCTTTGATGTAAGTTTTAAACGTAGTAGTAAGGGGTTCAAATACTAATTCATCAAGATTGCATCCGTAATCAGGTCTCATTACACGCTCGCCCTGGCGGGTTGTTAATAAAATTTCAAGACTGCTTTTTATATCATCTTCATTACTTATCATTTCAATCCCTGGAGCAAAAATGCTAAATGTGGGGGGAAACCCCCAACCTGTTCCGAGAAATGATTTAGTTACTTTATTCATATTTTATCCTCCAATATTCACCGTAAAACAGCCAAGTATAATTGTACCGCCATGGGCTGTACTATCGCCGATTCGTGCAGCTGGTGACCCGCTGATTTTCACCGTACCAGAACCCTTCACAATAGTATCAGGGGGGCCAATACAAGTACACATATCTCCGACACGGGCAGCAGCCAGGCCTCCTATTTTTACATTAGGGCACCCTGCTGTAACCGGCCCTCCTACATGAGGAACAGTACCCGATATTTGCGGGCATATATGCATATCACTTATCCGGGCTGCAAAAGGCATTGGGTTTAATTTTACCAGCTTATCAATCCTTAATTTATATTCACAATACTTCCTTTTATATTCATAATACCATCGCTAGTTACTGTTGACGTGCCTCCTCCTGCTAACTTGAATTCACCATCAGCCTTCATTTCGAGATGCGGCGCTGCAATTGAAAGTGATGTTCCCGCCTTTAAAGTAAGTACTTTAGCAGCTTCTATAGTTATGCCTTCAGGCTCCATAATAATCTTATTTCCGTTGGCATCTTTAAGTTCAACTTTATTTTCGGTATCGTTCATGCTAAAAACATTGCCACCGGGAGTTTCAATGGTGATGCTTTTTTCATTATCATCAATAAGTATTTTAATCTTGGAGCGTGACACATAACCTTTTTTATTATTCGCTTTTTCCGGATCAAGCGGCGCAGCATTTTTACTGCTATGTAACATGCCCAAAACAACAGGTTGGTTTGGATCATTATTCATAAATCCAACTACTACCTCGTCATTCAACTCAGGCATAAAAAAAGTACCGCGATTATTACCGGCGTCCAATGTTGCAATGCGGGCATACACACCATCCTGTTGATCATCTACGATCGGCAATCTTAGCTTTACCCTAAAGTCGCCCTCATTGTCGATAATGTCTGTGATTATACCGGAATGCAAACCCTGTATGGTGCTTAATTCTCCGCTTGAGGAAGTTTCGTGTGTTGGATTAATTTGCTCTGTAAAATATTTATCATCCCAGCCGAGTGTAGCCGTTGTGGTCCAATCACCATCACTAAAATCGTGATTGATGGCAGAAACAAAAATGACAGCACTGAAGTTATCACCTATGCCTTTCAGTTTAATGAAATCACCGGGCCACACAGGTTCCTCTACCTTTCCAAAATATTTTACATCTCCTCTTATTTTTGCTAAAAGCTTTCGGTTTTTCTTATTAAGAGCTAAAAGTTTTTGCTCTTTACCTTCTTTTTTAGCACCTGTTCTTACAGTAGTTGTTTGCCCTTTTTCTAATTCAACTGTTACCGTATTGTTATTACTTTGTTTAAATACCGTTTCTTCATCTTCTTTCTCAATCTTCTGTGTTGTATAATTCCATGTGAGTACTGTTACTTTTTCAGATTGAGAACGGGAATCCTGGTCAACATTAAATTCAATAATGCTTTCACCAAATTCAAGTTCAACTAATTTGTCCACGTCTGCTTTTGGAGGTTCAGCTACAATATCTTTTATAATAATTTCTCCGTTGTTAAGGATGCACATTAAATTGGCTGCGTCTAATTTACTTATCAAAAAATCCCAATCGCTGTTATTGAATTGTACTAATTGTTTATGTTCAAAAGTTGCGGGTGTGATCTTTTTGCTTTTAAACTTAAACCCATACTTATGAAAAAAATCTTCTGCTATATCAGTAGCTGATTTTTTTTCGTAATGGTTACTTTTCTTATCAAGGGTCATCTTTACAGTTTCATCTTTGCATTCCATTGTGAGCATGGGGCAATCATTATTATTTTTTTGCGAATTGGAAACAATGATGCCTTTAAATGTGGTCAACAAATGCTTCAAATCGTATCCAATGCTTATCTCAACTGTTTTGCCCGGTGAAAACTGATTGCTGCTACTTATTTTAAAATCTTTTGTATCAGGGTCACCATCTACTATCACTATTGTGGCTTTTGTGATCACATTTATTTCCTGGTGAATATTTATGCTTACTAACTCTAAAGCTTCAGAAACAGGTTTGCCTTCAACCAAAAGTTTATAAGCTACTAAGCTGCCAACTTCAGAGGAAATATTTTTATTTACAGTAGTTGCGTTCATTTTATTATTCTACGGGTGGAAAATAAAGTGTTGTTCCGGCCCTTTTATCTCTGAAACCATCCAAATGATTGAAAGTAGCCACAGGTATTAAATATTTTTGTTCATTGTAGATCCTATACGTCAACAATGAAATTTTGTCTTCCGATTTTAATAAACGTTCGTGCGTCACATCAGGGCTTTGCTTTTTTTCTTTTGCCTTTCTAAAACCTTCTTCAACAGTGCCTTTGAAAGTACATTTTGCAACCGCCCTGACGGGCATACCGTCAGGCTTAAAAAGTTTATATTCTATATCTAAATTGACCAGAACGCATTTAAATAATAATGTTCCCCAACATATTTTTAAAAAATAGGGCCTGTGAATATCCCCCTGGTAGTCAATTATAGTATCCCTAAATTTATCAATTTGATCTGCAACTGATTCAGAAGTATCCAGCGGGTTGAGGATGGCAATACTTTTGGGAGTAGCATCTTTTATAATCCCGGTGCTATCAAAAAGAAAATCTAGATTTACTTCCTGGGCGGTGATCTTATTAAACTTTAAGATTGGCATGGACGTACCAGAAGCCTGTGTATCGCAAAACTCAATCTTATGCCTTGTGGTATAAGTTTCAGGGTTAATTGTTGCGGCAAATTTTTTATTAGCTGTTTTGCTAAAAGCTTTATCAGTAAAAGCCTCTATGTTCAGTTTATCAAGCTTGCCAAATCCGCTGGTTATCATCTTTCATTTTTTTGTTGCAAGGTTTTTAAAACTTTTTCGGTTACTTCCTTTGTAATTTCTTTTTTCAGCCTTAAAATATCTTCAGATTTTAATGAAGATGCCTGCTGCTGATTTTTTTCATTTGCAACAATAGCTTTAATATGAAGCTCTTTAATTTCGATCGGCATAAATAAAATAGTTTACATTTTTAAAGATCTCCAGCTATTTCGCTATAGTTCCACCACTTGCAAAGCTTTCCAGGCTTATCACACTAAAAAATTGATAGCTTAAAGTGATTGATTCAATAACAATAGAACTTTCCTGTGCATTGAAATTACTTATGCTCCATTTTTTTGGAATGGCATTTACAACATACCATGAATGGAGAGGAATATGCTGTTCATTCAATAATGAAATATTGATGTTAACAGGATCAAAAATAAAATTCTCCAATGCATTCCTGCACCAATCTACAATGCCTGAGCCAACGAACATTCCTCTCTTTAACGTAAGATCAGAATAACGGGTTCGCTTAGGTAACTGCCACGTAAACCTGTTTTGACCACCTTCAACAAATGATTCCATTTCCATCTCTACTTCCAGTCCGTTTACTTCCTGGAAACAAAAATCGCTTTGAATTTGAGGAAAAAGTTCAAATGCTACTGAAAAGTGAAAGCCTACCGCGGGATACTCAAACATTATTAATCATTTTGAATGGTCAATCCTTCGTGTACAAGGTCTATTTCTTCTATAGCCACATCATTGCCATCTGCTTTTAAATCGGTTGGTTTAATACTTTTTGGCCAGGCATTTTTCACTTTCCAAACAATGACGGGAGCCAGCGTTTCATCAAGAAGGGTTATAGTTAAATCACGCCGGGTAACTGTATTCATGTTAATCGTGTTGAACCAGTCATAAAACTCATTGTCAGATTTGAAGGTGCCACGTTTTAATGTGATATCTCCAAACGTACGCTGGCCCGGCATTACAATAGGATGGTATTCCGGGCTTGCGCCATGGCGGTACTTTATAACTTCGTTAGTAATGGTGAGCCCGCTGACTTCTGTAAAGCCAATTTGCGTTCCACCCCAATCTACCTGGAAATGAAATTTTGGAAGAGGGTAATTAGCCATTGTTATTTATTTTTTAAAATTTGATAAATAGAATTTAAAATTTAATGTAACCGTTATCGTTATATTATGCCTGTTGCTGGATTTGCGAGAACCGAAGGATGATGAACTCAGCAGGGCGAACAGGCGCCATGCCAATTTCTACAATCATTTTTCCATTTAGAATATCGTCAAATGTCATTGTTTGTCCCAGCCCAACTTTTACATAAAATGCCTGCTCTGGCTTTGAACCTGCCAATGCGCCAAGCCGCCAAAGATTAGTAAGATAATTTTCAATCATTGCACGAACCCTTACCCATGTATTCCCATCATTGGGTTCAAATACAAATTGCATGGCTGCTTTCTTTACCGATTCTTCAACCATAATATAAAACCTGCGAACAGAAATATACCTGAAGTCATTACTGTTGCCATCTAAAGTTCGCGCACCCCAAACTAATATTCCTTTACCGGTAAAAGCGCGGATTGCGTTTACTGATTTACCACCGATAGTATCAATATTGAGGTCACCCTGCATATTGTCATCAATATTAACTATTGGTTCTATCACTGTATTAAGGCTTACATTGGCTGGAGCTTTCCAAACACCCCGACTGCCATCCACAGCGGCATATACGCCCGCAACTGCACCGCTCGGTGCTGCAACTACGCCGTGATTGGCAATAGCCGTTTTAATGTTGGCATATACGACACTTGTAGCTGCCAGTTGCAATTCTAGTCCGTTTATTCGGGCAGCCTCATCACTGTAGAAACTGTTGATATAGTTCACAACGTTGCTGTACAACTTCAGTATTCTTTGTCTAACAAACGACATTTCAAAAGCAGCTATAGCCGGCGCAGGCACTCCGGTCAGATCTCCATAAATAGCAATATCACCCGGAACAGGAGACGGAGTAATAGTGAGCTGATAAGTGTTGGAGCTACCAAAATTTGCGGCGGCGGCGGTATTTATTGTGGTAATAGGGCCGTCCAGATCGGCGGGGGCACTTTCATTTAAAAGAATTAACTCCCTCATTAATAACTCTATAGGCGTATATATGGCCGGCACGGCCACAACACCGGGTTTAGTGTATTTATTAAAAATCCCTTGGGTAGAAATATCCGTTGGTTGGTTATCGGTAAAGGCAGGTAAAGTAACAAAGCCGGTTATTAAATTAGTTATATAGATAAGCTTATTTTGGAATTCAGTATCCGGCTCAATTTGCGGCGATTGTGGCATCAAACCAAAGCCGGTGCCAATAGCGGATTTACTAATTGGATTAATCAACGGAGAAGCAGGTGGAAATAAAGCAGAAGTCACCAAAGGTATAAAAGCAGCCACTGTAAAATCAGGGTTATTAATAAACGATGACGTAATAGTAGTTCTATCGGTATCTGCTTTTTCTATTTGGATAGCAACAGCACTTCCTAAAATAGCACTTCCGGTAACAGTTGTTCCGGCAGGCTGTTGTAATACAATATCCTGGTATGCAAAACTACTTGGAAGCATCGGTTTGTAGGGCAAACTGGTACGAAGCCATGGATAATATGCCGCACCATAATTCAGGTATGAGCCGCTAATCCCATTTCGGAAGACAGTGATTACGTCTGTGTCTGTAAGATCGCGATCAATGTCGCCATTATGTACATCCATGATAGTGAACCTATCCTGTAATAGCCCACAAAGATTTAAAGAAGCATTCATAAGGCTGTTAAACCCGTTAACATCGAGCAACACAGCATCGGGTATTATGATTAGTGTAGGTTCGTCTTCTTTTTGAATTATATCAAAGCAGGTTTTAGTTCCTGAAGCCGTAGGCATAAAATCGATCAACTGCGGAGAGGCGCCCGATACCACCGGAAGCGCCACGACATAACAATTGGAACCTCCATGATTAAAGAAAAGTTGCATGGCATTAAATAACTGGTATGCATGTTGGTTACTTGCCCCGACAGGCACTGTTGCGGACTGATTGCTGAAATACACTGAAGACACACTATTATTGGTTGTACTTAATATAACGTTTGCCTGTAGGTCATCGAAACCACTACCGAAATAGGTGGTAAACTCAACAAGTGAAGAAATACGTACTGCTGTGTTAAATACAGGTTTACCATTTTGAACAGCCTTTGGCGTATAGCCAATAAATATCGGAACCGCTGTTGCGACCTGTGCAATTGATGGCGGAAAGGATGGAATTTCGTTAACGTAGACTCCCGGAGTTTTAATTGCGCTTTCATTTATTTGGGACATATATTATTATTTAATTTATTATTAATAATTAAGAAAAATTTCAGAAAAAAGAACCGGTTTAGTATTAGTATCGTCAGGATCTTTACTAAATCTATCTGCTGTAGGGCTTGGCGGACTCTTGCCATTTAATGTCAAAGTAGTAAGTGGAGTTTCACTTAAAGGGATGGCAAACTGCGATAAAATAGTTGTCGGCGATGTTGGTGTTGATGGCTGAGCGAACTGGTAAAAGTCTGTACTATCTGTAATCGTTACGCTATTGTTTGTACTTATGAACTTATATTTCCATATAGTTGCACGATTTAAAAAATAAATTGAATAAGCAGGTGATAGCAGGCTGCTGTCAGCGGAATTCAATATCTTATAACCAGTGGTCAGCGTACTTTCAACAAGTATATCTATAACGCCAAAAACTTGTGTGTTACTTAATTCATCATTCAGATATATTGAAATTTGAGGATTGGCGCCAATTGTAAGGAAATATTTTCCCGGTATAAGGCCGGAAATGTCCAACGGAAATGAGGGATTAATTGTCTTTGTAAGCACCAAATTACTGTTATCGTCTTCTACGAGAATAGTGGTTGGTGTTGCTGACACCAACTGAGACACAGAAGGCATCCATCTAAGCAAATCTTCTGATGACATGAAAAAATTAGGGTCAGGAATATTTGAATCAGGATGATTTGGATCAGGATATAAAACCTGCCTCCATGAACTAATATCAGATAAGTCAGCCGGTAAAGTAGTTATATTGTTATTTTTTAAAGATTGATAAACGCTTCCGCCATTTACAATAAGATCTTCAAATGAATAGGTACCTGTAGCAAAACCTTTTAAATTATTTGTTAGAAAATTCTTACTATTACTATTGTTTATATTCCTGTTAGTGAAATAATACATATTACCATTATTATTCGCTGCTGGCAGGTTGGTGTAATTAAAAAACAAAGGATTATTCAACACCATAAAGAAAGTTAGCCGGAGGCCTTCCTGTGGAATAATAAATGGTTTTTTTACAAATGGTGTGGATCTCAATGCAGTGGGATCAAGATTTATCCAGGCATTTAAAATGTTACCGTTTTGCCTTACTTTGATCCGGTAATTACTAAGTAATTGTTTTGTTGCAGTTGATGGAATGATAGTAAAATCATTACAAACATCATCCGCAGAATATTTATGCAACAATTCTACACTAAATAATTTATCGTAACTAATGTCGATCATTATTTATTGATTAACTGTTTTATCATTAATTATGATCTCATTTATTAACCCGGCAGTCCCTTGACTAAAGTTTTCGTCTATAATAATCAAGCGCATCTTATATAATACAGATGGCAAATATTTAGATCCCATAATGCCCCATAGATTATTCAAATCCTGGAAGGATAAAGTATCTAAATCCAGAATTAACTTCTCCACACCTTCAGGTACATCTGGTGAACTTAATGGAGTAAATACATTCTGATACTGGAAAAACTGAATAATGTAGGAAAGTCTTTTTAAGGACTCAAAATAGGAAGACAAATTCACAGAGAACAGTACATAAAGGTTCAGGAATATCTTCGGATTTTTATAGATATTAGCATTATTCTTACGGACAGAATTTTCCTGTGGCCTGCTGATACGGTCTTCTTCGACATTGACCAATGTAATGAAAGCGTTGAAATTACTTCCATCTGTTAAAGTACTTTGGTTATTGGTATCATTCCAGGCCACATTGGCCAATTGGATAAAATCACCCTGACCATTACCCGTAGGGTCAAGTTTTAGATTCAGATATTCATTCAATCTGTACCTCAGAAAATCAAGAACATCGTGTATCATAGCGAAAAATTTACCTGTTTAAGCCTAAATTCATTCACCTAAAAATTACTTTACGAAATGTCAAAACTCTCAATTGCAATTGTGTTGCTTCGTGCTTTTAGATTTTTAGAAATTTGAAGAGAGGAAGTATCTTGTATTACTTTTTATACAAATCTCTTTAGAAATTTCTTTGAGTTCTTGAAACATAAAAAGATGTTTAAATCATTGCAAACAATCTAAATGGGCGATTTTTGAAAATTGTTAGAATCCTGATTTCATCCATACTATTCGATTTATAATGAAATGAAATATGACTGGATTAATCCAAATGAGGTTCAAAAATTTGTTTCCGGAATAGCCTGTTTTCTAATTTCAACAAGAATAAATCTTAATACACTATCAATAAATAATAGCATTTTGAGTTGAAATTATCTTTGAGTGAAATATTGATTAAATATATTTAGACATTCCTTTTAAAAATATGAAACTTAGTATTCGGTAGCTTTTATCCAATAAACGGCGCATAATGACTGATATCCGCAGAAATACTATTAAAAAAGGAATAGATTTTTTGAGAATCCGTCAAACTTTTCAGGAAAAAACCCAAAAATGAACAAAAAATTCAGATAACTTGATTCATCATGTTGCGGAAATTAATAAATCATTAATTGGAGCCAGGCCAAGTGTTGCTTTGTTATTTACTTATCAGTCGATGGTGTTACAAGCAAACCTTGAGAGCTAAAAAAATGCAGGGTGCGATTAGTCTAAAAATGGATCGGATTATTTTGAACAATGATGAAAAAGGCTCATCCGATAGTGTGCGGTTGGAAGGTGATCGAGTTATTTTTAATCATGCGTATAATGCCACAAATATCCTAAATAAAAGAAGAGAATGAAATACTAACATACCAGCAAAACACAGAAATTAATAGTGAAAGTTATTCCTTACAGTTGGTCTTATATCCCTGTTAGCGACGTTTTCATAACCCATTACTTTGACAATCCATTCCGGCATAAAATAATTGAGCGCTGCCTATCTTAAATAGCTGTAGGTCGTGGTTGGTTGTATTCAATTACAGAATATTCGATGTAAAAGTCCAGTTTTCATCAGGTACATCGTAATATTTTGAAAGTTTGGCGGCAGATTTATCATAAAATGTAATAACACTCTATATCTGGTAACGGCATATTTAAATTCTTCTGATTTGAACAGGGTATTTTACCAACTTTAAGAGTCCGGTACTACTGTTTTCCCATTGCGAAGGATGGATTATCAATTACCCAGAGCCAGCTATTGTCATCCTGCAAGCGGGCAACTTCTACCGTAATCCTGCCATTTGCCAATTTTGATGAAGTAAGTGCCAAATTTCCGCATTTTAATACAGGCCGCTGAGATACAGACCCGAAATCCGGATTACTTTTTAATAACTGTTCGTAAAAAATTTTAATAGCCACTCTGCCGCTTGCTGTATTTCCATTGTCGTCAATTACGAGGACTGCGTCGGGTTCGTACAGATCCGCGATACCTGCGGCATCACCTTCTGCTGCTCTTGCCAGGGCAAGCCGTGGTATATCTTCCGGACAATAAGCCTTTTCTTTTTCATTTGAATTCATTCTATTCTATTTTACTGCGTTAAAAAATAAGAACTATTTCAAATCAGGATGACGACTGAACGATATCGTCCGACATTTTCAACTTCTTAAATATTTTTATCCAATTCTTAAATGCCCGGCAAAAAATAGCTCATTCATATTGTGTGGCAGACTATTACTGTAATATTTTTTTTAATATTTTTGGGTATCCCCGGCTATCAGCCTGATCGCTTCTTTGAAAAGGTCTGTTCAGTTTCATACTTTATGCTATTGATTGATTCCTTTTATTCCAATATCTAAAAAATTCTTTTCTGTTATTTTGAGATCTTTTAGACCAAATTACTTACATGGTTGGCTTCTTCATTGGTTACATAGTCGCCATCCCGATAACCATCGGGATCAATTTGGTTTCGGGCTCCTGTGTATTGCAGATTTCTGTTTCTCGCTTAATCTATAGGTTTTCTGAATTTCAGTTTCAAGAGTTAGAAAATTATAAAACTCCCCCAACAAGTGCTTGTTGTTCGATAAGTTAATCTTCTCAATCAATTTCTTTTTAATTTCCACCGTTTTTATTCTATTAAAATTTGTATTCAAGATATTCATTTTTCGTCAAATTGTTTAGACAACTTTTAAATTTTGCCGCTCACCTAAACTGATTTTTAAATGATCAATCCTATTTTTTTTGAGTGGATAATGGCCTCTGCGCTATGTATAAAATAACAACATTTAATACCCTTGCTTTCTATTTCGTCTAATGCGGACTGGGTTTTTTTTGAATTGGATTTGTGCACCGCACGGATATAAACCGCCAATATTTTGTCAGGAAAATGAGACGCAATGGAAAGATAAATAGCCGGGTCTTGTTGGGAATCATCGCCTAACAATACAAAATGCAAATTGGGAAAGGCTTCAAAAATTCGGGTGATACGAACAAATTTGGTACTAAGCTCGTTCTGGCCGGATCTCCAAAAACCACTGAGCCGTTTCATCTGGCTTAAAAGGAAAACTCCTTTTGGTAAATGGTTCGCGGCAGAAAATTCTTTTATAAAATCATAAAGGTTCCATTCGCTTCCAGATACGTAAAAGAAAGGATTGGCCTCGTACCCGTTTTTGTTGCTGGAAGCCAAAAGTTGATAATGATTGACCACCCCTGCAAACGGCTTTCGTGTACGAGCATTTTTAGTAAAAAGAACATATAGTCTCTTGCGTAATCGTGCAGAATGAGAAATTAAAAATGTATCATCAATATCAGATATAAATGCGTGATGAGATGCAGAAGGAATATAAACTTCTCCCGTGCCTTTAATTTTTCTTAAATGATAGCGTTTTTCATTAAGGCTCACTGAAACCTTCTGCCATCCGGGTTTCACTTCTTGTTCAGGAAAAATTTCGAGCCTGAAAAATCCATCCATTTCAGCCTCGGTATAATAAGTATTACCCACCCACTCTACAATAATTTTCGCATTAGAAAAAGGCACCACCATGAATAACCTGAGGATGGAAAAAAAATTAGTGATCCAATTTTTGCGGTAGGTTTTCCTCGGCATGGGGCTTAATTTTAACACGTGGCCTATCACAATTATTTTTTGCGCATTACCAAAACCATTATACACTTTTATTGCAGGACGATTATTAAGCCTGAATAGAAAGAATATTTTATGCTTTAGCCTTTTTAGCAGTGGAATTTTCTTTTCTTTACCAGGTGAATTTATTTCCATAACAGATAATACAAAGATATATTGATGCCAACTTCTGATCTGAACATTTTATTCATCATCAATCCAGTGTCGGGAGGCAAGCGCAAGACCGATTGGATGCCAATCATTCAGGAATATTTTGAACCGCTGCCTCACAAGATTGATAGGTGTGTGCTGACAGGAAAGAACGATGAAAATTTGATCCGTCAAAAGATTAAGGATTTCTCTCCCCACCGTGTGGTGGCAGTAGGAGGTGACGGAACCATTTCACTTGTCGCAAAACAATTGTTGAATTCACCTATTGTACTGGGCATACTGCAGGGAGGGTCGGCTAATGGAATGGCGACGGAATTAAATATATCAACTGCGAACGAAACAGCGCTTGATACGATTGTAAACGGCACAGTTAGTACAATTGATGTAGTGAAGATCAATGATGGAGACATTTCACTTCACCTGAGCGATCTTGGTCTTAATGCACGCATCATCAATTTATTTGACAGAAGCAGCAAAAGGGGGATGTGGGTATATGTAAGATTCTTCTTTAAAGTACTATGGCAAAAAAAATTAGTAAAGGTTCATATCAAAGCTGATGATATTGATAGAACGGAATCTATCTATATGATCGTAATTGCAAATGCCACCAAATATGGCACAGGTGCGGTTATCAATCCGGATGGACAGCTTGATGATGGCCATTTTGAATTGGTAGTCGTCCATACCATATCACTTATAGAACTGACAAAGATGTTTGTAAGTAACCGGTCTTTTAATCCCGAAAAGGTCGAAATATTTCGAACTACCAAAGCCACTATCACTACAAAAAAGAGAATTCATTTCCAGGTGGATGGAGAATATAAAGGGAAGGTTAAAACAGTCACTGCCGCTGTTATGCCATCAGCGTTGCAGATTATTACCTGATGACAAGGCGGTTTCAATGTAACATTATGTATTTGAAGTTCAATTGCGATTTTTTTGAAAAGCTCAAAGTTGTACCGTGTTATAATTTAAGTTTGCGTGTTGGGCGAAACCCACCCGCCCAACCCACTCCCCTTCATCTGACCACAAGCAATCAAAATTGAAGAAAAACAAATAGGCTTACGAAAAAAATTAGCAAAATGCTTATCTTTACGCTATTGCAATAGATCAATAAATGAACATAGACAAAACTATAAAAGACAGGAAAATAGAATTGCTTTCTTACTTCAGAGATAGGGCAAGCGAAGCATTGACAGAGATAAAGATAAGGTTTGCTGAAACACAATCGGACAAAAGAGCAAGGGCAATCAATGAAAGCCTAAATCAAACGAAATCCGTTTTAATTACTACTCTTTTACAGCAGGCTGAAAAAAAAAATGGACAAACCGAGAGAAGTTTGAATGTATTCTGATGATTACCTACTGCAACATTGTAGTAATGATTGAAAGCAGGAATTCAGTAAGACCTTATGAGTATATGGACTTTTCCCGCAGAGTTGGCGAATTGTGGGACCCATTTTGTAAGTTAAGCTTTTACTACCCAATTAATGACCTTTCACTTTTTATACCACCGCTTTTTTCAGACGTAAAAAAGAAAATGACGGATGAAATTACAGGTACATTGACAAATTAAACATAACACAAGAGAAAAAACAGGAGCTAAAAAAATACTATGCCAAAGTATGGAGCTTAGTTAGTTCAGAAGAAATTCAATTAGAACTTGACTTGCACTTCTCTCATAATGATCAAAAATATGTAGTTGACTTCAAAAGCGGTTTTGGTTCTAACGAAAAAGGCAACACAAACAGGCTCCTATTAGTTGCGACAATTTATCAAAATCTTGAAGAAATTATAAATGTTTGCTCTTTGTGAGAGCAGATGAAAACAATAGCTACTTTAACACTTTAAAAAACTCAGGCATTTGGGAAGCTTACTGCGGAGGTGAAGCGTACCAAAAAATTAAAGAATATTCAGGCTATGATTTAAAATCATGGACTGACCCTAATAACAATTGGTCAACCGATTTTAATACTGAAACTACAGCCCATTTTACTGATAGTAATTTACTTCAATATCTGCTTTGGTAATGATAAACGAAGCAAGAAAATATCAGGCGTTTTACACTAAATCGACACCCATCGTTGATTATATGGTAAGTAAGCTTTTGCTTAACCCCTCCGATAAAATATTTGAGCCTTGTGGCGGAGATGGTGTATTTGTAGAAGCAATATTAGAAACCAACAAATTTGCCCACATTGACATCTGTGAATTGAATACTAACTCTATTGATGTGTTGGAAAGCAAATTTTCAACTTATCAAAATGTAACTATCAGGCAGTGCGATACATTGCTTGATATTGATTTAAGTTTCAATTCAAATTTTGGTGGCATTTATGATAAAATAATTGCCAATCCACCTTACGGTGCCTGGCAAGATTTGGAAAAAAGAGCAGTTCTAAAGAAGATGTACTCTGAATTATATGCAAAAGAGAGCTATGCTTTGTTTTTATTCCGTTGCATTGAATTATTGAAAGAAGGAGGAATTTTATCATTTATCATTCCCGATACATTTCTGAATCTGCATATGCACAAGGCAATCAGAAAACACCTTCTTACAACAACTAAGATTATTGAGTTGGCATTATTCCCTTCCTCATTTTTTCCGGGCGTAAATTTTGGTTACGCCAATCTGTCTATAATTACATTGCAAAAAACAAGCAATCAAAGGGATTGTTTAGCACATACTTTCAATGTTCTTACGAACTTCACCGTAGTTGACCAGTTAGTAAACATTAAAGAGAAAGAGCTAAAAGTTTATTCTTTTTCACAAAAAGAAATTTTTACAAATCCAGACTATGCTTTTTTAATATCAGATAATTCAAGCATTTCAAAAGCAATAAATGAAGCAGTATTAAAAGTTGGAGATATCGCTAATTGTGTTACGGGCTTTAATTCGGGAGACGACAAAACTTTTTTATTAGTAAATAGCTTTGCCCTAAAAAATGGAAAAAATTATGCTTTAGTTGATCCAAATAAAATCAATCGGGAATATAAAAATTCAACAAACATTCTTGATGGCATTGAAGGTGAAAAATATTTTCTGCCAATTGTAAAAGGAGGCAATACAAAGTATTTAAAACCAGAAGGATGGTTTATGAATTGGAGTAAGGAAACTGTTCAGCACTATAAGAAAGATAAAAAAGCACGTTTCCAAAACCCTCAATATTATTTTAGGTTTGGTATTGGTGTGCCTATGATAAGTTCGTCAAGTATAACTGCTTCATTAATTGAAAACAAGTTATTTGACCAGTCCATTGTAGGCATTTTTCCGAAAGACGAGAGCCTAACTTATTACTTGTTAGCATTTTTTAATTCACCAACTTGTAACAAACTAATTAGAACAATAAACCCATCTGCCAACAACCCGGCAAACTATATTAAGAAAATTCCTTTTATCGCACCTTCGGACAAACAAAGGGATTCAGTTAATTCAGCAGTTCAAGGTATCTTACAAAGTATCGCAAGGCAAGGACATTATGACGAGGATGTAGAGAATAAACTAAACCAAATCATTCAACAGATTTACGGCTTTTAGACAACACCGGACGACCAAGACCAACAGGGTTTCCTGCAAAAGCTAAGGTTTCGCTCCGCCCGAAGGGCAAAAATAATGTTGACAAAGCTCACTTTCATAAATGAAGAAATTTCGCAACAAGCAATCAAGATTTTAATACCCGCCATATCACATCCGTAAAATACTTATCACTATCAAAAAAATAAGCAACAGGTGTAAACCCTGATTCACGGGCAGTTTTGTTGATCACTTCAATCGAATATTTCTGTGATATCTCCATAAAAATGGTTTCATCCTTTTCAAAGTGGATCAAATTGTTCTCACCAATACACACATCCTGTCTGGCCAATGACACGAGGTAACTTTTACAAGCGCCGTTGTCAGGATCATAAGATGCATAGTGGTCAAATTGCCTGGTGTTGAAATTCGCGTTCAGTTCCCTGTTGATACGGGTTAGCAGGTTCAAATTAAATTGCCTGGTAAATCCTTGTGCGTCATCATATGCGCTGCGTATTTTCCTCGGATGTTTCTTAAGATCAAACCCTATCAACACAAGATCACCTTCGGTAAGCTCACTGCGTAGCATGCTGCAAAAATGCGGCATTTCATTGAATTTAAAATTGCCAATGTTGGCTCCTAAAAATAAAACGAGCTTTCTTTTGTCAGAGATTTCATTGGCTTTAGTAAGCATGGTAAAGTACTCACCATTGAGGCCATGAATATCTAATTCCGGCATCACAGGTGGCAACGTCTTGTTAAGCAATTCAATGATATTGTCAGAAATGTCTATTGGGAAATAGGTCGCTATCACTTTTCTGTTCAACAGTTCTTTCAGCAGGTGCGATGACTTGGTGGCATCACCTGCGCCAAATTCAATCACATCTAATTGCTGGTTCCCGTCCATGACGGTATCTGCTATCGCAACAGTCTGCTTCTCAAATATTTCCATCTCGCAGTCGGTAAGATAATATTCATCACTTGCCATTATTTGTTGAAACAACTCATCCCCTTTTTTATCATAAAAATATTTAGACTGTAAATATTTAGAGGAGGATTGTAAGCCTTCCAATACATCCGTTAAAAAATTATCCATATTTGGTTATTTGGCTAATCGTATGCCAGTAAATTGCCAACGTAGTTCGGGTTGAAAAAAATTGCGATAGGTGATCCGGCTATGACCAGTGGAAGTTACTTCAGAAGCACCTCTAAGCACCATTTGGTTTACCATAAATTTACCGTTGTACTCTCCAAGAGCACCGGGAGCTTTTGAGAATCCGGGGTAAGGTAGATAGGCGCTATTAGTCCATTCCCACCGTGTTCCCCAATCAAATTGTTTCGCACCAATTTCCCACTCAAATTCAGTAGGAAGCCTCATTCCTTTGAAAGATGCATAAGCAGCAGCCTCATAAAAACTTACATGACACACCGGCCCGTTGAGGTTCACCGGTACCAACCCGCCGAGGGTATAGTGGTGCCATTCGCCGTCTATAAAATGCCAATATAAAGGTGATGAAATTTGGTTGGTTTTTACCCAGCTCCATCCGTCGGAATGCCAGTAATTAAAATTTTTATAACCGCCTGCATTAATGAATTCGAGGAACTCGTCATTGGTTACAAGAGCTGTTGCGATATTACAATCAACGAGGTAAACAGGATGTCTTTTTAGTTCATTATCAAAACAAAATCCCTCTCCCTCAAAACCAATTTCATAAACTCCTTTTTCAATATGGATAAAAGTGCTTTCCTGCGAAGGATGACCGGTAGCCTTTTTGTCTTCGGCATTTTTATAAGCAGGCAGCAAAGGATTATTTCCTAAAATGTATTTGATATCTGTCATCAAAAGCTCCTGATGTTGTTGCTCATGATTGAAGCCAATGATGAGAATGTCTTCTATTTCTTTGGGAATGTCTTTTTTTAACAAATTGGCCATCGCCTCATCCACATACTTTCTGTAAGCATACACATCCTGCACGGTAGGCCGGCTCAGGTTTCCCCGGTCTGTGCGGACGACTCTTGAACCTGCCGCTTCATAATAGCTGTTGAAAACATAATTGTATTGTGGATCAAACTCCACATAATCATCTGCAAAGGGTTTTAGGATAAATGTTTCAAAAAACCAGGTAACGTGACCAATATGCCATTTGGGAGGACTTACATCCACGATCGGCTGCACTACGTAATCTTCTGTTTGCAATGGCTTGCAAATTTCTTCCGAATAACCACGAATCTCTTTATACTTTTTTAATAAATCCATTTTATTGTTTGTTTAAATAATTTTTTAAATCTGAAATACTGCGAATATGAAGTTGTTCAGATTGCGCTCTACGCATCATTAGCACATAAGCATTATTAAAACCTATAGGCTTCAGCCATGTTAAGTAATACCTTTTATAAAACTGCTGCCGCACATAATCATAGATCTTTTCCTTATCCCCGCCGAAACTTTTAACAACCGATTCCGGAGTTTGTAAAATTACCAATAGCCCGGTGCCGGTATATTCAGGATACATATCAATCTGGTTATTGATTAACGCATCAAAGCAAATCTTTGTTCCACCCAATCCCGATTTCGTCTCCACCCGAAAGTTGGTATTTC
This sequence comes from Ginsengibacter sp., assembly GCA_039935935.1. Lineage (GTDB taxonomy): Bacteria > Bacteroidota > Bacteroidia > Chitinophagales > Chitinophagaceae > Ginsengibacter. Next base: position 23,201 of record JBDTJI010000057.1, on the reverse strand, counting down.
CTTCAATTAACATAGAATACATGGATGCGAGTATATATTGTTCACCAAAAATTTTTGACCCGATTCGTATTACCTCCCCTTCGCCATTTAAGGGCTTCTTATACAAACTTTGTTCCATCAAAAAATCCTGCGCCACTTTTTCAGGTGATAGCTTTAAATAATCTACTCTATAATTTAGTTCTGCCATTATAGAATCATTGATGTGTCCCGAAAGCTGGTTAAGTACATACTGTAGTTCGGGGTGCTTTTTTAAAACATCCTCTCTGATTACAGGAGCCGCGTAATATGGCGGAAATATTTTTTTGTCGTCATCTAATATTACCAGTCCGTACGCTTTCAATCGTCCGTCGGTACTATAGCCACTTATTACATCTAATTTTTTGTCGTAGGCAGCTTTATACATCACTGCGTCGCTGATCACTACAGTCCTTATGTTCAGGTGATAAACATTTCTTAAACCAATGTATCCGTCTTCGCGTCCCATAAATTCAGGTGTAAAACCTGCCAGCATTTTACTTCGATACCAATCAGGCAGCAAATAAAAGGATGAGAGAAGAATGAGGCCGACCGGAAGCAGCCAGAAACCGGCTCTTAATTTCCCCAGTTTCATTTTTTGAAATCTTGATAAAATAAAATCAAAAAGAATGGCTAATAAGGCAGCAGGTATTGCACCTGCTAAAATCATATTGGTATTGTTCAGCGCAATGCCACCGAAAATAAATTCGCCTAATCCGCCTGCACCGATGTAAGAGGCAAGGGTAGCCACACCCACATTAATCACGGTAGCCGTGCGAATACCTGCAAGAATAACCGGCATGGATAGAGGCAGTTCTACTTTCCTAAGTATTTGTCCCGGGCTCATTCCCATGCCCCTGGCAGATTCAACGACAGTAGCATCTACTTCGGTGATGCCTGTATAAGTATTGCGGACTATTGGTAGCAGCGCATACAACAGTAAAGCGACGATCGCCGGCACAGGGCCGATACCAAGTAATGGAATCATAAAACCGAGTAAGGCGATACTGGGGATAGTTTGCAAAACCCCGGTAATTCCTAAAACCGGAGCAGCCCATCTTTTCCTTTTGGCAATAAAAATTCCCAAAGGAATTCCAATAATTACAGCTATCAGCAGGGAAATAAAAGTAAGCCCGATATGCTGAAGCAACTGATCCAATAGTTTCCCGGATTGCTGCCGCATGAAATCAAAAAGTGAAGATTGCTGTTCATTCATGGCTCTTTTCTTTTAATGTTTCAAGCGCTGAAAACAGCGAATCGTATCCTGCATATCTTATTTCACCGGAAGACGATCTTTTGATAAAAAGTAATTTATTCCTTTGAAGATTCAATGCATCTATAGCATCCCACAAACTTTTATTTTCATTAATCTCAACTCCATCCTTCTTATCATCATTTTTGACATTCAGATAATGCCATACATCTTTCAAAAGAACTGCATTTAATTCGAGTTGCATTCTTTGGGCAGAAAAAAAGTCAGTCACAAATGGATTCCGAGGCCTGAACAAAAGTTGTGTAGCCTTCCCCGCCTGCACTATTTTTCCTTTGTCCATTATCAGTATCCTGTCGCCCATCTCAATTGCTTCTTTTACATCGTGGGTAACTAATATAATCGTTTTGCTTTTGAGTACTTCGAGTTGTGAAAACTCTTTTGTGATGTTTCTTCGTGTAATGGCATCAAGCGCTCCGAAGGGCTCGTCCATTAATAATAAAGGAGGATCTGCGGCAAGCGCTCTCGCCAGGCCCACACGCTGTTGCTCACCGCCACTTAATTGAAGGGGGTAAAGCGATAAATATTCCTGTGGAAGATGAAGCTGCTCTAATAAATCTGAAGCTCTTTTATTTATTCTCGCTTTGGGCCATTTTAAAAGGTTAGGTACAATGGCAATATTTTCTGCCACTGAGTAATGAGGAAAAAGGCCATTGTGTTGTAATACATATCCAATACTTCTTCGTAATGTATCCGGTGAAACAGAATTAATGTTTTTTCCTGCCACAATTACAGATCCTGATGATACTTCCACCAGGCGATTGATCATCCTAAGCGTCGTTGTTTTACCACAACCACTGGTTCCCAACAGCACGACGTTTTCTCCTTCGTTCACATCAAATGAAATATCATCTACTGCCCTGGTATTACCAAAGTCTTTTACCACATTCTGAACAGAGATCATTAAACAATTCTTTTAATAAATTTCGAAACTAACTTATTAAAGTTAGCAAATAGAGTTGATTGAATTTTAAATGTAACGGTGATAAAGTCTAAAGTACACCAACATGGGTGGCGCGCATTGGAATGTGTCACACAAACTAATTGGCGAATCTGCCATATTTAAACAGGCATAATTTATGATATAACTTTTGTATGGAAACGTTTGGAGATTTAATAAATAATAAGCAACCGGTGCTGGTTGATTTTCACGCTACCTGGTGTGGCCCATGTAAAACGATGGCACCCGAATTACAGCGTTTTGCTCAAAATAATACGGGTAAGCTGAGAGTGATAAAAATTGACATTGATAAAAATCAGAAAGTTGCGCAACAATATAACATCCAGGGCGTGCCGACACTGATTCTTTTCAAGGATGGTAAAATACTTTGGAGGCAATCAGGCGCTATGAGCTCACAGCAAATTTCTGATGGCGTAAAATCTCATTTATAAAAGGGGTAAATTTGGCACCATACTCAACAAAACACAATGTCAGTTAATACGATAAATGCGGTTTTTAAAAGCGGGATGAACTTTACTGTTGATGTGAATGGCTATTCCATAGAAATAGACACTGATGAGTCAGGTGGTGGTGAAAACAAAGGCACACGGCCAAAGGTGCTCATGCTAGTGTCACTGGCTGGCTGTACCGGCCTGGATGTATTAGGCATGTTGAAAAAAATGCGTGTAGATTTTTCTGACTTTTCAATAAAGGTAGAAGGCCATCTTACCGATACAGTTCCCACCACCTATGACAAGATGGTGATTAAGTATTCAATCAAAGTTTCGAAAGAAGATGAATCAAAAGTTTTAAAAGCCGTAAAACTTTCTGAAGAAAAATATTGTGGGGTAACTAAAATGTTTAAAACATTTGCGGAAGTTTCGCATACTATAATCTATTTGTAAAAGCAAATCAATTCGCTTAACAACTGCTCTTGATAGCACTATACTTCTATTATTAACAGGTTCATGTGCTGTGCAAGAAATTATCTTTGTTACCAAACCGATCGGTTAATTTTACTTTTTTTTTTGAATTATTAACAATGATTTGTATAAAAAATAATACACTAACTAAATTGTAGCCATCATAGCTTTATATTTGCCCCTGTTTATTACAAACCAGTAACATGAGCTTTAAACGCATTAACAACATTACAGGGTGGGCAATATGTATTATAGCCTCTTTTGTTTATTTATCTACTATGGAAGCCACCGGCAGTTTTTGGGATTGCGGTGAGTTTGCTTCCAGTGCCTACAAACTTCAAGTACCGCATCCGCCGGGAGCGCCGTTGTTCATATTGATGGGAAGGCTTTTCATGGCTCCTTTTTCAAATCCTGACAATGCGATTCTTGGTTTGAATAGTATGAGTGCGTTGATGAGTGGCTTTACTATTTTATTTCTGTTCTGGAGCATCACCCATTTCGCCAGGAAGATCATTGAAAAGAATACCCTTGGAGTTCTGACTGGCGACCAGCTTTTTACTATAATGGCAGCGGGTGTGGTTGGGGCGCTGGCTTACACATTCTCCGATTCTTTTTGGTATAGTGCCGTAGAATCAGAGGTTTATGCAAGTTCCTCATTTTTTACGGCTATTGTATTTTGGGCAGCGCTTAAATTGGAACAAGCAGTTACCGATGAAAAATTGCGTGGCGTTAAAGGAAATTTTACCAGGGCCGACAGGTGGTTAATATTAATATTCTATATGGTAGGGTTGGCAGTAGGCGTGCATTTGCTGGCTATTCTCACTATTCCCTCTATCGTGATGGTCTATTATTTTAAGCGTTATAAAGTAACGAAGTGGGGAACTTTTTATGCCTTCATCGCGGCGTGTATCATTACCGGGATAGTGCAGGTTCCTATGATTCAATGGAGCATCAAACTGGCCTCCAATTTTGATATCCTGTTTACCAATAGTTTCGGACTGCCATTCTTCACGGGCTTTACTTTTTTCTTTGTAATGGTCGCAGTAATCATTTACCTGATGCTAAGACTGGCTAAAAGAAAGAACTGGAATTTTTTAAGATTGGCGATGTGGAGTTTCGCATTTGTGTTGTTAGGATTTTCCACCTATTTCACTACGATGATTCGTTCACTTGCTGATCCTGCAATTGATATGTTTAATGTAGATAATCCTTTAAGTCTTGAAGGTTACCTGAGCCGTGAACAATATGGTGACTGGCCCATTCTGAAAGGTCAGGATTTTACTGACGAGCCTACCGATCAGAAATATGCAGATACTTATGTAAAAGGTAAAGACAGGTATGAGAAAAAAGGGAAAAAGGTGCAAACAGAATATAGCCCATCTGATGTTCATTTCTTCCCGCGCATGTGGGACAACAGTAATGACCAGGGGCATGCAGACTACTATGCAAATTTTGCCGGGATAGGTAAAGACCCTAAGACCGGAAAATATTATGAGAAGCCTACCATGTCAGATAATATTGCTTTCTTTTTTAGTTATCAGTTTAACTGGATGTATTGGCGCTATTTTATGTGGAATTTTGCCGGGAAGCAAAATGATCTGCAGGGAATAGACATGGGCAATGTCCGGGATGGAAACTGGATTACCGGAATTTCTTTTTGGGACAATGCACGTCTTGGCGACCAGAGTAAGATGCCCGACAGCCTGAAGCATAATAAGGCTCATAATAGATTATTTGCTTTACCCTTTTTGCTGGGTATTCTTGGCCTTGTCTATCAGTACAAAAAAGATAAAAGCGATACTTTAATAGTAGGTTTATTATTTTTCTTTACAGGAGTAGCCATTGTATTTTATCTTAACCAGGCAGGTAACCAGCCCCGTGAACGGGACTATGCTTATGTAGGTTCATTTTACGCGTTTGCGATATGGATAGGCCTGGGAGTAATGTATGTGAAGGAATTATTTGAAAAATATATGAGTGGCAAAATAGCCAACTATGCAGCTGCAGGGTTATGTTTATTAGCTGTTCCGGTATTAATGGCGAGCCAGGAGTGGAACGATCATGATAGAAGTCATAAAACATTAGCAAGGGATCTGGCGAAGGATTATTTGGAGAGTTGCGCACCTAACGCAATACTTATTACGTTTGGTGATAATGATACTTATCCTCTTTGGTATGCGCAGGAAGTGCAGGGCATTCGTAAAGATATCAGAGTAATCAACTCCAGCTTGATGGGCACTGATTGGTATATCAATCAACTAAGATATGCCGTCAATAAAAGTGCCCCTATACCGGTAATATGGAGTGCTGACCAGATCATAGGAAGCAACAGGGACGTAGTTTATTTCTTTCCTGATCTGCCGGGGGCTAAAGTAGATCAAAGTAAGCCCATGGACTTATTTACCATGATGAAAGATTATGCCGGTAGCAATGATCCCACAAGGATGTATCAGAATGGATCAGATTTTCTGAATATATTTCCTACAAAAAATGTGAAAATTCCGGTAGATACCAATCTTGTGAGACAGAATGGAACGGTAAATGCAGACGATAGCTTGTTAAGTGAAATTGATTTTGCTATTCCTAAGAGTGCTCTTATGAAAAATGAAAGCGCTATTCTCAATATTATCGCTGCTAATAACTGGAAGAGGCCTATATATTTCACCTCGCCTTATGATGAACTTGGCTTCCAGCAATACTTAAGAACCGATGGATTAACCTACAGGCTTGTACCGGTAAAAAATGCAGAAGTAAACCGGGACTGGGCTTACAATGTGATGATGAATAAATTTACATTTGGAAACGCGAATATTCCCGGGGTATATTATGATGAGGAAAACAGGAGGCATCTCAATACAATAAGAATGCAATTTGCCCAGGTGGCCAGCAACCTGGCTGACCATGGTAAAAAGGAAGAAGCCAAAAAGCTGCTTCAGAGATGTGATTCGATGATGCTACCACAAAATTTCCCTTATGGAATGGTATCTCGCAGACAGCAGCAGGATCAAATATCAGGACAGTTTTTATTGGCTGCCTATAAAGCTGGTGATACTGTGCTGGCTAAAAAAGTTTCCGATGCTCTGCGCACCGACCTTGAGCAACAGGTAATGTATTTCAACAGCCTTGATGAGAACAGGCAGGCATCCATGGCCTATGAGAACCAGATTGTACAGCAATTGTTGCAGCAGTTACAGGGCATGGAGCAATATTTTACCAAACCGGATTCCATATTACCTGCAGAGAACAGAGGACCCGTAATCAATACTGAAGTACCACAGCAGGATACACAGGTCCACGATAAAACACAATAGATTTTCATCTACAATAAATATTCCCGGTACTGAAAAGCACCGGGATTTTTTTTGCATTTTATAAATTGATTGGCTTGTAGTTCTAAGTTCGAGAGATATTAATACCTGTACAATATAATAAAAAAAACTACTTTTTAGAGTCATTAGTAATATGCCATGGTTATGAAAACCAATAGGAGTACAAATCGCCGTTGTTCAAATGAATCCGCAGTTTAACTTTTTTGCCCTTTAATTTTGACAAATCGTTTCCGCCTTTCCAAGATACTGGAATTGCGAGTTGATCACCTGAAATTGCATTTGCTTCCGAAAGAGTAAATCCCTGTATTGGCCTCCCCATTGAATCGAGTAATTCCACTTTTAAACTGCCAGAACTACGAAGGTTCACATTGACATTTAATTGTGAACCGGTAAAGGTGATCTCTTTTGAAGTAGCCACACCAGTATCATCTCCTCCATTAGAGAGAGAAACAAATCCATCACGACGCCAACTGGCTCTAGCGATTCGTGATATCTGGGTTTGAGTAGCACTACTACCACCATGTGCCAAATTCATTCCACCATAATAAAGATAAACCTTGTCTTTTGTTTGATAGAATTTTGAGGAAGTGTATATCGCACCATCGTCCCATGATCCTTTAATTCCCAGGGGAATAATTGGATCCCGGTTTGGACGCTCCCAAAGTCTCAGATCACGTGATGATGCAATTTCTGGTTGAACCCCACCATCTCCATACGTTGCAAAAATTCCATTACCATAACTATTAACATCAAAGACCCATGGCAGGCCAATATAAATACCTTCGTAAGGATGAATCGTCATGCCATAAACCTGGGCTTCAATACCACCTTTAGCCCAAACCAACATATCATCTTTAATATCGCCTTCAACAGCTAAAGTCCAGTCTGAACAGGGTTCATCCGGAGCAGTCCAGTCGGTAAAGTTTTTACTTGTAGAAATAAATGAGGCCCGGTCTAACTTATTAGGCGTTACACTGGTATTGCTCATAGACGTGTTCTGTTTTGTAGAGGCGATAAAAAGTCTTTTTGATTCGTCATAAGCAACCGTAGAAACGTCAGCATAACTAATAACCGGATTTCCTTCATAAGCGTTCCAGGCGATTCCATCCTTTGAAAAAAAGACTCCATATCCAAATGGTCTCTTTCTGATGGTATCAGTTTTCACCACATCCATTAATTTGTAACGTCTTTCAACGTTTTTATCATAGGAGTCGTAAATTAAAGTGCCGCCGCCTGTTTTACAGATATTATTTTTTTTACTCCCTTTGTATTCAACAATACCCAAATTTGGTTTTTTCCATGCAATTCCGTCATCACTGGTAGCATAACAAAGGAAGTAGCTTCCCCTGGAATAAGCTGTATACCACATTCTGTAACCGCTACCGTTGGGCTCGTCAACCAAAACGGTACCATATATATAAACAGCGTCTCCTTCCCAAGGCTCAGTTGCAACGATTAATGGCCTTGTTTTATTACCGGGATGCACAATGCGCTGTATGTCCACCATTGTTTCAATGCGATAATTATCTAAGAACAATTCTCTTGTTTCATTTTTTAGCTGGCTGATATATGCTACCTCATAATTAAGTTCAATGTCATTCCAAAATGAAATGCCTTTGCTTTCTTTATCGGATATAATTGCCACCGTAACATGCGTGCATTTATCCGGCGCCTGCATTTCAATTCTTATTTGTTTCCATTCGGTATTAAATGAGGGAGCAATTATTTTAGACCCAATCCTTTTATTATTCTGATCCCAGAACTCCACGTAAAAACTGGCAGGCGAACCATTTTGTCCTTTTATCCACGCTTTGGCTACATACCTCGTTCCCGGATTCGCTATTCTTTTTTCACTTCTCACCAAAAGATCAAGATTGGCAGAAGAATCGGATATCTTAAGAGACAAGTCGTCATCTGTGGCACCATGCCGTTGCTCTGTGGATATTGTTGCTGTTTGCAAATTCTTTCCCATTGTCCATCGGAGAGGACGTTGCTCGGGGTCTCTTGACATAAAATCACCGTTCGCTACCATATTTTCTCCTTGTACAGTAATCTGGGCATGTAGGTTTTGAAATAAACATAATTGAATTAGGATTGCTATAGATTGCAATATGATTTTCTTATTCATAATCTTGTTTAAATTTTTTCATCCAATAGTATGATCATTATCAAGATGCAAAGAAAATGTTTAATGGACTTCTTTTAGTCACCAATTTGTTTTCCGAATTCTTCCTTGCAACAAAGGAATATCACTTGTAATCAAAAGTATCTTGTTATTCGTAACTATTCAGTCCCCATTGAGTGATAAATGATAATGCCTGCAAAACATGTTGTCAGGTTTTAATAGAGGTGTTTGTGTAAGGTTGCATAAATCTGACAAAATGGGTATCCATGGCTTAAAAATCTTTGTATATTTATTTTAAGCGAGCCTGCGATTAAATCCTGAAATATAAAAATCTGTTAGTAACTCCCGGCGATAAACCACGTTACCATAAATATATTTACGGTTTTCACTAATAAGTGGCGCGGTGTTTTTCGCATTACTACTTGCCGGTTTAGTAAAGAACGGTTGCAGAATAAATAGCAGAATGGTTAGCGGATTAGATGAAAAAATTTTTAAATACTTATGAGAACGCCCCGGAAAAGAATCGGTTTTATGTGATAACGTAAAAGTCAGATGCAGTTTATCCTCCATTGACCCGTATCAATTTTTAGAATAAAACTTTACTGGTTATGAACAGAGGCAGTTGTAAGTGAAAAGAAATTTTTATTTTGAAAATGAATTTATAATGAGAGGTTTCATGAACACATTGCTTACATCATTTCTGAATGCAGATTTCGCCTTCCAAATTTTGTAGTGTATATCAGTCAGGAAAATAGTTCGTGAATTTATGGCAATAAGGACTGTGCGTGTATTCTGAAAAAATCATTCAGATTCAACCACTCTTCCGCCACAAATAAATCTTTTGGAATAATACCGATCATCCAGGCTACTGATAGTAACACCGTGAGTGGAAGCATGCAGAAAGTGATCATTTTCCAGGTAAATACCCACATGAGAAACACCACCATGGGTATTAAAAAATACGAGGTCACCTTCCTTCAGGTCTTCTTGTTCAATATGCTCTGTTGCATCATATTGTTGCCTCGCAGTTCTTGGTAAAATAAACCCATACACTGCCAATAATAAGGCTCCTGTGAGTGCACTGCAATCTATTCCCTTTTTGGTAGTACCTCCCAAACGATATCGTGTACCAAACCAGTCATCAATATACCCAAACAAAGAAAGATTGCGCAAAGACTCAATGTCCACATCCATCATCATTGCATATTTATACTGTATAGGAGACATTTTTTCAATTACTGAAGAATTGTCAACTTTAGTAACAGCTTTTTCCGGTATAACAACAGGAACAGCAACTGTTTTGACGCTCTTAGTGCCACCATTTTCGGTAGTTCTTAAAATTCCATCAGGCGTAAATGAGATTCCTTTAATAAATACAGGAGTAGTATTTTCACCATTGCCGGGAACACTTACTACATTGACACTTGTTTGTGCGGATACAATCTGGGTATTGCCAACCACGACCAGAAAAAGACTGGCGAAAAATAGTTTATTCATATGCTTTAGTTTATAATTCATTTGTAAAAAAGAATAAGCAATAATGTCACAATTTGTTTTATAAGGGGGACAAAAGACTTAGCTTTAAGACAAACAATTAAAAGCTATTATTTTTTTTAAGCCAGACGAAGTTAACTTTCACCTTTTAAAATAGCAAATAAAATTTCATATGCTTTTCTCCATCACTTTTCAAAATAAAGTTTGCAGATACTGTTGATAATTTGCCTAAATCCTTCCGCCCATTATTGCGATATTTGCGTTAGCGAAGCCAGAGGCGGAAAGCCGACCGCTGATTGCTTACAACTCACAACTCTCTATGAAATTTTCACATCTTCATGTTCACACACAGTTCTCGTTATTGGATGGAGCTGCCTCTATCAAAGCCTTGTATAATAAGGCCATTGGAGATGGCATGCCGGCGCTTGCCATCTCCGATCATGGGAACATGTTTGGAGTTTTTGAATTTGTGAAGCATGCACATACGCTTAAAAATGCAGACGGAAGTTTGAAGGTAAAGCCTATAGTGGGCTGTGAATTCTATATTACCGAGAACAGGCATCAGAAGCAATTTACTAAAGAACAAAAAGACCCGCGTCATCACCAGATACTGCTGGCAAAAAATACAGAGGGTTATAAAAATCTTACCAAGCTCACCTCGCTGGGATATATTGAAGGATTGTATTCCAAATATCCACGCATTGACAAAGAGCTAATCCATAAATATCATGAAGGATTGATTGCAACTACCTGTTGCCTTGGCGCTTTAGTACCACAAACCATTTTAAAAAAAGGAGAGGCGGAAGGTGAGAATGAATTCAAATGGTGGTTAAATATTTTTCAGAAAGATTATTATGTGGAGTTACAACGACATGGCATTCCGGATCAGGAAAAGGTAAATAAGGTGTTATTAAAATTTGCAAAAAAATATGACGTAAAAATTATCGCAAGCAATGATTCGCATTATGTAGATGAAAAGGACTTTAATGCCCATGATATCCTGCTGTGTATTAATACCGGTGAAACACAGTCCACGCCGGCATTACGGGAATTTACCGATGATGATGTGATGATCAAAAACAAGCGCTTCGCGTTTCCCAATAACCAGTTCTTTTTGAAGAATACCGCGGAAATGACATCGGCATTTGAAGATTTGCCGCAAGCACTTGACAATACCAACGAGGTCATCGATAAGATTGATGTACTTGATCTGAAAAGAGATATCCTGATTCCGCATTTTCCTGTGCCGGGAGAATTTGAAAACCAGGAAGCTTATCTTGATCACCTGACCTGGGTGGGCGCTAAAAAAAGATATGATACAATTACCCCGGAAATAGAAGAACGTATCAATTTTGAATTGTTCACCATTAAAACAATGGGGTTTGCCGGTTATTTTTTAATAGTGAGTGATTTTATTGTTGCCGGTAAAAATATGGGCGTTTTTGTTGGTCCGGGCAGAGGATCTGCCGCCGGATCGGTAGTGGCTTTTTGCATTGGTATAACCAATATTGATCCCATTAAATACAATTTGCTTTTTGAACGATTCTTAAATCCTGATCGTAAATCGATGCCGGATATTGACACTGACTTTGATGATGAAGGGCGTCAAAAAGTACTGGATTATGTGGTCGATAAATATGGCAAAAACCAGGTAGCGCAAATTATTACTTATGGCACTATGGCTGCTAAAATGAGCATCAAGGATGTAGCCCGTGTGATGGATTTGCCTTTGGTGGAGAGTAATGTTCTTGCCAAATTAGTTCCGGATAAGCCAGGTACTTCCTTAAAGAGAGTCTTGCAGGCTCCTATCACCGGTGCCAAATCATTGACAGAAGAGGGTGTTGGTGCGGATGATATCAGCAATATCCAAAAACTTCGTGAAATATATAGAGGCGACGACCTACGCAGCAAAGTATTGCATGAAGCGGAAATTTTAGAAGGCTCGGTGAGGAACACCGGTATTCACGCGTCGGCAATTATCATTGCGCCCAAAGACCTCATGGAACTAATACCTGTTGCCACTTCTAAAGATTCTGAACTTTGGCTCACGCAAATTGACGGCAGCAATATTGAAAGCGCAGGCGTTCTGAAAATGGATTTCCTGGGTTTAAAAACATTGAGCATTTTAAAAACTGCACTTTATCTTATAAAACAAAATCACGATGTTGTAATAGACCTTGATGCGTTGGCATTAGATGATGAAGGAACATACCAGCTTTTTCAACGGGGAGAAACTAACGGTACGTTCCAGTTTGAAAGCGCCGGAATGCAAAAATATTTAAGAGAACTCAAACCTGATAAGTTTGATGATCTTATTGCGATGAATGCATTATACAGGCCGGGCCCCATCGCTTACATTCCTAACTACATTGAGCGCAAACACGGACGCCAGGACATAGTGTATGATCTGCCGGTGATGGAAGAATTTTTAAAAGACACCTATGGCATTACTGTTTACCAGGAACAAGTGATGTTGCTGTCGCAAAAGTTGGCAGGATTTAGCAAAGGCGATGCGGATATTCTTCGTAAAGCGATGGGGAAAAAGCAGAGAGCGGTACTCGATAAAATGAAGGAGCAATTTATTGAAGGTGCCAAAAAAAATAATCACCCGGTAAATAAACTGGAAAAGATATGGACAGATTGGGAAGCATTTGCCCAATATGCCTTTAATAAATCTCATTCTACCTGTTATGCTTTAGTAGCTTACCAAACTGCTTATTTGAAAGCACACTATCCGAGTGAATATATGGCGGCAGTACTCAACCATGCGGGATCAATTGAAAAGATTACTTTTTTTATGGAAGAGTGCAAAAGTATGGGCTTGCCGGTATTGGGCCCCGATATCAACGAATCGCAAAAGGGATTTGCTGTAAATAAAAAAGGAGAGATTCGTTTTGGTTTCAGTGGTATGAAAGGCGTAGGTGAAGCGGCCATTGAAAATATCATCGAAGAAAGAGATAAGCACGGCACTTTCTCTTCTATTTTTGATATGATCAAAAGAGTAAACCAGAGAACAGTAAATAAAAGATCATTGGAAAGCCTTGCCTATGCAGGAGCGTTTGATTGCTTTAATAATTTTCAGCGGGCACAGTTTTTCTTCACCATACCAGGGGAAAATATTAATTCCCTGGAAAAAATAATACGCTTCGGAAATCAGTACCAGGCTCAGCTACATAACAATACGAACACCCTTTTTGGTGATCTGCAAATGGAAGAAGTAACGCCCCCGGTAATTCCTGAATGTGAGCCATGGCCGCTGATCCAGATGCTTGACTATGAAAAAGACGTTATTGGGATGTATCTCAGTGGCCACCCTCTGGATAATTATAAATTCCAATTAAAACACTTTAACCTTGACACTATTTCAGACTTCAATGAGTTTTTGGAAGCTGTGGCGCTTCAGCCTAATCCAGGCCGCTCCTTTCGTCTTACAGGTCTTATTACAGAAGTACAACACAGGATCTCTAAAAGAGGAAACAAATATGGTGAATTTTACGTAGAAGATTACAGTTCAAAGATGAAATTGACTTTATTCTCTGAAGATTACGTCAAATTTGGTAACTATCTTGAAAAAGGTACCGTTATTTATTACACAGGATCATTCAGGCAGCGATATGGCCGGGAAGAGTATGATTTTAAATTGAGTACTGTAATGCTCTTGGAATCTCTAATGAGAACTTCTACCAAAAGATTGAAGATTGAGATCCCACCTAAAGAAGTTTCAGAAGAATTAATAGAATTTATGGAAAAAAACACAAAGCAATTCCCTGGTAAATCCTCATTAAAATTTGTAATAAATGATACCGCTGCGCGTTTAAAATTTGGAATGTACTCATTGGAAAAGGGATTTGAGATGAATGACGAAATGGCTAATTTCCTGCAACGAAAGCCCGAATTAGACATAAAAGTAGAATTCACATAGTGTGGATATGACAATTCATCATTTAAATTTATTGGCTTTAACTTTGTACACTATCAACAACATAAATTTTCTAACTCAATAAAAATTTAATTATGGCTCAGGAATATACAGACGCGAACTTTAAGGAAAAAGTTCTGGATTCGGACAGATTAACTATGGTGGACTTTTGGGCAGAATGGTGTGGACCTTGTCGCGCTATCGGCCCTGTAGTTGAAGAACTTTCTAAAGAATATGACGGACAGGTTAACATTGGAAAAGTAAATGTGGATCAAAACCCACAGCTTAGCATCAATTATGGCATCACAAGTATACCCGCTATTGTATTTGTCAAAGGCGGTAAAGTAGTAGATAAATTAGTAGGCTCGCAACCTAAGTCTAATTTTGTAAAAAAGATTGAAGCTTTAAGATAATTTTATAATTCAGGCTTTAAAAAAAGATCTCCTCTTAGGAGATTTTTTTTTGTTCTCATCGAATACAACAATTGCTTTAGCTCTGCAAATTGTTTCCGTCTTATTTTTTTTATTTATTGTACGAATATGAGATTTTCAGAATAAGTTAAAAAACTTATCATTAATACCTTCAGCAATTTACCTGAAATGAAAATTAAGTTATCTACATCAAAATTTTAAATATTTTATTATTTGCCGAAAGTTGGTGTGCAATTTGTTTTACAAAAAAATTACAACTACCATGGCATTAGAAAAAAAAGAAGCAATAAAAAAGAAAAAATCAACTTTATCAATTCTTGCAAGGATATTGCTGTGGATATTAGGTTCGGTGGTTTTTTTAATTATACTGGTCTTGCTGCTGATTCAATCGTCTTATGTGCAAAATTTTGCCCGCGAAAAAGTGGTCACTTACCTGGAGCACAAATTAAAAACTACTGTTGAAATAGGTAAATTGGATATAAAATTTCCAACGGCTATTTCCTTACAAAAAGTTTTTTTCGAAGATCAATCAAAAGATACGCTTCTTTACGGCGGTGAAATAAAAGTGGATATTGATATGTTTCAACTCTTGAGAAACAATATCCAGATAAAGGAAATTTATTTAGATAAAATTTTAGCTAAAGTAAAAAGACTACCTCCCGATTCTGCATTTAATTTTCAATTCATTGTAGATGCCTTTAGCAGCGAAGAAAAAAAGACACCGGAGAATGAAGATACTTCTACTCTGAAGATGAATATCGAAAGGATTGTTGTGAAGAAAACGAGAATCATTTATAAAGATTTGTTGTCAGGAAATGATATGGATCTGGCTATCGGACAGTTAGATACAAAAATCTCAACCTTCGATCCGTCGAAGATGCATTTTAATATACCCTCTATCGCTCTTAAAGGTTTGAAAGGCCATTTCTATCAACTCAAGCCCCTACAAAAGCCGGTTGCGAAATCAGTCGCAGAAGCGTCTTCAGAACCAGAAAATTATTTGCAATTTGAAAATAAAGAGATCAGTCTTGGTGATATTGATGTAGTTTATAAAAGCGAGCCTTCGCATATTAATTCGTCATTTGTTATAAGCCACGCAGAAGTGCATCCTAAAAAAATTGACCTGAAAAACAGCGTTATTTCTTTAAAGGATGTATTGTTAGATCAGTCGGAAATTGCCATAGCAACCAATTCAAAGGCAACAGCTGAAAAGCCAAAGGATACTTTGATAAACAAAGAAGATACTTCTTCAATGAAAATAATAGCCGACAATATCAACCTCAAAAATGTCAATCTGAAGTATGATGATCAGTCGTCCCCCAAAGCACCCGCTGGGATGGATTTTTCACACCTCGGCATTGAAAACTTTTCCACAAATGTTGCCAATGTCCAATACAGTACTGACACCATATTAGCATCTGTAAAATCTTTGAGCTTTGAGGAAAAAAGCGGTTTCGTTATAAATAATTTCACAACCGATTTTTACATGATCCCTACGGGTGTTTTCCTTTATAATTTATTGATCAAGACTCCCGGCACTGAACTCAAACCACGGCTTTATGCGACTTATCCGTCATTAGACGCCATCAAGAAGAATATGGGTGAGCTGGGTTTGTATATTGATTTGCAGCAAAGTAAAATAGCTTTAAAGGATGTGCTAACCATTATGCCGCAATTAAAGGAGCAACTTCCCGCTATGTCACCGCAATCTACGATATATGTTGATGCTAAGATTACAGGAAAAGTGAGTGATCTCAGTTTACAGAAGGTGAGAATAAGAGGCCTCACTGCTACCGATATTAATATAAACGGATCTATAAAAGGATTGCCAGATCCTAAAAAGATATATGCTGATCTGCGCATTAATCAATTTCAATCTTCGCGCAGAGATCTCCTCTCTTTAGCCACCAAAAATGCTTTGCCTAAGAATATTTCTTTGCCCCAGGCTTTTTCTGCAAAGGGCTACCTTAAAGGTGGTATGAACAATTTAAGCACCGAATTAACCATAAACAGTACTTCTGGAGGGGCACATTTCATTGGAAAGTTAATAAATATTACCGATAAAAATAAAGCGAATTATGATGCGACGTTAAACATAAGGCGGCTTCAGTTAGGCGTGATTATGCAAAACCCAAAAGTAGGGCTGTTAACTGCTGACCTGAAAGTAAAAGGAAACGGATATAATCCTGAAACAGCCAATGCTACATTTGATGGTTTGGTGTCTGAAGCGACTTTAAATGATTATACCTATCGTAATTTAAAATTAGGAGGAAGTATTGCAGATAAAATTTACAAATTAAATGCCTCCCTTCATGATTCAAATTTAGACGCTACTATAGCAGCCAATGGCAGTTTTTCAGGTAATAATCCTACGGTGCATCTTGACGCAAAAATTGACAGCATCAAAACAATGCCTCTCCATTTCACAAGCCAGCCATTGATCTATCATGGTAATATTGTAGCTGATTTTTTTAATATCAACCCGGATACTCTTAAAGGAAAACTGTTTGTTACGCATTCTATTCTCGTGAATAACGGTAAAAGAATTGAATTAGATTCTCTTTCATTGATTGCAGATCATTCTGCCGACAGTCAACGCATAGCTTTAAAATCAGATTTTTTTGCCGCATCTATTAAAGGACGTTATCAGCTAACCCAATTAGGAAGTGTTTTTCAACAGGCCATTGATCCCTATTTTTCATTAACCGATAAAAAAGACACTATAAAAACTGCCCCTTATCATTTTACCATAAGCGCCGGACTCAACAATAGCCCTACGTTACGTGCTTTTATGCCGGACTTAACGCAGTTAAAACCTGTTACTCTTTCCGGAAACTTTGATAGCGACAGTGGATGGAATGTTTTGATGCGATCGCCTCACATTGTATATGGCAGTTCTGTTATTGACTCAATTAATCTCAGAGTAGGTACCGAGAATGGCGTGCTGGTTTATAATACGTCCCTGCAGCATCTGATAAGCGGAAGTTCATTTAACCTGTATGCTACTACGTTACACGGCCAGGCTCAAAATAATCAGTTTGGTTTTTCATTGAATATTAAAGATCAAAAGGCAAAGGATAAATACATCTTAACTGGTAGCCTGAATCAACCCACACTTAATAAATATGTATTTAGCCTAAACCCCGACAGCCTTTTATTGAATTATAAAAAGTGGACAGCAAATACAGAAAATAAAATTCAGTATTTTAATAAAGACATTAATGCTTTCAATTTCGTGTTAAGCCAGGGCGATCAGCAGTTAAGTATTAACAGCGAAAGTGAGAGAACAAACGCACCGTTAAAAGTAGGTTTTAAGAATTTTAAAATTGAAACACTTACCGGGTTTGTTCAAAGTGATTCGTTAATGGTCGCCGGTTTGCTGAATGGCAGTGCAACCGTAAAAAATATTCAAACCCAACCTACTTTTCTTGCGGATATTACCGTTGCTGATTTAAGTGTTTACCAGGATACCGTAGGCAACTTAACTGCCAAAGTAAATAATGAAGTAACCAACACCTATCATGCGGAAGTGGGGTTAAATGGCCGCGGAAATGATATAAAAATCAATGGTGATTACCTGATAGATTCTTCCAATAGCAGTTTTGACTTCCTTGTAAATATTGGTAGTTTCCAGATGAGAGACCTCGAAGGATTTACGAACGGAGGAATAAAGGATGCCCGTGGAAATCTTTACGGAAAAATTGCACTGAAAGGAAGCTTGAAACAACCGGATATCAACGGCAAAATTCAATTTAACAATACTGCCTTTAACGTGAGCATGCTCAATAATGTTTTTAAGATTGATAAAGAGGCAGTGGCGGTCATTAACAATAAAGGAATTGAATTTGACACGTTTACGATTCGTGATACTTCTAACAATGCAATCGTAATTGATGGGGCTGTAAATACTCCGGATTTTTTTAATTATACTTTTGATTTGAAGATAAATGCAGACAATTTCCAGGCTACGAATTCGACTAACAGAGATAATAAACTCTTCTATGGCAAAATGGTATTTTCCTCAAGGCTTACTGTAAAAGGAACACCAACACATCCAATTATTGATGGTGATTTAACCATCAATGATAAAACTGATTTTACAGTAGTACTTCCCAGTGAGGACCCTGGAGTAGAAAAAAGAGAAGGTATCGTACGCTTTGTAGATAGGAGTGCAACGGAAGAAGATTCCCTATTCATGATGGCTGCTTACGATTCACTCAACACCGCACCAATGGTGGGTTATGATATTACCGTTAATATTAAGGTTGATAAAGAAGCTGTTTTCAACATGATAGTGGATCCTGCAAATGGTGATTTTTTAAAACTGAAGGGTAATGCTGAACTAACAGGCGGGATAGATGCCAGTGGTAAAGTAACTTTGGTGGGATCTTACGAAATTGAAGACGGTACTTATAATCTCTCTTTTAATTTTTTAAAGCGAAAATTCAATATTCAAAAAGGGAGCCGTATCGTCTGGACGGGAAGTCCTACCTCCGCCCAGATAAATGTTACGGCAGTTTACATTGCCAATACTGCGCCGATAGACCTGGTAGAAGGGCAGATAGAAGCAAGCCAGGCCAACAAAAGTATTTACAAACAAAAATTGCCTTTTGAAGTTCATTTGTTATTACAAGGCGAACTTTTAAAGCCAGAAATCAGCTTCGATATCATCCTTCCTTCCGATAAAAATTATAACGTTTCAAATGATATTATAAGCACAGTAGATACCAAGCTGGCGCAGATGCGGCAGGAGCCTTCCGAGATGAATAAGCAGGTCTTTGCTTTATTATTGTTGAATCGTTTCGTCGGTGAAGATCCCTTTAGCAGCAGTGGAGGCTCTACGAATGCGGGCACATTTGCCATGCAAAGCGTGAGTCGGCTTTTATCTGAACAGTTGAATAAATTGGCAGAAAACCTGGTGCAGGGAGTGGACATCAATTTTGATCTGGCCACCACACAGGATTATACTACGGGCACCGCACAAGACAAGACAGATCTGAATGTAGGTGTTTCCAAAAGATTGTTAAACGATCGTCTTACAGTAAGTGTGGGAAGTAATTTTGAGTTACAGGGACCAATGAAAACCAACCAGCAACAAAGCAATCTAGCAGGCAATATCTCCATTAGTTATCAATTAAGTAAAGATGGAAGATACCTGCTGCGCGCTTATCGCAAAAATGATTATACGGGAGCTCTTGAAGGTTATGTAATCGAAACTGGGGTCGGATTTGTTATTTCTATTGATTACAATAAGCTTAAAGAGATTTTTATGAATAAGCAGCAACGCAGAAAAAAGAGACAAATTATCCGTCAAAATAAAGAAATACAAAAGGAGGATGATGCAAAAAATGAAAGTGAGCAAACGATTACTCCTCCTGCAAAAGCCAATGAGAATGATAAATAGAACAACGATATTTTTATTTGCTTTTTCGTTTATTTTTTTTGTGTCATGCAATACTACCAAGCTGGTGCCTAAAGGAGATGCGTTATATACCGGCGCTTCAATTAAAGTAAAGGATAGTGTTCTTTCAGGAAAAGAAAAGAAAAAAATTGCCAGTCACACAGATGATCTTCCGAGGCCTGTGGCTAATAGTAAATTTTTAGGCATTCCTTTTAAATTACTTTTATACAATCTTGCCGGAGATACCTCTAAACATAATTTTATCCGTAAGTTTTTGAGAAAATTAGGACAGCCCCCTGTACTATTAAGTAGCGTAAATGTAGAATATAATGTAACAGTGTTGCAAAATTATCTGCAGAATATTGGTTATTTTCAGGCCGAAGCATCCGGGGATACTATTGTCAAAAGAAAAAAAGGTCATGCCTATTATATTCTTGAGCCAGGTCTCGTCTATACCATCAAAGAAGTAAAATTTGAGACAGACAGTTCAGCGCTCGGCGAAGCTATTGCCGATACAAAGCCTCATACTTTTTTACATCCTGGAGACCCGTTTAACCTTGAAGTAATAAAAGGTGAGCGGCAAAGGATAGACGCAATTTTAAAAGAAGAAGGCTACTATTACTTTAGTCCCGATGCGTTGATTACAGAGGCTGACAGCACTATTGGAGATCATAAAGTAAACATGTATCTCAAAGTAAAATCCAATATAGAGGCACAGGTGAAAAAGCCTTACGCAATTGACAATGTATATATTTATCCAAACTTCCGGCTCAATGCAAAAAAAGCCGATACCACGTCTAATGAAAAATATTTGTACGATGGCTATTATGTGGTAGATCCCCAACATAAATTTAAGCCTAAGTTGTTTCCGCAGATCATGCGGTTTGATTCAGGAGATGTTTACAATCGAACAGACCATAACCTTACTTTGAGCAGGCTAATTAATCTTGGAGTTTTCAAATTTGTGAAAAACCGCTTTGAGCTTTCCTCTAATAGCAAGGGAGATACAGGGCGGCTTAATACTTACTATTATCTTACACCTCTTCCTAAAAAAAGTTTACGTAGCGAAATATCAGCTAACACTAAATCTAATAACTATGTAGGCTCGGTGCTGACCGGTTCGTTCAGAAACCGAAATACATTTAGGGGAGCAGAGCAATTAGACATACAAGCCAACGTGGGAAGTGAAGTGCAATATAGTGGCTACCAAAGCGGATACAATACGTACAGCCTTGGTGGTGGAGTTACATTTTTGATCCCGAAATTTGTAGTTCCTTTTTTTAACTTCAATACCACAAATGCTTTTGTTCCAAAAACAAAAATTGCATTGAGTTATGACCTGTTGAACCGAAGAAAATTATATACATTAAGTTCTTTAAAAGGTGAGTTAGGTTATGTCTGGAAACCAAACATCAGGGTACAGCAGGAGTTTAACCCTTTCTCAGTCAATTATGTAAAAGCCATCAATGTAACTCCAAAATACCGTGACAGTGTTATGCGTGATCCTATTTTGAAACACGCAATAGACACCCAGTTTATTATTGGATCTAATTATTCATATACAATTGACCCATTTGTAAACAGGCCTAATTCCACAGGGCTTTATTTTAACGGTCTGGCAGATTTTTCTGGAAATGTAGTCGGTTTATTGATACCAGAGGATCCGGCAACGGGAACGAAAAGGTTGTTTGGCGCTCCTATTTCGCAGTACGTCAAAGCGCAGACAGACCTTCGTTATTTCATTGAATTTAATCCAAAAACACGACTAGCCAACAGGTTGTTAGTCGGTTTTGGTTATCCTTATGGCAACTCACAGCAGCTACCTTATATTAAACAATTTTTCATTGGTGGTAATAATAGTATTCGTGCATTCCGCAGCCGGTCTGTGGGCCCGGGCACTTATCGCGCACCCAATGCAGACAGTCTTTCTTTTTTCCCTGATCAGTCTGGTGATATCAAACTGGAAATGAATACTGAGCTTCGCTATAAGTTCAATAAAATATTCGAAGGCGCTATTTTTTTAGATGCGGGAAATATCTGGTTATATAATAAGGACACCAGTAAAGTCAATCTAAGGCCCGGTGTTCAGTTTTCAAAGGGTTTTATGAAGGAGTTGGCAGTAGGTACTGGCATTGGCATACGTCTTGATCTCACAATTTTGCTATTACGTTTGGATTTGGGCATGCCATTAAGAGAGCCGTGGTTGCCTCAGGGACAAAGATGGGTTATTAACCAGATAGATTTTGGAAATAAAGAATGGCGCAAAAGAAATTTAGTATTGAACCTGGCTATTGGTTATCCATTCTAAATAAAATTTGGTAAATTTCATGTTATGTATAAAATCAAACTATTCTTTACGCTGATAGTAATTGTTCTTTTTTACAGTTGCAGCTCTAATGAAGATAAAAATGCCGAGCTAGTTGAAAAAACCATTACGGATAGTGTTACATCTATAAGCTTATCAGCTGATTCAACACAAACCTTCATAAACCGTTCACTAATATGGACTGTTGACGAAGAAAAACCTGGCGAAGAAAAATTAAAAAAGCCGGAAACAGCTATTCCAGAAACGTTTTCTTCTGCACAGCTTATTGATGTGCTCAATAAAAATTTTCCAGATGTACATCTCGATCTTGTAAAAATATCTCACGATACCATGTATGTGGACATCCCAGACAGTAAAAGGCTTTCGACAGGAATAGGAGATACCGGCGCAGAGAACTACATGGCATCCGCCACCTACACCTTGACTGAATTGAAAAATGTAAAATTTGTAAATTTCAAATTTCCTCCCGGAGATCATGCAGAGCCCGGCACCTATAGCCGTAACGATTTTAAAAGGTTGAGGTAAGACAACAGTCGAAAGTGGAGTTTCTTCGACTTAATATTGGCAGTGCACCACTTACCTTCTACCCTTCTTCGGAATTATATTTTTACCGGTTTTATTCACCTTAAGCAGGGTAGTATCCGCAGGCAGTACATTTCCTCTTAATACTTTTTGTATGTCATTTATATATTCCTGCTTCATGATAAGGGCTTTTTCAATAGAGTCGGCCTTTACCTTTAGCCCTTCATATTCCTGCGTAGTGCCTATCCTGCCATAGCCAGGGATATAATATTTTAGGGGAGTGAAGCCTATTAAGGCAATCGTAAACCCCACAATTACCACAAACATAAAGCTCAAACCTACATATACGCTCCACCGATTTAATTTAAAGGCCACGATTTCTTCAAAAGTATCTTCATTCATCACTATCAGCCTGTAATGATTCCTTATTCGTCGCAAAGTAGTAGTGTGATCCGGTAAAGCCATAATGTTTTTTATGTTGTTAAAAATAATACACCCGCCTCATT